>NZ_JAXOFP010000003.1:0-166769 GCF_041224285.1 Corynebacterium drakensteinense
ATATTTTCCGCCAAGATGCGGTCTTCCACGAGACGGACCACGCGGTCCTTTGCATCCTGGTCAAATTTTTTGGGCATGTTCCAGATTTTCCCATCTACTCAAACGGAACAAAACCTGGGACACTTCATTTCGCCGCAATAGAAAACGAACCCTAGCCCTGCAACGTGGCGACGAAGACCCTGGGGCTGATAGCAACCTGGGCGACATCGTCGCCCTGCCGAAAGTGCGCGAGGCTCGTGATTCCGGGCGGTTGCAGGCAACGCCAATGTTTGACTCTCTCGATGAAGTCAGCGCCGAACATCTGATCTGGTGCACCGGTTTCCGACCCGCGCTGAACCCGATTAGGCATCTGCTCAATGGCACGACTCCAAAATATGCCGATCTACACTTAGTCGGTTACGGTGACTGGACTGGCCCCGGGTCAGCAACGATCACTGGAGTCGGCCCCTTCGCCAAAGAAACCGCACGGAAAATCGCAACCACATTCGGAAAAGAAGTGAAATAACCGGCAGGAAATAACCGTGGAACCTGTGCCCGTAAAAGTCATCAAGATGACAGTCATCAAGAAGACATCGTCATACCAGTAACTACCCAGCCCGGCTTCGTCGCAGGGTTTTTCCCGCAGGAAGCCACAACGCCGTCGAAAAGCTCTTGGGCCAGCGTCACGTGCCACGCTCGTCCATCACGGTGGCAGACTTCCACCACGGCAGCGTCGTCGTCAAGAGTTTCTACCTGCTGCGCAGAGACAAGATCCTGGTAATACAGTGTTTCTCCTGCCCCGATTAGCTGGCCAGCGACGGCGACCTCTGCGGCCTGGCTGGGCTCGTCGTACAGCCCGCGGCCCCGGTTGGCGGGATGAAAATACTTCCCTTCTAGAGCGCTAGCGACCAACTGCTCGCCTGCGTGTTCATTCATTCGACCGAAGCTATACCCCCAAGGCAGTAACAACATCGCTGGGGCGAAACGGTGGCCTTTGGTGTGTGAAGTTTCCCAAACCACGTCAGGGTTCGGCGATTGCTGATCTAAATGCGCAGCCAGTGGGCGGCCTTTCACCGCGCAACAGACATCCCGCTTGGCATGGGTGCACACCAGCACCAGCGGATCGTGGCTGGGGCGGGCTCCGAACTGCTGATTATTGCCGGGTCCTGTCAGATCCAACTGCAGAATATCTTCCGGCCCGTCGAGATAGAGCAGTTCTGCATAGGCTTGCTCCGGATACACCAGGTATGCACGATGGCGTTGCGGCATCTGGTGCCCGGCGCGGCCGGGTTTACGGATAAGTTGAAACCCCACACCAGAACCCAGGTGCGCTTTGATTTGCGCGGAAAGCTGCACACCGAAGGTATCGCCGTCGAGCACATCGTGACTCCAGCCGGCGGGCCATTCAAAAATGACATACATACGGTCGCGTTTGGCTGTACCCGGCATGGGTTCTACCTGTACATCGGAACAACGTGGGGCTTGGGATTGCGATGCAGTTTTCTGCGACTCAGTCATGCCATCTAGCCTAGAACACAATTGTGTAACGACTTGGTTGAGTCTTTTTATCTCTTTGTTTTTCTACCACCGTTACCTTGGAACCGACGTGCGGAAACGGCTACGGTGTTGGTTATGTTTTCCTTTCAGCAGCGCAAAACAAGCCTTGCCATCGTGGTGGTAAGTAGCTTGCTGCTGGGTGCGTGCGCGAACACGGATTCTGGTTCTGGCGCTGCTGGGGACACCCACGCTGGGTATTCTTCTCCTACCAATACGGATGCAGCGGCTGCAGGCGTGAGGGACAGTGCAAATTCAGCTGCTTATGATCTGCGTAACCCAGATACGCATTTGGCGGGTGCACATGATCCGCGGAATGCAGATTCCACGGCTAGTTCGGTCTCGACTGCCCCTTCCCAGCCGCCACAAACTCCGGCGTCACCTCAGCCCGAGCATTCTGCACCCGCGGGATTGACGGCTCTGGGTGATGCCGATGGTGCGCCAAAGACAGAACGTGTAGAAGCCCCTGCTGAGCTTGCTATCACCGATATTCGCATGGCTGGCCATGATGGCTTCGACCGCATCGTGTTTGAGATGGCAGGTAATGGGATGCCGGGCTGGTATGTCTCGTATACCGAGCAGCCTTTCCACCAGGGCTCAGGCAGGCCTGTAGAGATTGATCATCTCGTTGCACTGAATATCAATATCGACGGCACGGTGCGGCCAGAGACCATTGACAAGAAGCTTTCCGGCCCAGATTTGGACAAACTCATCGACAAAGCCAACGATTCGGCTAGTGAATCAGAGCAAGAGCTGGGTGTTATTAAGGATTTCATCCCTGGTGGCATGCATGATGGCCGTTCGCAGTATTTCTTGGCGCTGGACATGAAACAACCCTTTTCTGTGCAAGTTTTGCGCGGGCCGACGCGGCTGGTCATCGATATTTTGCACTAATACACAGCCTTAATACATAGCCTCAGTACATAGCCTCGATGCGCCAGCTGCGGCGCCACCACACCAACAACCAAGCTTTCGGGTACTTATCACCAGGGCTCTTGCCGACGAGCTGCATCCGCGCGAGTCGCTGCTCCTCTGCTTCCGTCTCACTGTCCCACCACCCGGTATCCACGGGCCAGGGCGCAGACCAGCCAAGCACACGGAATCTCTTATTGCCCCAAGCCATACCGACGGGATCTGCGCTGAGCACGGCTTCTACAGTGACAAACACCTCAGTGCCGTACTCATCGACTAAACGCACCCAGCTAGCTGGATGTTCTAGCCCGCCGCCAAGCCGTGTCGGCAATGGTGTAGGGATGGAGCCGATCACGCCGGTGGTGTGTTTATCGTGTTCTGGGGTATTTTCTGGGGCTTGCCCGTAGGGCAGAAAGCGCACACGCTCGGCGACTCCCCGGCCACCAGCAGCGTGTGGTTGTTGCACCGCATCAAAGCCAAATATGGACTGCAGCCGGGAGACCACGGTGGTAGTGGTTTCTTCTTCCACGGCAGTATCGGCTTCAATGATGGAGCCGGTGGTTGTCGGAGTTTGGGTTTCCAGTGGAATCAGGGATAATTCCACGATCGCCCCGGCCCCACCGCTGGAAAGCCATCCATCGAGTTGCCAGCGCACCCGTTCGGCGGTGGCGTGTTCTGTCAGTGCCGTGGTGGTGCGCCAGACTTGAGAAATCGTCGTTCCGTCGTCAGTTTCTGCCGCAATTTTGATGCGCACACAATTCAGTCCCTGTGCGGCCAGTTGCTGGTGCACCTGGTCGGCGAGCATGCGCGCAATAAAGGCGGCTTCATCAACACGCGTGATGGGCTCTTCCGGTGCGATGGTAGCCGACAGGTCCAGCTCTGCTGCATCGGGAGCGACTTTGCGTTGCTGTTGCGCGCTAGCGATGCGGTGGCAGTGCAGGCCCGCGCTGCCGAAGCGAGTGCTAATCGCAGTGGTAGGTAGTTCAGTAAGCTCCCCCAAGGTGGAAATACCCAGACCAGCAAGGGTTTCCACGGTGTCTTTCTGACAGCCCAGCGCGGGTTCTGCGAGCAGCACAGACAATGGTTGCTGCCGCAAGAATGCAGCGGACGCACAGGGCTGGACAACTGATCCAAGTACACGGTGCCGGGCAGCAATGATGGCAGTGGGTAGCTCGTCGGCAGCCCCAGCGGTGGCATCGATTCCCTCGTGTGCAGCAGCATCAATGAAATGTTCCAAGGCAGCGTGTTCACTGCCGTAGAAACGCGTGGCGGCAGTCAGGTTCAGCGCAACCATCCCAGGGCGTAGCACCTCAAGAGATGCAGAGACATCCTCCAGTTCCTCGACAATGGCGCTAAACAGGCGGCCGTCACGTTGCGGGTCGGTATCACGCACCACCATGGATGGGCACAATGCTTGGGCTGCGCGCAGTTTCATGCCACGGCGCACCCCATGACCGCGGGCTTTATCGCAGCACGCTGTGATGCGATAGTTGCTGGCCAATGCGATAGCCGGGCTTTCTGCGCTCATGGCCTGGCGGGTTTCTTCCAGCAATGCGGCTTGCACTGGCCAGTCTGGAAACCACAACACGGCAATGCGGTTATCTACCCTGCGGGAATGCTGTTGTCTCTCTACTGCAGACCGAATGCTTCGCTCTGCTGCCGGCTGAATGCGAGACGGAACCGTGGCAGTCATTTACTGCACCGCCTGTAGTGGCTCGGCGCTGCCAGGTACTGCGCTGACTGGTACTGCGACGCCAGGTCCGGCGGTATTAGGTACGGCGCTGGAGCGCGCACCACACGTGAGCATGACAGGCCCATTCCGGTGGGTTTTGCTGTAGGAGCTGACCGCAATTTCTGCATTTCTGATGCGCCCAGTACCACAACCGATGCCAGAAAAACCAGTCACCTGAGCATTAATTGTCAACGCAGGTGAGGGCACTTGTGCACCAACGGTGAGCACAGCCGCCCTACCCTTGCGGACTTTCGCCAGTAGCGGGCGTGCTTGCGTAGGGCTCAAAGTATGGGTACGAGGGCTGCGATAAATCAACACATCTACACCTTCTGCCAGCACGCCGAGCACCGTTATCCACTCTTTGCCCGGGTTGGGAACCGTGATGATTTTTGAGAGATCCCCGCTTTCCGCGACCTGCGCCAAGGAAAGTTCTGACCAGTTCACAATAGCGACTGTTTTTCCCTGTGCGCTAATTTGTGCGATAAGTTCAGCGACGAGTGCAGGGCAATCATTACAATGAGACACAGAGCTTTTCGGCAACCCACCGGCGGGAATAACGCCAGCGAGCTGACCGGACAATTCCACCACACGGTATGGGCCTACAGAAGATTCATTTCCTTCAGGAACGGAATCATTGCTGAGCAGGCGCGGTTTTTGTTGAACAGGAGTTAAGTTTGCTGCGGACTCTAAACCAGCAATTTTATTCCGCAATGCCGCCACACGCTCCGCACGCACGTCGGCAAGAACAGCTACAGATTCTTGCCGCTTTTGCCCTTCCTGCGCACGAATACCTGTTTGAATCATAGCGACAGTATGGCACAGGTTTTCTAAACTAGCAACCATGTTCGAACACTTGAGGCTGATAAACAATCCCCCGCACGCAAAACAGCCCCGCTACACCTACAGTTGGTGTAGCGGGGCTGCGCTAGGCACTAGATTCTGGCGATTATTCCCATTCGATAGTTCCTGGTGGCTTGGAAGTCACGTCGACGACCACTCGGTTGACCTCCGCAACCTCATTGGTGATACGCGTGGAGATCGTCTCCAGCACCTCATATGGCACGCGCGTCCAATCGGCGGTCATTGCATCTTCCGAGGACACCGGGCGCAGCACAATCGGGTGGCCGTAGGTACGGCCATCGCCCTGCACGCCGACAGAGCGCACGTCGGCAAGCAAAACCACTGGGCACTGCCAAATCTCGGCATCCATGCCGGCAGCCGTCAGCTCTTCGCGGGCAATCAGGTCGGCAGCACGCAAGGTTTCCAAGCGATCCGCGGTAACCTCGCCAATGATGCGGATACCCAAACCAGGGCCCGGGAACGGCTGGCGCGAAACAATCTCATCCGGCAAGCCCAGTTCACGACCCACGGCGCGGACTTCATCTTTGAATAGCAGACGCAGCGGCTCAACGAGTTCAAATTCCACATCATCCGGCAAACCACCGACGTTGTGGTGCGATTTAATATTCGCAGTACCCGATCCCCCACCGGATTCCACCACATCCGGGTACAGCGTGCCCTGCACCAAGAAGTCCACGGAGGCACCTTCTGGTGCATCATCCAACACGCCAGCCACGGCGCGCTCGAAGGAACGGATAAACTCCGCACCAATCGCCTTACGCTTGGCCTCCGGATCGGTCACCCCAGCCAATTTCTGCAAGAATGCCTCACGCTCATCGACCGTCACCAAACGGGCGCCCGTCGCGGCGACGAAGTCCTTTTCCACCTGCTCGCGCTCACCGGAACGCAGCAAACCGTGATCAACGAAAACACAAGTTAACCGGTCGCCAATCGCGCGCTGCACCAGTGCAGCGGCCACCGCGGAGTCCACGCCACCGGACAGACCACAAATCGCGCGGCCTTCCCCGATCTGGGCCCGGACATCTGCTACCAGGGACTCGGCAATAGCGCCTGGAGTCCACGTCGGCTGCAATCCCGCAACCTGCGTCAAGAAGCGTTCCAGCACCTGCTGGCCGTGAGGGCTGTGCAAAACCTCAGGGTGATACTGCACGCCAGCCATCTTCTTTTCCAAACACTCAAATGCCGCCACCGGTGCGCCGTCCGAAGTTGCGGTGACCTCAAAGCCTTCCGGTGCCTGCGAGACAGAGTCGCCGTGCGACATCCACACCTTGTGCGTATCCGCCAAACCTTCGTGCAACACGCCGCAACCGTCGGCAAGCGTCAGATCGGTGCGACCATATTCGCGCTTACCGGTCTGGGCGACGGTGCCGCCCAACGCGTGCGTCATCGCCTGGAAGCCGTAGCAAATACCGAATACTGGAACGCCCAGCTCCAGCAATTCAGGCTGCAACGACGGCGCACCATCGGCATACACAGAGCTCGGGCCACCGGTGAGCACCAGCGCGGCCGGGTTTTTCTCCCGGAACTGTTCAATCGGGGCATCATGGGCGATGACCTCGGAATACATCTGCGCCTCGCGCACACGACGCGCGATCAGCTGCGCATATTGCGCACCAAAGTCGACGACAAGGACAGGACGTGGAGTTGCTGCATCAGTCACGCCCCATAGTTTAACCCACCAGCTAGTCAGACGACACGCGCGCTTATGCGCAAGCTTGTTAAAGCTTGTCTGCACCCCGCGCCTGGTTGCTGGTTAGCAGCGCCCCGACTGGTGTTCACCGACTAGACGAGAGATTTAGGCACGCGGAATAATCATGCCCATGACGGGTTCGGCAAACCCCATTTCTGTCCTGTGCATCATCGGCTCGTGTATTTCTTTGCAGGTCGGTGCAGCACTAGCCATCCATCTATTCGACGATGGCGGCACCTGGGGAACCACAGCGGTACGGCTGCTCGTCGCCGGTACAATCTTGCTATTGTTTTCGCGGCCTCGCATTCGCGAATGGGACCGCCGGAGCACGCGGCGCGTGCAACCTGGCCAGTTCCACCGAAACCCTGTGGTTCGCTGTAGGAACCGGAATTCTGGGTTCGCTGGTGCCGTATTCGCTCGAATTGATTGCCCTACGTGGGCTAGCGCCCAACGCCTTTTCCATCCTGATCGCGCTCGAGCCCGTTTTCGCCGCATTCTTTGGTTGGCTTCTGTTAGCGCAACACATTAGTACCTTGAAACTGCTGGCTATCACGGTGGTGATTGCGGCATCCGTACTGCAAACCATTTCGACAGGCAAAGAGCGGTCCGCTGTCAACCTCGATGAGGCTGGCAGCGTGGGCGGTGCAGACTAGCGCACAGCCAGATCCACCTTCTGGAAGGACTTCAGGTCGGTATAGCCGCATTTTGCCATCGCACGACGCAAACCACCGACAAGATTCTGTCGGCCAAATGGGTCCGAGGCCGGACCATGCAGCACCTCTTTTAGGCTAAAGCTCGCATCGCTGCCTTCGGCAAGCGCATCATCGCGAGTATATTCCACAAAACCGCGTGGGAAGCTCGGGTGCCCAGCCACCGAAGGCCAGAACCAGCCATCAGCGGCGGCTTCCTGTGCTTGTGCCAACAAGGGACCCAGGACGACGGCATCGGCACCACAAGCAATAGTCTTGGCCATATCGCCAGCACTGAGCAGCAAGCCGTCGGCAAGAATGTGCACGTAACGCCCACCGGTTTCATCCAGGTAGTCCCGGCGCGCGGCAGCGATATCAGCAATCGCGGTGGCTTTCGGCACGTTGATGCCCAACGAAACATCATTGGTGTTCACGCCACCACCGACAATCACGCCAGCCGCGCCCGTGCGCATCAAGTGCAACGCGGTGGTGTAATCCACTGCTCCACCAGCAATAACAGGAACTTCCAGAGAACCGATAAATTCTTTCAGGTTCAGTGGCTCACCGTCGGCAGAAACGTGCTCGGCAGAAATCAGTGTGCCCTGGATAACCAGGATCTCGGTTCCCGCGGCAATCACCGTCGGCGCCAATTTGCGAGCGCGCTGCGGCGAGACGCGCACGGCGACGGTCACGCCAGATTCTCGAACTTGCGCGATACGGCTGGCCAGCAGCTCCTCGTTCAGCGGGAGTGCGTGCAGTTTCTGCAAGTACTCCGTCGGATTCGCCGCCTCAGTGACAGCCTTGAGCTGGCCTGCGAGGTCGTCGACACGCCCCCACAAGCCCTCAGCGTTAATGATGCCCAGGCCGCCCTGTTTACCCATCTCAATGATGAACTCCGGGCTCGCCAAAGCATCGGAAGCGTGCGAGCACACCGGGATATCGAAGTTGTAGGCGTCGATGCTCCAGGTGGTATCGACGTCTTTCGACGAGCGGGTGCGACGAGTCGGGATAATCGAAATATCCGCGAGCTCGTAGGTACGACGCGCCTCGCGGCCGATACCGATCTCTGCATATTCGCGCACGAAAAATTACCTTCCTTTAGCGGTAGTTGCTCTAGCTGTCGTTGCTCTAGCTGTCATTGCCCTAGCGGTAGTTCGGAGCTTCCATGGTCTGCTGCAAGTGGTGCGGGTGCGATTCCGCCAGGCCAGCCGCAGTGATCTGTACAAAACGCTTGGTTTTCAGCTCCGGGATCGAAGCAGAACCGGTATAGCCCATCGATGCGCGCAGACCACCAATGATCTGGTGGGTGATCGCATCAATTTCGCCGCGGTATGGAACCTTGCCTTCGACACCTTCTGGCACCAGTTTGTCCTCGCTGCGCACATCGGCCTGGAAGTAGCGGTCCTTGGAATACGAACGCTTCTCGCCCGTCAGGCCGCGACCTTGCATCGCCCCCATCGATCCCATGCCGCGGTAGCGCTTGTACTGCTTACCGCCGACGACGACGACATCGCCAGGAGATTCCTTAGTTCCAGCAAGCATGGAGCCCAACATCACGCAGTCTGCGCCTGCCGCCAGGGCTTTCGCGATATCGCCGGAGTATTGCATGCCGCCGTCGGCAATGACGGGAACCCCCGCCGGGCCTGCGACTGCAGCGGCTTCCAAAATCGCGGTGATCTGTGGGGCGCCCACGCCGGCGACCACACGCGTCGTACAAATCGAACCTGGCCCGATACCCACCTTGATGCCATCAGCACCGGCGTCGATCATCGCTTGCGCGGCTTCACGAGTGGCCAAGTTGCCGCCAACGACGTCGACCTGCGGGAAAGTCTTTTTTACTTGCGAGACCATCTCGAGAACCCGGTTGTTGTGCGCGTGGGCCGAGTCGACGACTAGCACGTCCACACCCGCTTTAACCAGGGCTTCAGCGCGTTGGAAGGACTCCTCACCGGTGCCGATACCTGCAGCGACCAGCAGGCGGCCTTCTTTATCCTTGGAAGCGTGCGGGAATTGCTCGGTTTTCACGAAATCTTTGACCGTGATCAGCCCGACGAGCTTGTTGTCATCGGTGACGATCGGAAGTTTTTCCACTTTGTTTTCGCTCAGCAGGCTCAGCGCTTCCTGCTTGCTCACGCCTTCTTTTGCAACCACCAGCGGCGTCGGCGTCATCACGTCTTGGACCAAGCGGTTCGGGTCTGCCTCGAAACGCATGTCACGGTTGGTGCAAATACCCACCAAGTGGCCTTCGCCGTCGACGACCGGCAGGCCGGAAATGCGGAAACGCGCGCAGAGATCATCCACGTCGGTAATCGTCATGTCCGGGCGAGCGGTCACTGGGTCGGTGACCATGCCGGATTCCGAGCGCTTCACAATCTCGACCTGCTGAGCCTGCTCTTCGATGGACAGATTGCGGTGCAGGACGCCAATGCCACCTTGGCGAGCCATGGCGATGGCCATGCGAGCCTCAGTCACAGTATCCATGGCAGCCGATGCCACCGGCAGGCCCAAATTGATGTTGCGGCTGAACCGCGAGGACACGTCAACCTCAGAAGGAACAACGTTGGATTCTGCAGGTAGCAGCAACACGTCATCGAATGTCAGGCCATAAAGCGCGACCTTGGCTGGGTCATCGCCACCAGTGTGTACGCGTTGGTCAGTCATTCCCAAGATTCTCCTTTTCCAGCTTGCAGCTTCGTGGCTTTCATCGTAGTTGCTCACATGCAAAACGGGTAGCCGGGGGAATTGAATATGAATGGTTTTGACAATAGTGTGTGCTATGTGGACTTTGATTCGAATATGCCCCGCGATCCCTTCGCCGATGATCCCAACGATCCGGCGTCGTTCCTCGATGCTGACGAGCCCATGCCGGAGCTTTCCGACGAAGAACGCATGATGTTGGAAAAGGACCTCCGCATGGTCCGCGGCATGGCGAGCATGCTGCCGCCTTTCGGCATCGACGGCATATTTTTCATCTGCGAAGACTGCGAAGAGCAGCACTATTACGACTGGGACATCATGGCCGCGAACATGCGCTCGACGCTTAATGGCGAACTCGCGCCCGTGCACGAGCCTTCAGCACAGCCAGACATGGATAAGTATGTCCCGTGGGAATACGCCGTGGGCTTCTACGACGGCTTAAACCGTCGGCGTCTGAATTAATGTGAACTAGCCGACGTGTTCTAGTTTTCGGAGCTCTAATTTTCGGCGCCCTGGTTGTTGGTCCGGTTTTCCCGACCCACCGGGGCGTCGTTGTTATCTGCTGCGCTTTGACCTTGTTCTCCTTGCCCCGGTACCTGTGGCTGCGGCTGTACCTGCGACGGCAGCTGGCCCGCACCATCGGCGCCTGATTGCCCTGGCTGCTGGCTCGCCGACGGCTGACGACTTGCCGACGGACGTGGGGCAGGTTCTTGGTCGGCATCCGGTGCTATTTGCGGAGCCTGCGGCATTGGCGATTCGGTCTTCGTGACGGTGACTTCTTTAGTTTCCGTAACGGTCTCGGGTGCGCGATCTTCTTCCGGCTGTGGGCGCACCCGTGTCACCGTCGCCCGCGGCTTCGAGGATTTGTTCTCTTTATTTTGCTTGGCTTCTTTGCTCTCCTGCAGATTATCCAGCAAGGTGCGGGCTTCAGCGATCAACTGCCGGGTGGTTTCTTCGTCACCGCGGTGAGCGCTGTCTTCCAATTGCTCCAGGGTAGTGGCGAGCTCGACGCGGGTTGCTTCTTCATCGTCAAACAGTGACTCGTGCACGCCCCAGAGTGGGGAATTCGGGGTGGCGTGATAAACACTCAGGCTGCCGACGGCAAACAGCGCCGTGGCCGCGGCTGCACCCACCAGGGCACTACCCCAGCCGAAGCGTCGAGAAGCTCCAAAACCAGAACCAGTACCGGCTCGATGTTTCGCAGGCTCATTGCCCCGCCCGTGACCAAAGGATCGACGGCGAGAGGGTTGGCGGCGAACAGAGTTCAGCACAACCACGTTATCGGATGCGCCCGTGGCATCGCCCGCTGGAGCGTCGGAAAGCTCAGGGGCGGCCGGGATGTCGGATTCAATCTCGGCGCGCAAACCCAACAGTGCTGCCGCCACAGGATCGTGCCCCTGCGAGGGGTCAATTCCCTGCGACAACTGATCCAGGAAGAAATCGTCATTCTCCCAGTCCTGTCGGTTCACATTCACTCCCTTGAATTCTCTTCATCTATACGCGCACGCAATTGCGCTAGCGCACGATGTTGTGCCACTCGAACCGCACCGGGGGTGCTACCCAGTGCTTGTGCTGTTTCTTCTGCAGTCAGCCCCACGAATACACGCATAATGATGATGTCCCGTGCCTTGTCATTTAACGTATCGAGGATCTCGCGAACTGTGTTACAACCATCCGATTCTAACGCAGCATCTTCTGGGGTGGGAAGCCTGTCTGGTTCTTCCGGCATCTCTTCTGCAGGGTGCAACCGGTCTTTGCCCATGAAGCGATGAGCATCGGCGACTTTATTGAATGCGATGCCGTAGACAAAAGCCATGAAAGGCCGACCGCGATCAACGAATTTGTGCATCGACGTCGCTACCGCAAGGCATACCTCCTGGGCGACGTCTTCGGCCGTCGGGGTTTTCCCGCCACCAATGCGGGCGCGACAATAGCGCAGCACCTGCGGATGAATAATCCGCATGACATGCTGCATGGCACGGCGATCCCCATCTATTGCTTGGGGAACATACCGTGCGAGTTCGTCGTCAGAATCGCTCACGTCCCACATCTTTCGTTGACTTCGCGTCATTTTCTCCGGTCTATCTTATCGCCGGAGGCACACGCCTGGGGAATTCAGCTAGGCTTATTCGTTTCTCGGCTCGCCCCATATTTTGTTGGCACTGTTATCTAGTTCACATTAGGGCCTCACACACAAAAAGCCACCCCAGGTTTCGTCTGGGATGGCTTTTGCAGTTGATTAGGCAGCTAGCTGTCGTACTCCGACACCGTCAGAGCCGACACAGCCAGAGTCAACACCGTCAGAGTCGACACTGTCAGAGCCAGCACTGCCAAAGCTAGTGGTTAGTGATGGTGGTGGCCGTGGCCGCCCTCGGAATCCTCAGATTCCGCTGGCTTGTCGACGACCGAGGCCTCAGTAGTCAGCACCATGCGGGCGACTGAGGAAGCATTAACCACAGCCGAGTGCGCGACCTTCACTGGGTCGATGATGCCGTTTTCAATGAGGTTGCCATATTCCAGGTTGGCGGCGTTGAAGCCTTCACCGTTGGCCATCTCTGCGATGCGGGAGACGACCACAGCGCCATCCTCACCGGCATTGTGGGCAATCCAGAATGCCGGTTTGGTCAGCGCGCGAGCGACAGATTCCACACCCACGCGGGCTTCGCCATCGAATTCCTGGGCATAAGATTTCAACGTTTCAGCAATCTGTACCAGCGCGGAACCGCCACCAGCGATGACACCTTCTTCCACAGCCGCGCGGGCGGCGTTGATGGCGTCTTCTACCCGCAGCTTGCGCTCGTTGACTTCCGTTTCGGTAGCGGCACCAATGCGGATGACAGCCACGCCACCGGACAGTTTCGCCAGCCGTTCTTCGGCCTTTTCTTTGTCCCAGGTGGAATCGGTGGCCTCGATCTCGCGGCGAATCTTTTCGCGACGCTCTTCCAACGCTGCGTCGGAACCGGCGCCGTCGACGAGCACGGTCTCGTCCTTCTCGACGGTGATACGACGCGCGGAGCCCAGCACTTCCAGGCCAGCCTCGTTGAGGTTGACGCCGATTTCTGGATCCACGACGGTTGCATCAGTCACGACTGCCAGATCATCCATGAACGCTTTACGACGATCACCGAAGTACGGAGCCTTCACGGCAGCCACCTTCAGCGTCTTGCGGATCGCGTTGACCACCAGTGCCTGCAGGGCTTCGCCCTCGATGTCTTCAGCGACGATCAGGACTGGCTTGCCGGCCTCAGCGATCTTTTCCAGCAACGGCAAGAAATCTGGCAACGAGGAAATCTTGTTGCGCACCAGCAGCACGTATGGATCGTCCAACACGGCCTGCTGGGTTTCTTGATCGGTGACGAAATACGGCGACAAGAAGCCCTTGTCGAAGGCAACACCTTCGGTGACCTCGACGGAAGAATCCATGGATTGCGATTCTTCGACGGTGACCACACCGTCTTTGCCGACCTTGTCCATTGCACCGGCGACCATCTCGCCGACCTCGCTATCGCGCGAGGAGACCGTGGCGACCTGAGCGATTTCTGCGCTGGAATTGACCTGCGTCGCCCGTGCTTTGAGCTCTTCAACGGTCTTTTCGGCCGCCGCAGCGATTCCGCGGTTGAGCTCTACCGGATTCGCGCCAGAAGCAACGTTACGCAGGCCTTCAAAGATCAGCGCTTGGGCCAGCAGCGTCGCGGTGGTGGTACCGTCACCGGCGACGTCATTGGTTTTCACCGCAACGGATTTCACCAACTGCGCACCAAGGTTTTCGAAAGGCTCGGACAGGTCGATGTCACGCGCGATGGTCACGCCGTCGTTGGTGACCAGCGGGCCGCCAAATGCTTTGTCCAGCACCACGTTGCGACCACGTGGGCCGAGGGTGACCTTGACGGTATCGGCGAGCGTGTCGACGCCGGCCTGCAGATGCTCACGCGCCTGTTGATCAAAAGCAATGAGTTTTGCCATAGCGGCTTACTCCTCCTTACTTTTCGATAACTGCCAGCAGGTCACGAGCCGAAAGCAGCAGGTATTCCTGGCCTTCGTACTTCAGCTCAGTGCCGCCGAACTTAGAGAAGATGACGGTGTCGCCTTCGTTCACATCTGGCTTGACGCGCTCACCCTTGTCGTCGGTGCGGCCTGGGCCGACAGCGATGACGGTGGCTTCTTGTGGCTTTTCCTTAGCAGAATCTGGGATAACCAGGCCGGATGCCGTGGTGGTTTCTGCTTCTTTGATCTGCACAAGAACTTTGTCTTCGAGCGGTTTGATGTTTGCCACGATGATTCCTTTCGTGAAATCAGGTCCAATGCGTGCGATCACCATTCTGACCAGCACGCGAAGCTGTTATGTGCCGGTTGTGGATGTCCAGCACAGCCGTCGTCGCGGGTGAACAACTGTGGGTCAAACAACCTATTAGCACTCTACCTATCCAAGTGCTAAGTGACAACTATCTTGAGCGTCATGCTAGCAAGTTCTGGGCGCAGGCTGAACAATCTCGAAGATGCGGCACGCGCGTATTAGGACCCCAATTCCAACGACGGATCCGTCGCCACGTCCCAGCTTGCAGGTTGTTGCCCATGCGCAATCTGTTGCGCGCCCGCAGCCGCAATCATCAGCCCGTTATCCGTGCAGTATTCAAAGCGTGGCACCCGCAGCGTGATGCCGACGGAATCACAGCGCCGCTGAGCTAACGCACGCAGCCGCGAATTTGCCGCGACTCCCCCGCCCAACAGCAACGTCGTCGCCCCAGTATCCTGGCAGGCCATCACTGCCTTTTTTGTCAACACATCGCAGACGGCTTCCTGGAATGACGCACACAGATCTTCTGCATTGATCGATTCGCCATCCCGTTCCGCCTTTTCCACGAATCGCGCGACCGAGGTTTTCACGCCAGAAAAAGAGAAATCGTAACGGTGCTCCCCGCGCAAATCTTCCGCGCGCGAGAGTCCACGAGGGAAATCCACAGTCACCTGCCCTTGCCGGGCCAGCTTGTCGATCAGCGGCCCGCCCGGGTAACCCAATCCCAGCAAACGTGACACCTTGTCGTAGGCTTCCCCCGCTGCGTCGTCAAGCGTGGCGCCCAGCTCCCGGTAGCGGTGGTTGGCGTCATCGACCTCCAACAACGAGGTGTGGCCACCAGAGACCAACAGGGCCACCGCATGCGGCAACGGCTCGCCTTCCAGATTGGCCACCGCGACGTGACCAGCGAGGTGGTTAACCCCGTAAAACGGAACACCCCAGCCCGCGGCATAGGCTTTTGCACCAGCCACCCCGACCAGCAGCGCGCCTGCCAAGCCCGGGCCGATCGTGGCGGCAACGGCATCCGGCTTTTCGATTCCAGCATCGTCCAACGCCTGCTGCATCACCTGCGGCAGTGCTTCGAGATGGGCACGTGAGGCAATCTCTGGGACCACACCACCAAACCGCGCGTGCTGTTCCATCGAACTTGCCACGACATTCGCCAGCACGTCGATGCGTGGTTGCTGCGGGTTAGTTCCTGGTTCGGGAGTATGCAAGCGAACAATGCCGACGCCGGTCTCATCACACGAGGATTCGATTCCGAGGATGATCATGGTGTAGTCCTTTCGGCATTTCCGTCGTTATCGACTGCTTGCTCACTGTCGTTAGCTTCTTCGCTGCCGTTAGCTTCAGCGCTGGGTTGCGGCAGTCTCTGCATCGTGTAGGCATCTCCGCCACCGGCATAGTATTTTTTGCGCGTACCGATAGTGCTAAACCCATAGGTGCGGTACATGGTGATAGCTGGCTCATTATCGGTGCGCACCTCCAGGAAGATCGGTGCATTGGTGCGGTCTGCAACGAAGCAAAAATTATCCATCAACATGCGCGCGATACCGCGTCGTTGTGCACGTGGATCTACCCCAATGGTGTGAATTTCAAATTCTGGGTCTTCTGCCGGACCCAGCTGCGCCAACCCGGCATAGCCAAGTAGTATCCGCGCCGGAGGCTTTGCTGCTTCAGTTGTGAACACTTCTTCAACACCGAGATAAAAAGTATTCGGAGCAGCAAATTCTGCGAGGAAAGCGTGTTCTGGCCACGGGCCCTCGTCCGCGAACAGCACGCGTTCTAGTTGCGCGCAGCGAGTAGCATCAGCAGGACCAAGTTCGCGCAGATGCAATTGCCGTTGCTCGCGCTGGGGAAATTCGGCCGTCATCGATCCGCCCAGCGCAGCGCTGCAGAGACAGGTTTGGCTGCGGGTTCTTTGGCATCCGGACGGCGCAGATACAACGGCGTCAACGGCTGCGGTTCTGCAGCAAAATCAGCTACCGCTACCAGCCCCCGTGCACTCGGCACCGCGGGGATGGTTTCAGCTTCTGCACGGGCGCGCAGTTTCTCCGGCATTCGCGCAGCGATGGTGGGGTGTGCCACCACACGGGAGGCGCCTGCGAGCAATTCTTCTGCGGGGCCAACCTCCGGTCCGGCGGTGCGCCGCGGTATTCCCCGCCCTGCACCTGGAGTGCCTTTGGCCTCGTCCAGCACGTCGCCGACGGCACCATAACGCGCCCAATAGGTTTCCCGACGACGCGCATCCGTGGCCACCAATAGTCCGCCATCGTGCCCAGCAGTGCCGTCGACAAGCACACCAGGCGCACCGTTGTTTGTTGCGCCGCTGTGCTCATTAAGGGGCTCATTAAGGGCGCGCCAGGCAATCGCATCATGCGAACACACCCCATACACCTTGATGCCCAGAGCGTGACCGAGACCAGACGCTGTCGCCATTCCGACGCGTAACCCACTGAATGGCCCCGGACCGCAACCAACAACGATCGCAGCAAGCTCATTCATCTGCGTGCCAGTGGAGTCGAGCAACTCCATAATTTTCGGCATCAGCAATTCGTTATGCGCGCGGGTATTGTCCACCGTATTCTCTACGGCCCGGGCTGTGTGTAGGCTTTGAGCCGTTGCCACAGAATCCGCATCCGCACCGATTACTCGGCCAATAACCAGGCCAGTAACCAAGCCGGTAACCAAACTGGGCGTTGAAGTATCAAGGGCCAAAACCGGCCCGTGAGCACTAGTGGACATATTTATCCGATGAAGTTCCAGGTGCCTTCGTCATCTTTTTCCAGGTGGATAATCGCCTGGGTGTTAAATGGCCCCTGCAACGGAATTGTGCACAGGTTGACGTTGTGGATCGACATCTTTTCGACGTGATAATCACCAGATTCTTGCACCAGAAGCAGGTAGTTATCGTGCTTGTCGATCTCACCTTCCACCAGGTTGAATTCAGCCGGGTTCAAACCATTGGCAGCCAGTTGCTGCTCATTGACACCCGGGCACACGAAAGTACCGGCGACCCATTCTTCGCCGAACAAGTCCGCAGGCGAAATACCGGTCGTCGACAAGCCCTGGTTATCAATCTTGTGCAAGGTTCCGGCGAACGATTCCTTCGGGGCGGAATCGTCTTTCGCCAGTGCAGCTGCACCAACCATCGTCGCCAAGGCGAGACAGAACAGTGCGACCACAGTACCGATAATGGCGCCGCCGTTTTTCGGCATACAAGCTCCTTAAAAAATAAAAACAGACATGGGAGTCTGAAGTGCAGTCTGGTTCCCAGGATAGCGCGTCACCGAACAGTTCACGAACGGGGTTTGCCGTCGTTAGTTTTCCACCCAAGCCCAGGTAACGATGCGCGCGTGGGAGTCCGGATCTGCAGCAACGGCGCTCTCGCGGTCCAACTCGACGAGCAAATAGCGTTGCGTCAGTGCTTCCACCAGGCCCGCACCCCATTCCGCGACGACGACGGACGTTTCCAGGTCGGTATCAAGATCCAGCGCATCCAGCTCACCCCAGGGGTCGGCAGGTGCGTGTTCCGGCGCGGCGGTATCGCCAAGTAAACGGTAGGCGTCGACATGCACCAAATCTGGTTGCGCAGACTCGCGGGCACGGTGAACTCGGGCGATAGTAAACGTTGGGCTGGTCACCCTGCCGCGCACGTCCATGCCTTTCGCAAGGCCTTGAGTGAGCGTGGTCTTGCCAGCGCCTAATGCGCCAGAGAGAATAACGACATCTCCGGCACGCAAAATCGCGCCCAGCTGCGCTCCAAACTCGCGAGTGGCTTCGGCCGTGGCAAGCTCGCGACGTCCAGAGGAGGCAAAATCGGGTGCACCAACGGAAGTCACAGTAGATTTCTCCGTAGATTTCTCAGCACAACTCACAGTGCAACTCCCCCTTCGTATTCGCGCACAGTCCGCCCACTAGGGCTGGTGACAATCTCATAATTGATGGTTCCAGTTGCGTCCGCAAATTCTGTCGCCGACATGCCACGTTCACCGAACAAAATGGCTTCATCGCCAGCTTGGACGCCAAATGCGTTCTCCCCCAGATCCACCAAGATCTGATCCATACACACCCTGCCAACCTGTGGGTAGCGTTTACCCGAAATTCCAACCTGCACAAGCCCCTGCGCGCTGCGCGGCAGACCGTCGGCATAGCCGCACGGAATCACCGCAAGATAGCCATCCTCCTGGGCCGTCCACGTCAGCCCATATGAGGTAGCCTCACCAGCTTGGATAGGTTTGACCGCCAGCACGGTCGCTGCCCATGTCATAGCCGGGCGCAGATCATGCGCATAGCCAGCCGCGGGCTCTAACCCATAACAGGCAATTCCCGTGCGCACTTGGTCGAAATGTGAGTCCGGCTGTTCTAACGTGCCCGCGGAGTTCGCGATGTGGTTGACCGGAACCTCCAAGCCGGCCTCTTTCGCTTGTGCGATCGCGTCGCGAAATTGCTGAATCTGCGCGTCGTTGGCCGGATGCTCGGGTTCGTCTGCACAAGCCAGGTGCGACATGAGCCCGCGGACAGTCAGATGCGGAGCCGATTTCGCCAGGGCAAAAGCTCGCTGCCACATTTCCGGCTCGATTCCACCGCGGTGCATCCCGGTTTCGACTTTCAAGGTGATCGTCGCGGGGATGTCGACGTCGACAAGCGCCTGCAGATGCTGCAATGACGGCGCCACCAATTGGATATCGTCTGCCAGCGCTTCCGCGATCTCGTCGGCAGCACCGATTCCCGCAGCATCCCACAACCACGCCATAACCGGCAACTCAACACCAACTGCGCGCAGGTGACGCGCCTCAGCGATCGTAGCCACGCCAAACAGATCAGCGCCTGCCTCCGCCATCACCGCGGTCACCCTGCTCGCACCGTGACCATACGCATCCGCCTTCACAACGCACATCAGCTGCGCATCCCCCGCCGCTTTCTTGAGAACGCGGACGTTGTGGGCGATGGCATCTAGATCGATGCGGGTGCGCAGCATATTCATGCTTTTAGCCTCGCTAATTCGACGGTTTATTCGACGGTCACGGATTTCGCTAGGTTACGCGGCTGGTCAACGTCGTAGCCTTTCGCTTCGGCAACTGCGCAGGCAAAAATCTGCAGCGGAACCGTCGCCAGCAGCGGCTGCATCAGTGTTGGCGACTGCGGGATGCGGATGATGTGGTTGGCGTAATCCTCCACGGCGGTGTCGCCTTCTTCAGCAATGACGATGGTCACCGCACCACGCGCACGGATCTCTTGGATATTCGAGACCACCTTAGAGTGCAGCACGTCGCGCCCACGCGGGGACGGCACAATGACGAATACCGGCTGGCCTTCTTCCACCAAGGCGATCGGACCATGCTTGAGCTCACCAGCGGCGAAGCCCTCCGAATGCAAATAAGCGATCTCTTTAAGCTTCAGTGCACCTTCCAGCGCAACGGGGAAACCGACGTGGCGGCCCAAAAACAGCACGGTACGAGCATCCTGCATCTTTTCCGCGATGGTTTTGATGTCGTCTTCACTGTCGATGACGTGCTGGATCTTTTCCGGCATCTGGCGCAGTTCTGCGAGCACCGAATGAACCTCATCGGAGAACATGTTGCCACGCAGCTGTGCGAGGTAGAGACCGAACAAATAGGTCGCGGCGATCTTAGCGAGGAATGCCTTGGTCGATGCCACCGCGATTTCCGGGCCGGCATGGGTGTAAAGCGCGGCGTCGGATTCGCGCGGGATCGACGAGCCACGAGTATTGGAAATCGCGATAACTTTCGCCCCCTGCTGGCGAGCGTGGCGGACGGCCATGAGTGTGTCCATCGTCTCACCCGACTGCGACAGCGCGACCACCAGGGTTTTTTCGTTCACGATGGGGTCACGGTAGCGGAATTCATGCGCGAGCTCGACTTCGGTGGGGATTCGGCACCAGTGCTCGATAGCGTAGCGAGCGACATGGCCAGCGTAGGCCGCGGTGCCGCAGGCAATCACGATGATCTTGTCGACGGATTTCAAAATCGCTTCGTCGATACGCACCTCGTCAAGCGACAGGTGACCATTTTCGTCGAATCGCCCCATCAAGGTATCGCGCACTGCGGCGGGTTGGTCATGGATTTCTTTGTCCATAAATGACGCGTACCCGCCCTTTTCGGCAGATTCTGCATCCCATTCAACCTTGAATTCACGCGGCTCGACGGGGTTGCCTTCGTAATCAGTAATCGTGATCTCGTCGGCAGTAACCGTCACGACCTGGTCATTATCGATGATCACGGCGTCTTTGGAGTAATCAATAAAGCCCGAGACATCCGAGCCGAGGAAGTTTTCGCCGTCACCGCGACCGATCAGCAGCGGTGAATCGCGGCGGGCAGCGACGATACGGTCTGGCTGGTCGACGTGCATAGCCAGCAAGGTAAAAGCACCCTCGAAGCGGCTCGCAGTCAGGCGCATTGCGGTGGCGAGGTCACCACCAACTTGCGGATCATTGGCGAAAACGTCGGCGAGCAAGGTGCCAGCAACTTCGGTGTCGGTATCGGAGACGAAATTGTAGCCCTTATCCTTGAGCTCGCGTTTAATTTCGGCAAAGTTCTCAATGATGCCGTTGTGGACGACAGCCACTTTGCCATTGCCGACGACATGCGGGTGGGCATTAACATCGCTTGGGCCACCGTGGGTTGCCCACCGCGTGTGGCCAATACCCAGCACCGAATCCGGCAGTGGACGTTTTTGCAGTTCAGCTTGCAGCGAAGCAACTTTACCGGCTTTTTTGCGCCACGCGATGTCGCCGTCGGCATACACCGCAACACCTGCGGAATCATAGCCGCGGTATTCCAGCCGGGATAGGCCCTCCATCACCACGTCAAGAGCATAAAAGTCACGGTCAGCGCCGGGGTGTCCCACATATCCAACGATTCCACACATGAGCTGGATACTACATTATTGAGCAAAATCCGGGGCACTCGGCAAACACTCTGTGCGCACTTTGTGCGTACTTGGTGCTCACGGTGTGCGTACTCAGCGGGCATACGGCGTGGTCTTGCTGGGCACGGGAATCCAGCGTGGTCTTGCTGGGCACAGGAATCCAGTGTGCGGTTGGAAAGCGCCGCAGCAGGAACTGTCGATTCTTCGCACACAAGACTAATGCGGATAAGTTTTGCAAAACCGCCTATTTATAGCGATGGCAAACCACCGCGAGCAAGCGCAATACATTAGGCTGTTCTGTGTGAGTCTTAAGAAGCACCTAGCAAACCTGTCCAAGCGCGGCCCGCACCGTGTGCTGGTTGGCGATTTAGATTATGCCGGCCTGCCCGGCAAGATTTATGCCCCGGCCGAAGGCAGTTCCCTGCCTGCCGTAGCGTTTGGGCACGATTGGCGGGTGCCGTTGAAGCATTACCGCCAAACCCTGCGCCACCTGGCTAGCTGGGGCATCGTGGCTGTTGCACCGGAAACAGAAACCGGTCTGTGGCCGGACCACCGTGCTTTCGCTTCAGATTTAGAAACCTCGTTGCAAATTGCCGCTGGGGTGAAATTGGGTCAAGGAAATATCACGGTAAGCCCGAATAAACTTGCCGTGATTGGCCACGGCATGGGCGGTGGCACAGCGGTATTAGCAGCATTAGAAAATGAGAAGGTATGCTGCGTTGGCGCCTTATACCCAGCGCAGACTTCGCCATCATCTCAGGAAGCAGCGAAATACATTGACAAGCCGGGCTTGATCATTGGCCCAGAGAAATCCGATATTTTCTCCGCTGGTAACCCACCAGAGTTAGCAAAAAACTGGAAGGGCGAAGTCTGCTACCGCGCCGTAGATAATGGCAAACAAGCGACCTTCACAGAAGACACCCTGCGGAAGTTATTCTTAGGTATCGGAGTCGGAAAGGCCTCCGCGGTTGAAACCGCCCGCGGTTTAACGACCGGATTTTTGCTTCACCAGCTTAATGGCGACAAAAAATACGCTGATTTCTCTGACCCGGAAGCTGCAGGCAAAGGTTTTGTGAGTGCGACCGGCGAAGAACTCAACGAGCATCAAAAACCAGACGGCCTGCTCAGCAAACTGACCTAGTTTTTCTATTGCTCAGGCTATTTCGCTGATTTTAATCTGGCCCGCGGCGCAGCACTGATTTCACCTGGCGCGGCCTGCCCGCCCGAGTCGCATCACGCAAGTGATTAACGCCAGAAACCGAATTAGCAGGCGCGTTGTTGCCGTATCGCCGCGCACGGTAAGGATTTGGTTCAGCTTGGCGCTGCGATTGCGCAGACCACGCATTGGCTTCACGCTGGGCGACTTCTTCCCGCTGCTGCGAATTCTGTTTAGCCTGTTGCCCGGCCTGCGTTTGTGCTTGCTGTTGGGCCTGTTTTTCCAGCTCCTGTTGTGCTTTTTCGAGTTTGTCTTCAAACTCCAGCAGTCGCTTGGCTGTGCGTTCCCGGAATTTTTCTGCGAACTCTGCAAATTCCATTACCACTGTCCCATCCTGTGAGTATTACCATTCGCTGCTCGCTCATCTCCGGCAGCCGGTACTTCCTGATCATTCTTCGTTGATTGTTCTGGAGCCGATGCGGGCTCAGGCTGCGGGTTCGGCGCAGGCTGCGGTGCTTGTTCTACGTCGGTTTCCGGTTGCGCCTGCGGTTCTGGCGCTACCTGCGCTGGGCCGGAATGGAATTGTTTCTTATCCACAGAATGTTCCGGCATTGGGCGCTCGATAGTTTCTTCCTGCGGAACTGGTTCTGGAGCCGGTTCAGGGTCCGGTTCTGGGATTGGTTCAGGAATTGGTTCTGGGTCCGGTTTTTCTTGTGGATCCGGGCAGGGTTCCGGCTCGGGCTCCGGTTCCGGGGCTGGTTCAGCGACCGGTTGCGGGGCTGGTTCCGGAGGGCAGTCGGATTCTACTACCGGCTGTGGTTCAGGTGCTGGTGGTTGCGGAACTTCACAATCCATCTGCTCCAAGCACTGTGTTGCCGTATCGATGACCAACTGCGCACCAATTGCTGCCATGCCCAACCCGGCCGCCGCCATTTGCCCGATACAGCAAATATCTATTTCGCAACTGGACTGGATCGAGCTAGCCGCACGAATCGTTGGTGCCTGCCCCGGTTGCGTTTGCTCAGGCTCTAGTACGGGCTGCTGTCCCGATTGCGGGGTGCACGGCTGCTGGGGTTCACAAGGTTCTGCTTGTCCTGCAGGATTCGTCGGTGCTTCAGGCACTGGTTTCGCTGGTGGCACCGGTTCTAATGGCTTGTCCAACGGCTTGGTCTCAAACTGTTTCGTTTGGGCCGATTGCGTCTGCGCGGATTGCGTCGTTGCCTGCTGTTCTGTCTGCACCTGCTGTTTTTCCGTATGCATATCTTTGCCGGAATGTACTTCCTTGCCGGGCTGGCTAGAGTGCTGTTCCGGCTGGCAGGAGCCTCCAGCAGGCGGATCTACCAATTTCTTGTCGCACATCTGCTCGCAGCGCCGTAGAAATTCCTCGTAACAACCAGAAATAGCGTCATCACGATCGCCGACGACTCGCATAAATGAACTAACCGCAGGTTCAATAATCATGTTCGCCAGAGTTGCAATTATCCCGCCCATGCGCATCACAGGGTGCAGTCGCAACAAGCGAGTGACAATCTGCACGACCGGGATTGTGGAACCTAGGATCTCTGTGAGTCCAATTTCTGAACTGTCACGAATATCATCGACCGCATTTCCACAATTCTGAGCACCATCAGCGAATTCTCGGCCGGCAGCCTGGTCTTCTTCATGATCTGACTGAAACCGGCGCAGCAGTTCTTCTAGAGCACCTCCAGCAAGCTGCATGCCCGACCCTGCTGACAGCACATCCAGCACAGCGCGAAAACCATCACCTTTATCACGCCGAGCTCCAGCAGCTGCCGACGATTGCGCTACCAGTTGTGCCGAATCAAGCCCATCAACCTTGCCTGCGGCTTCACGCATCGTCTCGATCACGCCCACGGGTGGCACATAGCTACCACCTGAGACCACAGCGAGTTCAGCGAGGCAGTGCTGAAAATCATTGAGTAACCGGTTAACTTGTATGCTCATCAGCCCCGCCTAACTGCTGGGCACCGAATGGTGCCGCGTTGCGCTCGTCTTGCGCACAGAATTGGTCGCATTCACGAATGCCCGCGTGCGCGGTCTGCTGGCGCCGGGAAATCCGCGCACTACCCTGAGCATGTACTGCTTCGAGTGCCGCAGCAATACGCGCACCGTAGTGGCTAAATCCGCACCCTGCCGCCTGGGCAGGATAAGCGGGACGATCAGCTAAATGAGCATCTCGATGGGCGTCGTCGGCAAGAACCACGTGCTGGAATCTCTCGCGCACTGCCGCAGAATCAAAGTCGAGATCAGACACGAAAAACCGCACCTCCTTTTCCACTACACAGAAGATGAAGTGAGTATGAGACATAATCACTCCACTGGACGAGATCACTGTTATTATTCGTTGCATCGTATTAACTGTCGTAACGAGTTAAACGTCGTAACGAATTAAACGATGCCGCAAATTGAACGTTGTCTCGCGCTTATTGGACTGTGGAATTACAGATGCGGTTCCGCAAAGTTTGAATTTCTTTTCGCTGTTTACACGGCTGAGACCACCGCAGCTAGTTGACCTGCTACTTTACGTGCGGTTTCTTCTTGTTCTGCTTCTACCATCACGCGGAACAATTCTTCGGTGCCAGATGGTCGCAACAGCACGCGACCGCCCCCACCAAGCTCATCTTCTGCCTTGGCAATCGCTGCGCGGACCTCGTCGTTACTCATGATCGCCGATTTATCTGAGACTGGGACGTTGATCAATACCTGGGGCAACACGGTCATCACGTCGGCAAGCTCTTTAAGGCTCTTGCCGGTTTTAATCATCTGCGACATCAACAGCAATCCAGTCAAGGTGCCGTCGCCAGTGGTGCAGTGCTCGGGCAGCACGATGTGGCCGGATTGTTCGCCGCCGAGGCTGAACCCGCCCTTGTTGAGAGCTTCGACGACATAGCGATCGCCCACCTTGGTCTGGATCACCTCGATGCCTTGTTCCTGCATCGCCAAACTCAGACCCAGGTTCGACATCACGGTAGCAACCAAAGTGTTGTGGCGCAGGTCAGAATCATTTTTCATGCCGACGGCCAGAATCGCCATGATCTGATCACCGTCAACGACGTTGCCTTCGGCATCGACTGCTAAACACCGATCGGCATCGCCGTCGTGAGACAGCGCCAGGTCGGCGCCGTATTCGACCACCGCGGCTTGTGCCTTGTCCATGTGCGTAGATCCGCAATCATCGTTGATGTTGTAGGCATTGGGAGCGTTATAGATCGCATCGACGCGAGCGCCTGCCGCCGCATAGGCTTCCGGGGCAATCTTCGAAGCAGCGCCATTCGCGCAGTCGACGACGACGTGCAGCCCCGACAAATCCGTCGAGCACACTTCCTGCAAATGCGTCAGATAGCGTTCATGCGCATCCGGAGATTCTTCGACCACGCGCCCGATGGCAGAACCCGTCGGGCCGGATTCGTCCAAGACTTTCATGCGGTCTTCGATCTCATCTTCTACGTGATCAGGCAATTTGCGCCCGCCCGAGGAGAAGAACTTGATGCCGTTATCCGGCATTGGGTTGTGTGAGGCGGAAATCATCACGCCCATATCCGCGCCGTAGTCGTCGGTAAGAAAGGCCACTGCAGGGGTGGGTACGACGCCGACGCGCAACACATCCACCCCACGAGATGCCATACCTGCTGCCATCGCGGCAGCCAACATTTCTCCGGACACCCGCGGGTCACGGCCAATGATGGCGGTGGGCCTACGGCCCTGCATATCGCGCTGTGAGGTCAGCACTTCTGCAGCCGCCGCCCCCAGTCGCAGGGCAAGCGGCGCGGTAAGCACCTCATTAGCGTGGCCACGGACACCATCGGTTCCAAATAGACGAGTCATGCCTACAATTATGCACCCTCACCGGATGGCACTGTCTAATATGCGCGCGTTCACCAATTCATGTCCATTATGCGAGCCTTTCCTTTATCGCCCGAGTAGCCTATAAGCCATGAATTCTTCCTCCCGCTCACCTGGTGTACCGCAACCACCTGGTTCCGGAACACAGCAGCTCACCCGCAGCCAACGACTCGACCGACTACCGCTTACCCGCGCACACGGAAAATTACTAGGCGGTTCCGGGATTGGCTGGGCACTCGATGCCATGGACGTCGGCCTGATTTCGTTCGTGATGGCCGCACTCGTCGCCCAGTGGGGGCTCTCACCTGGGCAGGCATCGTGGCTGGGATCCATCGGATTTGTGGGCATGGCTATCGGTGCCACGCTCGGCGGTTTATTAGCGGATAAATTCGGACGACGGCAGATCTTCGCCGCCACGCTGCTAATTTATGGCTTAGCGACAGGCGCATCTGCCTTGGCCGGTTCGCTGGCAGTGCTCATCGTGCTGCGTTTTATCGTTGGGCTTGGGCTAGGCGCAGAGCTTCCTGTGGCTTCGACATACGTGGCTGAATTCGCACCGCGCTCGATTCGTGGCCGCATGGTGGTCATTCTGGAAGCATTCTGGGCCGTAGGCTGGATTTTGGCTGCGGTGATCGGAACATTCGTGGTGGCATCCGGTGATAACGGCTGGCGTTGGGCACTAGCTCTAGGCTGTATCCCGGCGATCTACGGTCTAGTCATCCGCATGGCGCTGCCAGAATCGGTGCGCTATTTGGAAAGCCGCGGGAAAACGCGCGAGGCCGAAAGGGTGGTGCAAGAGTTTGAAGATTCACCACGCCTGAAGTGGCAGGCCAAGCGTCTGCCGCAACGTACTGATGAAGTGCAAGAAAAAGCTGGTGTGCGCGGCGGAAAATCCATCTGGTCGCCGTCGCTGCGTTCACGCACCCGCAACCTGTGGATCATTTGGTTCTGTATCAACTTGTCATACTATGGGGCTTTCATCTGGATCCCGTCATTGCTGCACGACCAGGGCTTTAGCCTGGTGAAATCGTTCGGGTTCACGCTGATCATCACCCTGGCGCAGCTACCAGGTTATGCCGTGGCCGCCTGGTTGATTGAACGTTGGGGCAGGCGGGCAACCTTGGCGACGTTTTTGGCTGGTTCTGCACTGGCAGCCGGGTTGTATGGCTTCAGTTCTACCGAAGCGATGATCATTATCGCGGGGTGCCTGCTCAGCTTCTTTAACCTGGGTGCCTGGGGTGCGCTGTACGCGATTGGGCCAGAACTCTATCCGACGGCGCTGCGCGGGACAGGAACTGGTGCTGCCGCTGGATTCGGCAGGCTGGCATCGATACTGGCACCGTTATTGGTGCCAGTAGTTCTCAATATCGGCGGCCAGGGTTTGCTGTTCGTGTTGTTTGGAGTGAGTTTCGCGATCGCTGCCTTCGCCGCATTCCAATTGCCAGAACAAAAAGGCAAGCAACTGCGCTAATCAGCTAGTTGTCGTTGTTACCGAGCTTATCGTCGATGGCATCACGAGCCTTGTCGACGTGCTCTGCTTTATCTTCACCCAACTTGTCCTTGGCAAAATCCTCTGCCTTGTCCAGACCTTCGTTGGTAGCTTCTTCGACCTTGTCCGAATCGATAGCATCTTTGGCCTTATCAAAAATTCCCATTTTGCT
Organism: Corynebacterium drakensteinense; assembly: GCF_041224285.1. Taxonomy (NCBI): domain Bacteria; kingdom Bacillati; phylum Actinomycetota; class Actinomycetes; order Mycobacteriales; family Corynebacteriaceae; genus Corynebacterium; species Corynebacterium drakensteinense. Next base: position 27,981 of record NZ_JAXOFP010000003.1, read on the forward strand.
TTCCTTTCGTTTCGAGCTCTGTCGAATCTGTCTAACTTGTGCCGCACAAGGCGACACGTCCCAACTTAACTACGTTGAGTCTGACATGCCACCCATGCGCCCCTGCGCCCCTGCGCCCCTAGGACCGGTAAACTCTGTGATTTCCGGAGCCTACAGCTCAAACATTCCCGGGGCTGAGCTTTATCCGCAATGCAGTTTAATCCGCAACGCACAAAAGCCGCCGCCTCCGAGTAGGAAGCAGCGGCTTGTGGCTGTGCAGCCGCCCGATACCAAAAGCATCGGACGAAGCTGCCGTAAGCAGAAAAGCTGTGAGAAAGGCTTAACGCTTGGAGTACTGCGGGGCACGACGTGCCTTGTGCAGACCAACCTTCTTACGCTCAACGGCACGAGCGTCACGAGTAAGCAGGCCAGCCTTCTTCAGCTGGTCGCGCTCAGCAGGGTTATAGACGTTCAACGCGCGAGCAATAGCCAAACGCAGTGCACCAGACTGACCGGTTGGGCCACCGCCGTGAAGGGTGACCTTGATGTCGAACTGGTTCTCACGCTCGAGCAGGGTCAGCGGGGTCATGATGTCCTGCTGGTGCAGCTTGGATGGGAAGTAATCCTCAAAGCTACGGCCGTTGACAACGATCTGGCCGGAGCCTTCAACCAGGCGTACACGGGCAACAGCGCGCTTACGACGACCAACGGTCTGAATTGGACCTTCGTGAATTTCCGGAGCAGCGGTTTCTACCTCTTCGGAAGATTCTGGTGCCAAGGAATCACCGATGGTGTTGCTGAACTGCTCGGTCGCTGCGGTTGCAGCAGCGATGTCGGAAGCGTCGGCGACGGTGTTCTCTTCAAAGTTCTGATCAGTCATTACTGTGCCACCTGCTTAAATTCGAATTTTTCTGGCTTCTGGCCACCGTATGGGTGCTCGGAACCAGCGAAAACGTGGAGCTTCTTAATGGATTCACCGGTCAGCTTGTTGTGTGGCATCATGCCACGGATAGCTTCTTCGACGGTGCGCTCTGGGTGGTTATCCAGGGACTGACCAAGGGTCATGGTCTTCAGACCACCTGGGTATCCGGAGTGACGGTAGCGCATCTCACGCTCACGCTTGTTTGCGGAGATGTGAACTTTGTCAGCGTTGACGATAATGACGTGATCGCCGGTATCAACGTTGGGTGCAAACTGAGGCTTGTGCTTACCGCGCAAAAGATCTGCGACAGTGGAAGCAAGCTTACCCAGCACCACGTCGGTGGCATCGATGACATACCACTTACGGGTAATGTCACCACTTTTTGGGTGGAATGTAGACACAATGACTCCTTGAAAGTCTGTCTTGGACTGCCGGCCAACTTCTCTCGAATGCCTCGCAATACCCCACAGCGGCCGGTGGAGACCTGCAGGTAGTGTTGCTGCCTCACGTCAACTCAGGAACTCCGTAAGAATTCCGCGAGCTGGTATGCAAGCCAGCAGGGCATACAGCTAGCTAACCTTACTAGAAAAACACTCCCGTAGCCAATAAACAGCCTACGGGAGTGCGCCACACGAGAAAGCTTCGTTAATTACTCACGGTCCTCACTCAAGATTCCATACCTCTCGATCAGCTCCACGATGCTGCCGCAGCGCGATTGACATCGCTCATCGCATCATTGCCGCTGCTGACCGTGCGCGAGATCGTCGCCAGAACCTGGTTGAGTTCTGCAGCAGCCTGGTCCCAGCGCGCCTGAGCTTCTTGGTAGGCGATGCTGGATTCGCCTTCCCAGGTGGAAACCATAGGCTGCAGCTGCGCTTTCAGATCATCGAGTTGCCCATTGATACGGGCAGAGGTGGAATTAATATCTGCAGCGGCCGCCTGGATGGCGCCGAATTGGTATTTAATTTGTGACATTACGATTTCGACCTTTCAATATCAGTAGGTTGTGATCGGTAGGTTGCGCCCATTCATGAATGAGTCAGGGTGCGCCCATTGTGGTGCATTCACACATTGAGAATTCGGTGGGGCTGCGCCTGCGTAGAAATACAACGCGTGCACATACGGGCTACAGCGCCAGGCCTGCACCGCCAACGTTGTTGAATGCCTGCGCGTTCTGCGCTTCCATATCGTCGAAGTGGTGCGCATTGCTGCGGATGTTATCGCTGATAGCTGCCAACGCATTTTGCAATTCATTCGCAGACTGCTGGTAGCGCTGCATCAAATTATCGAATGAAACCTGTGCGTTACCTTGCCAATTTGCACGGACCCCATCGACGGTGCCCTGCAAGCGAGTTAATTCAGACTGCACCTCGTTGTTGACGGTATCGACACGGCCGGCGGTCGCAACCATGACGTCTGCTTCAGTGGCAAATTGCTGTGCCATAAAATTCTCTCCCCGAAATAGAAAGTTTTCACATTTGCTCGAACGATAAGAGATTTCGGTATCTATTCCAACGTCTAGTCCAGCTTCATCTCATCGCTCTCATTGACATTGGACTTACACAAAGCGTGGCCGGTTCCCTCATCCGCGAAAAAGTTTTTTAGATTCTCTCTAAACTGTTTCGCACCAGTTCACAAGCATGTTTTTGTTCCTGGCTAAAAGCGAATCTGCTGTGGCATCCAACCGTCAGTTGTTGATTACCGTCGACCCAGCTGGTCCAGCTGATCCGTGATTGATCCCCGGGGTTTTCCACATAGCGCACCTGCTGGCGTGGTTCATCTTCCCGTCGCCCTTCCTGCAAATCTGGACTCGCAGCAACGGTGTCCAAAATATCTCCGAATACAGCATCAATATCGACCTCTGCTGCGGGATCGTCATGCAATTGATCGCTCGTGACATAAATGCGCAGATTCGGATCTTCTCCGCTGGCGGCGAACACGCCTGGCTGCGAGCTATCGCCGATGGTAAAACCGCGTGGGGTAACTAGCCGTAAACCGGAATGCTCATGGACCATTGTCGGCAGTTGTTCCGGAACAGGATTTTCCGTACTCAGCTCTGCCTTTTCGGCTGCATCAGGGGTCTCGCCCACATCAGCAGTCTGCGCCAATACTGCATCGGTATTATGCCCAGTACCGTGTTCTCCGCTGTAACGATCAACCAACCACCACCCGGATAAACCAGCGATCACTACGCCCGCAACCAGCATGCACTGCACCCGACTCGGCCGCCAGCCGCGTTTGGCATGCCGACGGCGGCGAGGTTTCCGTGCAACCAGGTGCACGAAACTGCCACCAGAGGAACGGTTGTGCATCGCACGCTGGTTAATTCCCTCACGGGCATCCGCGAAGGCATCTACACCGACTGGCTCTGCTGCAGCATCGCCTAGACCATCAGTACCTAGGCCACCGGGATCGTCTACATCGTCAGTACCATCAATACCGTCAACACCGTCAATATCACCAATATCGTCAGCTCCACCTACATGGTCTGGTTCGTCTGCATCGACTATTTCGCGTGCTTCATCGCTATCGTCTTGCCCGTCAGCTCCACCTGCATGGTCTGTTGCGCAGGGCTCGTCGACAAGCACATTCACGCCTTGTTTGCTCAGCACACGGGTGAAATCCTCGCGGACAGCCCGGTCGTCGGCAAGCACGGCGACGACGACTTCCGGCCAATCCTGTGGCGCCATCGCTTGGGTTTGTTCCAGCACGGCAGAAACGGTCCAGCCCTCAGTGATTCCGCGAGCCGGCAGGTCATAGCGCACGATGGTCTCCTCGGTATCCGCGATCCCGAACACCGTCGTATCCTCATAAAAATTGACCGTGACCTGAGCTTCGGCAATCTCTTCAGCGCGGTCTGGCGCTTTATCAACATGGCTGTTGGTCCGGGTCATGGCTGGGCCTCCTCAGATTCATCTGTCGAATATGCGATCTGGCATGCTCCGACCGTCGAACCGTCGTCATGCCATATACCGCGCCCTGGATGCGGACCACCAGAAGGCTGCGCCGGGGGTTTAATGCCGAAAAATGGGCCATCGTCTTTCTCCGATCCCAGCACCACCATGCATGGCTGGGAATCACGAATTGCACTGAGCACTGGGCCGAACGCCGCACGGTTGAACCCACCAGACTTGCGGGCAATCACCAGGTGCATACCGATGTCCCGCGCGTGCGGAATTAACTCGACCAAAGGGTGCAACACGTTATCGGCAACCAAGTCATAATCATCAATGACAAGGAATATCTCCGGGCCTTCCCACCAATCGCGCCGCGCAAGTTGTTCCGGGGTGATCTCTGCCGACGGTAAACGCTGGCGCAAGGTGGTCACCGTGTCGGCCAAAGTCGTTTCGGTCTGTGGTGCCGAATGTGCATACGCCGCCAACATTTCTTGGTCAATGCGTCCCAAATGCGCGCGACGGTGATCAACGACTACCATGCGGGCCCGCTGACTCCCGAGCTTGGTGATCCCGGCGATAATCGAGCGCAACGTCGTGGTCTTACCCATTCCTCGCGCGGCGACGCACACGAAGTGGTCGCTTGTCGACGGATCCCAGGCAAGTGGTGCCAACTGCGGCCCGCCCAAAGCCAACGGGAAGCCAGCTGCCGCAGGCAAGCCGGACACACTGCTCCCGTGTTCACTGTGCACCGTAGTCTCTGCAAATTCGCCGTCGATAAGCTCAGCTTGACTGACCGCAGCAGGCAGCACTCGCAAACTGTCGACTGGTCGATCTCCACGTTCTGCACTCACAGCTGCGATGTGCGCTAAATCCTGATTCGAACTTTGCGCGATCAGCAAATATTTCTTGTCTGTTCCAACCCCGCGGCCTGGCAGTGCAGGAAGTTTTTCTTGCAGCTTTCGATCACACAGTGAATCCATGGATTCAGCGAGTTTCAGCTCCAACCTGGTGCCGATGAGGTCGCGAATCGCTGGCCGCAATGTGTTCCACCGTGGCGTCGCAACAATCACGTGGATCCCGGCGCTCGGGCCATCGGCTGCAATCTGGGTAATCGGTTCGGCGAGATCTTCAAATTCTGCGGTCGAAGTTCCGATGTTATGCCACCCATCGACGATCAAGAATGTGTGCTGATCAGTAGAAGCGGCGCCATCATGACCAGCACCATTGTGCTTAGTGATCAGTCCGCGCACTTCATCCACGATGCGCCGCACCCGCTCTGGTTGCGAGCGCCCTGCCACCCCGGCGACATGCGGTAACCGTGACAGCGTTTCCAACTGGCCGCCACCCAGGTCGATGACGTAGAAGCGGGTTTCTGCGGTGGAATGCGTGGCAGCTAACGAAGCCACCATCGTACGCAACGCGGTTGACTTGCCCATTTGCGGGCCTCCACAAATAGCAAGGTGGCCGCCGTGGGCAGAAAAATCGATCTCGAGCACATCTTGGCGCTGGTGATAAGGCTTATCGACGATACCAATGCCGGTACGCAGCGCACCTGAACGTTCTGCCACAGCCGCCAATTCGATGGACTTCGGTAGCGGCGGCAACCAAATCTGGTGGGCAGACTGTTCACGCGTCTGAGCTGTTGCAATGCTGGCTGTGACGACGGCATCCATCGTGGTCCCACGATCGCTGTCGTGCCCCACTTCAGCCAGCTCAGTGCCTGCAGCTAGTTCGGGGGTGCCGGTTTCACCGCCAAGCTCAGCAATATCGTCCCAGCTGGTGAATTCACGCACCAGAAACTCTTCGGCGCCACCGCCACTGCCGCCGCCACTGCCTTCGCCCCCGGCACCAACACTTCCACCACGACCGGCGCGTGCGGTTTCGACAGGCCCAGAGACATACGCCGCTTGAAATTGCTGCAGCTGTTCGGCATCGGTTTTTACATAACCTGCGCCCGGCTGATTCGGCAGATGATACGCATCAGATGTTCCCAGCACCTGCCGGGATTCCATCGCCGAAAACGTTTTTAACCCGATCCGATAAGACAGGTGCGAATCCAAACCACGCAGACGACCTTCTTCCAATCGCTGCGAGGCAAGAAGTAAATGCACATGCAACGAGCGTCCGAGCCTGCCGATCGCAACGAACAGATCAGCAAAATCGGGAAACTGGCCCAACAATTCCGAAAATTCGTCGACGATGATTACTAAGGCAGGCAGCGGCTGCAAATCACTGCGCCCGTCCCGGCGCGCCTTGTTGTATTCACTGACGTTGGCGAAATTTCCGGCCTTGCGCAACACTTCTTGGCGACGATTCATCTCGCCGGAAAGCGCATCAAACATGCGGTCTACCAGCACGGCTTCGTCTTCTAAGTTGGTGATCACCGCCGAGGTATGCGGCAGCGTATCCAATCCTAGAAATGTTGCGCCACCTTTGAAATCGACCAATACGAAGTTCAATTCTTCTGGGCTGTGAGTGGCTGCCAATGCAGTGACTAGTGTTCTGAGCAGCTCTGATTTGCCGGACCCGGTTGCGCCGATGCACAGACCGTGTGGCCCCATGCCACCGTGAGCGGACTCTTTTAAATCCAGCTGCACTGGAGTTTTCTCCGGCCCTAATCCGATGGGCACGGTCAGACGGCGGTCATCGCGTTGCCGCTCAGGCCACATCGTGGAGTTATCCAATTCTCGCAGGTCATCAACCCCCAACAGGGCGCCGAGTTCGTTGCGTCTCGTCTCGCCACCACCAGTCGTGGCATAAGGGCGAGAATATCGCGCGAGTGCTTTCGCTAAGGCGCGCAGCTCACCTGCGGCAAGCGTATCGGTGCGCCCTAGCGTTTCCATGCCCGCTTCGGTGTGCACGGCTAGCTCATCATCAGCAAACAGCACCAGGCCTTCCATGTCTGCGCGGATTCCCAGTGCAGTGGTGCTGCGCGAGCCAATGTCAATGATGGTTGTCGCCTCGTCGTCAACCAAGAAAGGCTCGGTTCCCGTGGTCGGTACTTCGTCGACAAGCACGATGCGGTAGCGCGCGTCTTCCGGGGCACGAGTATGCGGCAACCACTTCAACCAATCCCACTCCTGGCTCCGTGCGCTCGCACCGCGAGTGTGTTCGTGGTGCGAAACGTCAGCTTCCTCGTCAGCGATCACGGTGATGCCTACGGTCTCCGGCCCGTGATGCACCACGAGCTGCGCTAATAACGCCCGCGCCAGCTTGCGAGCATGCACCCCGGAAATGCCGATGCAGCTAAATGCCTGCAGCTGGACGACGATCGGCAGCTCCGCTACCTGCGAGATCTGGTCGACGGTACGACGCACGCTCACGGCACACACCGGGTCCAGGTCTTCCGGAGCACCGGATTCACTGACTTCCACCGGGGTACACAGATCCGCCTCGCCTAGCCCCAAGCGAACTTGTAACGCGTCCTCGTCGTCAGCTGCTCGCTCCCACAGGCGTCTGGACTGCAACCGCGCAAACAAATCGGCCGGGTGTGGGTGGCGGGCCAGTTGGTGTCTGCGTTGCTCGTCGGCATGAGTTTCTGCTTTGTCACGGATGACGTCGAGGTGCCGCAGGTAGGTGCGTCGGGTATCGTCCGCATCTGCTTGCTGGCCCTGCGGCATGAACATCATCGCCATCGACATCACCATCATCAAAGGAAAAATCAACAGCATCGGCGACATGCCCACCCCGTTGATAGAACCGCCACCGAAAAACATCACTCCGACCAGCAGCACCAACACGGCGATCATCACCACTGGTAGTAAAATTCGCAGCATGGGCACCGCTTGTGGTTTTTGTGCTGCGGGCACGGCGTCGATCTGCAAACTTCCCTGTGGAAGCGGTGGCAGTGGATCGCGTTGACTCGCCGTGATGGGTTCAATCGTGAATTCTTGGGGCCCGGCCGGCCCGGCTGCTGCAGAACCCGCCGCACGTGAGATGTCGTTGATCGCAGGTGCGTTACTTGCTGTATGTGTGGTGCTCATATTCCCTCCCCGAGCATCAATTCCCCCTTAGCGTGTCCCTCCCCAGTTCATGATCCCTCCCCGATCATTAGACACACGCCACATTGTAGGTCACAATAACATTACGGGGGTAAGGAATTCAGTGTGCACGTCCCCTAGCAAATGCGTGCGCACATCGGGAGGGGAATTTTCGGGAGGGGAATTTTCATGTCTCTCACGCAGTGCTTGCGTGTTTCTTTATGTTTTGTGGTGGGGGAGTTTTCCCGCGAGGTCGATGTGGCGGTCCCGCGGCAAGCCTCACTGTTGGAATTGTTGCCGCGCTGTGCGCAGTTGTGCCAAGCACCGCGGATCAGCAAACCCTGGCAAGCTTCCACCGTGGTGGGACAACCATTAGATATGGGCTCGCCAGTCAGTGAAATTGGGCTTGCCGACGGCGATACCGTCGTAGTACATCCACGAGAAGAGCTCCGCGCTCCGATTGTGCGTGATTCCGCAGAATCATTAGCCGCTACCGCCCATGGTGCGCATTCGCAGCGTCAACTCACCACCGTGGTACTGGCCGCACAGCTGGGAATCGCTTTTGTGGTCGCAGGGCTGTCCTGGTGGTGGCTCGCCTTCGCGCTAGCGGCAGTACTCGGTGCGGTGCTCGTCCCGTGGCAACGCAATCTCCATGCCGTGGCGATAGCCTCGGTGCTTTTTGCTGGGCTCACGGCGGGCAGCGCGGTGGCGTGGGGGCTACAACCTGCAGGTTCACCGACGAAGTTATGGGCGGAGCTTACTGCGGCTAACACTGCCTGGGCGCTGCTGGCAGGTGTAGCTGTCGCAGTCTTGGTGCTGGTGCTCATGGCCTTCTATCGGGCACTGACCACGCATTCGACCACTGGACTGCTTACCGCGGCGGTGTTGCTGGTGCTGGCAAGCTCTGGCCTGGCACTGCCGTCGGCAAGCATGCGCAGCAGTTTTGCCGGAGCCATCATTGCCCTGGCGATACTCGGCTTGGCGCTCGCGCCCATGTTGGCGACGAAATTTTCCGGGATCCCAATCCCACGTTTACCGACCGCTGGACAAGAACTTTCAGTGAGTGATCAGCACGGAGCGCGTAGTCGATCTGCCGAAGAAAAGTCATTGGCGCTCGCACGTCGCACCCACGACGTGCATGCCGGCATCGTCAGCGGAATTGCGTGCTTAGTGGTACCAGCGCTGCTCAGTGTGGCAAGCACTGGCGATATCTTTGCGCAAATGGTGTGTTTAGCCGTCGCCGGTGCGGTCTGTCTACACGCTGCTCGTCATCACCACAACGTGGCGGTGTGGGCATTATTGCTGGTCGTTGCTGCCGCCGTAGTAGCTGTGGGAATCAGCGTGTGGGCAGGGTTGCAGCAGCCGTTCGCGATCGGCGTGGCTACCGTCGTGGGATTGGCCGCTGCTGCCAGCCCGTTGTGGGTGCCGCGGATCAGGGATATTGAGCCCACGACGATGGTGTGGTTGGAGCGCGCCGAATCACTCGCGGTCGCGGCATGTTTGCCGCTCGCGTTGCAGGTAATGGGAGTGTTCGCAATGATTCGGGGGTTGGGTTGATGATGACAACAGCGCACAACTTGGCTGTGCACCCGCTGCTGCGTCGACAGCGCGGACACCAAGTCTCCGATTCCGATAACACCACCACCAACGTGTTTTCCGGCCTGCCCGGTGGTCCAGGACTCGTCGTCGGGATTGCGCTAGCGCTAGCCCACCCGCCTTTCGCGCAAGCGCAAGCGCAAACCGCCGGTGAACATACCGTTCGCCAAACCGTAGAGTGCGTCGAGCCAATACTGGCCCCAGCGCCTACTGAGCTGCCACCTGCCGCAGAGTTTTCTCAGCCCTGGCACGAGGCTTATGCCGACAACACGTCATCCCAGCCGGAGCCTTCGCAGCAAGCAGAAGCAGCAGGACTCCCCGCACCCATCGAGACGGATTACCGCAGCGCACACCGTTTCGCCACTGGCGCTGGGGTGCGCGTTGCCGTGATTGATACCGGCGTTTTCGCCCACGAACAGCTCACTGTAGAACCCATCGCTGACCTGGTCTCCCCCGCAGAAAACGATCCCCTGCACGATTGCGACGGGCACGGCACCATCGTCGCTGGCATTATTAGTGCAAACCATGCTGGAGTGGCGCCGGATGCAGAAATCTTGTCGATTCGGCAGTCCTCCGCGCACTACAGCTCGAACGAACCCGGCGGCGCGCTTGACGACGAATCCGGCCCGGACAATCCTGCTGCGCCAGAGACCTCACTAACCGGCACGCTGGGGAGTTTTGCGCATGCCATACATACCGCGCTCGACCACGATGCGCAGGTCATCAATGCCTCGGTCGTATCATGCATCCCACCCGAGCAAGCAGAGATTTTAAACACAGAAGTGCTTGACGACGCCCTGGCCCGCGCCGAAGCAGCCAACGTTCCCATTATCGCTGCCGCAGGAAACGCTGGAGACGGGTGCGAACCGGACTCGGTGGTTTTCCCGGGAAATAGCGACACAGTGATCACCGTCGGCGCTATTGCCACCCCGCATCAGCACGCAGAATATTCCATGCCGCAACCCGAAGGAAACGCGTTTGCCGCGCCGGGTCGTGTGCACGTCGGCTTATCACCCAGTTCGCAGGCATGGGTGGCAGGAACTATACGAAATGGTCAACCAGCAGCCTTACAGGGCACGAGTTTTGCGGCACCGGTGGTAAGCGGAACCGTTGCTCTCATGCGCGAGCGCTATCCGCATGCCAGCGCAGCTGCGATCCGCGATTTTTTGCACACCGCTGCTTATCCACAACACGGTGTGATCGACCCGGCGCGGGTGATTAGCCATCCGGCACCGGTTTTAGAGCCGGACCCCACGCGAGATACACCAGGCACAACTGATGACCAGGAAGCGAAGCCCCGGCTAGTGGCAGGAGAAGTGGCGCAGGCTGAGGACACCGTGAGCGTGCGCAGCAGAGTGGTATTCGCGGTAGCGATTTTCATTACTGCGGTGGTCTTCAGCAGCTGTGGACTGCGAAAATCCCGGAAATAATGTCTATGCTTATGCCTATTCCTAGTGCCGGACCTGCCGGGCAGATTCTTCGTCTAAGCCCGGCCCTTTCGGCAGTAGACGCAAAATATCCCACGAGATTTCTTCTACAGCGATCTCATCGTCAGCCACCGCAGCACCGAGGGCCTGCAGATTTTCTGCACTGGCAACATCATGTACCGTGCCCGCCGGAGTCAGCAGGTGGTAACCGTGTTCGCTGGCAATGCCGTGGCTGAAAGTCCTGGTGGTCACGAAATAATCTGCGGGTGCATCACCAGGCAGTTCCACGGTGCTGGCACTCAGCAGCTCGTCATCTACAGACTCGCCATCACTGCCAGTACGACCGTGACTACCGCTTTGTGCATCGCTGCCAGAATCGCTGGTGGCAAGCACTAGTAGTTCACCGGCGGCAGCTGTTTCGGAAATGTCTGTTTCGGGAGTGCCTGTTTTGGCGGCACCGTCGTCGGTATCACCGGCGCCGTCGGCACAGATCTGCCCGTCGGCCGCGGCCAGAAATTCTGGAGCCTGTTCCGGAAGATGCCATGGCAGCTCGGCAGCACCCGCACCTGTATTTGCATCGGCATAATCATTCAACACCGCTGGCTTGGCCTGGCTGGTCGTGGCCCCAACTTCCTGCAAAATCTGTGCTTGGGTCTGTGTAATCGGCACGACTGTTTCCCGTGCATCGCCTGGCGCCGCCACGACCGCCCACCACTGGTTTTCCCCAGCAGCATCGATCTCCAACAATTCTGGTCGATCTGGGGAAGCCGGAATCCGCCAAGCCGGTAGCTGTGACCAACTCGCGACTAGCTCTCCGGGCGCCGCCCACACCGGGGTCTGTTGAGTAATGCCCAGCCCGCGTCGTAAAGCACGAGAGAAGCTGCTGTCATCGTTGGGGATTTCCACGCGGCCAGAGGCAGTAACCAACCACTGCTTCCCGGCGGCTTCGACGAGGGCAGCCGCATCGTCGTCGGCAGGATCCAACAACAAAGTCTCCTGGGGATTATCCGCAACGACGCTCACAGCAGCAGTGTCATAGTCGACACAACCAGCCCAGGCAGGGGCTGGGTCGACGGAATCTGCTGCACCCGCTGGTAGTAAGTCTCCGGTTAGATCATCCGCAGTGGGCAGGTTATCCGGTGCGCCTTCGATCCCGATTGGAATGCCGTGCGGATGTTCGGCAAGATGAGCGGCACCGACAGCAACTGGATCTTCCGGGCTTCCGGCCAACAACCGCGCGGAAGCTAAATTCGCCGTCGGGTGATACCGTCCATCCAGCAAGGTATATAACTGGCCGTGATCACCACGCACGATCCTCGCCTCTCCAGGGTCCGGCTCTGGCGACAACCAGGCAAGCACGCCCGCGCCAGCACCGATGAGCGCAGTGGCGACCGTGCCGAAGATCAGCGCGCGACGACGGCTGGCTAACGGATCGTGGATCATCCGAATATCGCCGGTAACCACCCCGTGTTCGACACGGCGCCGAAGGAATTTATGACCACTCACCTGCGCCTTTGTCGTCGGCAGCATGGTTTGTGGTGCGCGCCCACGCCTATTGCTCGTGTTCGTACTGTTGCTATCCCCCATAGCCACAGACAATCTCCTCCCCCGAAATTTTCTCCCCCAGAAACGCTGAGAGCTTATGTCGCTGCGAGCATATGCCCCAGCAGCTTGGTGTGCTAGCAGCTAAGTCGATGAGCAACTTACTATCGCAGCTTAATACCTTAATAGCCTAGTAACCTATACCACAATATACGCCGCCGTAAAGAACACAGACAGGCCGATTAGAGGCTTCGACGCTGCCGGGTTTCGCTGGCGCGCGCCGCCAATTCCGCATCAGCGGGGTAGTCCACGCGCACCAGGCTCAAACCATTCGCGGGTGCCACTTGTATTTTCGAGCTTCGCGAGGCTTCCCCAAGCAACGCAGCAGCGAAATCGACCTCGCGTTTACCGGCGCCTACCTGCAAACACGTGCCGACGAGACTGCGCACCATTGACCAACAAAACGCATCAGCAACCACGTGTGCGAGATACGTCGACGGCTCGCTAGCGCTTGATACGTCCACCCACCGAAACACTTGCAGATCGCGCACCGTCGTGGCGTTCGGTTTTGCTTTACAAAACGCAGCAAAATCGTGGAATCCCACCAACGCGTCGGCAGCATCTTGCATCGCGGTGAAATCAACCGGAGCAGCCCAAGCTGCGGTATCGCGCGCACGGGTCGGCAAAACCCCGCCCGGGTGCGCACTCACCCGGTATTCGTAATGACGCCGCAATGCCGAAAACCGGGCATCAAAACCAGCAGGGGCAAACGCTACGGCGTTGATGCGAATGTCGTCGGGAAGCAAGCGCGAAAGACGACGCACCAATTTGTGTGGTTCACCGTCGATGGAACGTTGCTGCAACGATTCTGCAGGCACATCAACGTGGCACACCTGGCCCGCCGCGTGCACCCCAGCGTCGGTGCGTCCGGCGACCGTCAGCTGCAACGGCGCGCGCAACACCAGCGATAGATTATCTTCAACAACCCCTTGCACGGTGCGCAGTTCGCGTCCGTCGTGCTGCGGTTTCTGTCGTGCCCAGCCGTGAAAATCCGTGCCATCATAGGCAAGATCGATGCGCAGCCGGACCTGCTGGGATGCGGTGGTGTGCGAATTAGCGTCCATCGGTGGTGCCACCGTCGGCTGGTCCGTCGGCAAGCGCGCCGGTATCCACGCTGATTTTCACATCGGCTGCCGCTTTCATCGCCAACGCTACGGGTTCTCCCACAGGCTCGTTTGTCGACGGCGACAGCACCTGCACGTAGACCAATCCAGCCACCGACGGGCTGGCGACGCGGACGCGAGAGCCCGGCGCGATGTCGTTGGCAGCCAAGTACCGCAGCAGCTCTGGGTCTTCGTCGTTGACCTGTTCAATCACCACGGGAATGCCGGCGGCAACATCCGTCGAGCCAGGCTCTAGTGGCCCTGAGCCGTCAGCGGATTTGGGGGCGTTCGCAGTGTTGGGAGTATTGGCAGTGTTGGCAGTGTTGGCGTCGGCGTTGGCATTGGCGGCGCGCTTGGCAGCAGGGGTAACCCCCGGAACGCATTCCGCCAAGCTCATCACGCCAAGGTCTTCGACGCTGCCGTCGATCGATGGGATTGGGTCTCCGTGCGGGTCACGCGTCGGAAAATCCAACAGTGCATCAATTCGGTTGATGAAGCGGTCGGTCACCGCATGTTCGAGCAAATCGGCATCGGTGTGGATCTCGTCCCAGGTATAGCCCAGGGTTTCGACGAGAAAAGTCTCAATCAAACGGTGCCGTCGAATCATCATGACCGCGAGCTGAGCTCCGAGTTCGGTGAGCTTGACCCCGGAATACGGTTCGTGTTCGACCAGACCACGCGCCTGCAAACGCTTAATGGCTTCGGAGGTTGTCGAATTTTTCTGTTTGGCGCGGCGCGATAAATCCGACAGACTGACCGATGCTTGGCCACCGGATTCTCCCGAACGCTCGGAAATTCCCCACAGCAATTTCAGATATTCCTGTGTGCGTTGCGGAAGCTCACCAATATGCATGCGATTCATTTTAGCGGCCTGTCACAGGCCTTAGCACGGTTGGGGTCATGGGTGTAATAAATGCAGTTGAAGAATCAAAAATCAAGGTCTAGGATTCTAATTATCCAACTTGCTGAACTTTTTTGCGCACACTTTCATAAAACATGATTCATCCACGAAAGGCAACCCTGATGTCAGACTCGATCACCCAGGCAGAATCCACTCGTTCACCACGCGCCGCACGCCCAGCACGCCGCACCATCCTGCGCACCGCAGCGACCGCTGCTACTGCCCTTGCCTGCTTGGGTGGTCTCGCCGCCTGCGCTGACGAATCCGGCGATACCGCAGGCAGCGCGAATGGCACTGGCGGAGACGACGACAAGCTCACGGTGTTCGCTACCACCGGCTACTTGGCTGATGCCGCAAAACAGATCGCACCCGATGCAGAAATCATCACCCTGGTCGGCCCTGGCGGTGACCCACACACTTACCAGCCAACCACCCAAGACATCGACACCATGCGCAATTCTGACGTCGTGCTGTGGAACGGACTCCACCTAGAAGCGCAGATGGACCAGCAACTAGAATCTCTCGGCGATAAGCAGGTTGCCGTGGGCGATCAGCTTGACGAATCGAAGCTGCTGCCGTGGCCAGAAGCTGAGGAAGAAGGCGAGCCGGAATTCGACCCACACATCTGGAACTCCCCTGAACTGTGGCAAGAAGTCGTCGACATCGTCGCTGACCACATCTCCGAGATCGACCCTGGTGGCGCTGACGCCTACCAAGAAGCTGCCGACAAATACAACGAGGAAATCGCCGCGCTGCACAAGGAAGCCGAAGAAGCACTCAGCGAACTGTCCTCCCGCTTCCTGGTCACTGGTCACGATGCTTTCAACTACTTGGGCGATACCTATGACCTCGACGTAGAAGCAACCGACTTCGTGTCCACTGAGGCTGAAAAATCGGCTACCGAGCTTGACGAGCTCGCGGAAAAAATCGCTGACAACAAGGTTCCGACCATCTTCTACGATAACCAGGTCAACCCACAGGCGATCAACGCTCTGAGTGAAGCAGTGTCTGCCCGCGGCTGGAAAGTCACCATTTCTGATGAAGAATTGTTCGCCGACAGCCTAGGCGCCGAAGCCCCAGTCGATACCTACTTGGGAGCATTCCGCCATAACTTTGAAGCGATCGCTGCCGCACTGAAGTAATTCAGCGCTGCATCAGCAATTCCAGGCTCCCGCTGCGACACCAATCCCGGTGATCGCAGCACACTTTTCCCATACCCCCGAGGAGACCATGATGCTTGCCCCTTCCCCCACCGCTACCGCGGCACTTTCGGTGCGCAACCTGACCGTAAACTACGGCACGGGCACCATCCTGGATCAGCTCGACGTGGACATCCCCCGTGGCAGCTTTGCCGGCGTCGTCGGCGCCAACGGAAGCGGTAAATCCACGCTGTTACAAGCCTGTTTAGGGCTTTTGCCGAAAGCCACCCGCGGCGGTGCCACCGTAGAGTTTTTCGGGAAGCCTTTAGACGGCATTCGCCATAAGCTGGGCTATATGCCGCAAAGCCAACAAGTGGACTGGGATTTCCCTGCCACCGTGCTCGATGTCGCGGTCATGGGGCGTACTGCCAGCGCCCGCAGCTGGTGGCCGTGGCCGAACGCCGCAGATAAAAAGGCTGCACGCGAAGCCGTCGAGTCCGTCGGGCTGACGAAATATTCCCACGCGGCTATCGGCGCGCTTTCGGGTGGACAGCGCCAGCGTGCTCTATTGGCTCGAACCTTGGTCAATGACCCGGAACTGTTGGTCCTCGACGAGCCTTTTCAGGGCATCGACGCCTTCAGTCAAGAAACCATCGTCGACATTCTGCGCGAATTACACCGCAATGGAACAACGATCATCATGGTCCACCACAATCTCGCCGAAGTCGCGCAATACTGCGACCACGTAACGCTGCTCAACAACGGCAAGGTTTCGGCCAACGGGCCTACCGACAAGACTTTGACCGATGATGCCATCAGTGCCGCTTATAACCTGCCTGGCACCTTCAGCGGTCTGACGCAACCGAATCGTAGGTGACCGCCATGATCATGCCCTGGGAATTATTCACCACTCACACTTATCTCATGGCGGTCCTCGGCACGATGATCATCGGTATCGCCGCTGGGGCTCTATCGCCCGTGGTCTATTTCCGCAAGCAAGCGCTGATCTCCGATGTGATCTCACATGCCAGCCTGCCGGGAATCACCATTGCCTTCCTCATCGCCGCGTACCTGCATCTGCCGACGCGCAACCCCTTGGTACTGGCAGCCGGGGCCCTCATTACCTCGCTGTTGGCGGTGGGCGTTTCGCATTGGCTGTTTCACCACACCCCACTATCCGTTGATACGGGGATGGCGATCTCGCTGAGCGTGTCCTTTGCCCTGGGAATGCTTGGGCTATTCATCATTACGCGGCAACCACTGCCCGGCAAAGGTGGAATTCAGGACTATTTGCTGGGCAACGCCTCGTCCATCACCATCGCGGACTTCAAAATTTCGGTGGTTCTCACCCTCATCATTTTGGCCGGGCTTATCTGGTGGTTCCCCGTGTTGAAGTGCTGGCTTTTCGACGCCACCTTCGCTTCCACCTCTGGTGTTCGCGGTCGTTTGCTGCACGTCATCGCGATGACCGCTTTTGCTTTGGTCGTCGTCAATGGCATCAAAGTAGTCGGCGTGATCCTGATGGTTTCGTTTGTGATCGCACCGTGTGTGGCTGCACGGCAATGGTCGAATCAGCTCGGCGTAGTCACCGTCCTGGCGGCCCTGCTTGGTGCCGCTAGCTGCTTCATCGGTGTCTACCTTGCCGTCGTGATCGGATCGATCCCCACCGGCCCGCTGATTGCCGTCGTGCAGGCCGTCATTGCTCTGTTTTCTATCGTTTTCGCACCGAAGCGGGGGTTGGTGTTCGCCCAATGAGTTTTGCAGTTACCGTTAGCATTTTGGCCGTTGTCACCGCCGTAACGTGCGCAATTCCGGGAGTGGTGGTCGTCGCCAACAAAGACGCGATGCTGCTCGACGGCATGGGGCACGCAGTGCTGCCCGGCATTGTCGTTGGTGCTCTTCTCGCGGGCACAATCAACTCGCCGATTTTGATCTTTTTTGCGGGCGCAGCCGCGTTCTTGGTGGCGCTAGGCACCCGGTGGCTGGCTAACACAGGCCTGATCGCAGAGGGCGGCGCACTCGGGCTGGTTTTCCCGAGCATGTTCGCCGTTGGCGTCGTGCTGTTGAGTCTTAATTTCTCTAACGTACATTTCGACGTGCACACGGTGTTGGTGGGTAACGTCAACCTCGCAGCGCTGCAGCAGCCGTCGTATTTATGGACGCTGGTGCCCATCATGGTGCTCAACATGCTGTTCGTCGGCTGGTTGTTGCCGCTACTGGGGGCGTGTGCTTTCGACGAACGTGCAGCCCACGTAGCCGGCGTGCCCGTGAATGCTCTACGAATGGGGATGCTGGCACTGACTTCGCTGACCGTCACCGCCTCGTTTTATGCCGCCGGTGTCATGCTGGTGATCGCGATGATGGTTTTGCCTGCAGCGACCGGCCGTATACTCGCCCTGTCCGTGCGAATCCCAGGTCTGAGCATGCTCAGCCAAATCTTGCTCACGGCTGTTGTGGTTGCTCTGCTTGGCAGCTTAGTGGGATTCTGGAGCGCGTATCGCATCGACGTCCCCGCGGCTGTGGCAATCACCATCGCTTATGCCCTGCTATTGGTGGCGGCGCTCGGCGCAATGTCTCTGCGGCGACGCGGGCGCAGGCGTGCGCCCGCTTTTGCCTAAGTGGGATCGTCGCCAGGTGACTGAATCGTCGCTAGGTGAACGCGCCACAGTGTTTTAATTCCTGAGTTTTAACGCCCGACTGTGTTAATGGCGGGCTATGTTAATGGCGCACTGTGTTAATGCCGGGCTATGTTAATGCCGAACTTTGCAGGTGTTGATTCCCAGCAGGCGGTACAGCGGGCAGAAGCCCACTGCTGCGGTGATGACCAGAACGAGGCCGACGATGATCAACAGTGCGCGGAGGAAACCGCCGGCTGCGAACAGCCCAACGAGCAAAGCAATAAGGCCAACTACAGCACGGATTCCACGGTCTTGGTTAGATTCGTTGCGTTTCATAATTTCACTTTAATGCACAAAAGCTCTATTTCCTCGAGGTGGAGGAAATAGAGCTTAGTGATCTTTACTACACACAATCTTGCGTGCGTGGGCAGATGGTTAATCGTCGGCTAGTGGATGGTCAAAGACCAACCACTAGCCCACCGCTAGAAAGACGCGAGATTACTTCTCGTCAGAATCTGCTTCGGTGGCAGCAGCGGCACCTTCGGAATCCATGTTGGATTCGTCGGATGGATCGGTGACGTCGGAATCAGCCTTCGCAGCAGCAGCCTGAGTGGTGCGTTCTGCCGAAGCGGTGACGGTTTCTTCCAGGACCAGAGAAATCTGGGTCATTGGAGCGTTGTCACCGGTACGATTTTCCAGCTTAACCAGGCGGGTGTAGCCACCGTCGCGCTTTTCGAACTGTGGAGCCAGCTCGTTAAACAGACGGGCAACAGCTTCCTTCTGTGGAACCTGTGCGAGAACCTCGCGGCGGTCGGCCAGGGTGCCGGAGCGAGCCTTGGTGATCAGCTTTTCTGCGTATGGACGCAGCAGCTTCGCCTTGGCATCGGTGGTTTTGATGGAATCGTGCTCGAACAGCGCTGCAGCCAAGTTCGACAGGATGTGCCGCTGGTTGCGAGCCGACCCACCAATTCGGGCGCCTCGTTTTGGAGTAGGCATAGTGTTTCTCCTCGTGTTTATTTAAGTGAGCGCGTGGGCAAAAGCGCTGCAACGCCGTGATCCAAAGCTTGGGCTAAACCATAAGGGCTGCACCAAAGCTAGATTCACGTGGGCGTTAGCGTTTCTGCCGGAACATATGCGCTTTACTCGGAATCTTCTGCAGGATCCTTGAAGTCGCCGGTTTCTGCGTCGTAGCCTTCCAACACAGTTGGGTCGAAATCTTCTGGAGCATCCTTCAGGGTCAGATTCAGGTTCGCCAGCTTAATCTTGACCTCGTTGATCGACTTCTGGCCGAAGTTACGGATATCCAGCAGGTCCGATTCGGTGCACTCTGCGAGCTCACCGACGGTGTGGATTTCCTGACGCTTCAGGCAGTTGTACGAGCGCACGGAGAAATTCAGGTCCTCGATTGGCATGCCGTAAGCAGCGATGTACTCGGATTCCTGTGGGGACGGCCCGATCTCGATGCCTTCTGCCTGGTTGTTGAGCTCGCGGGCGAGGCCGAAAAGCTCAACCAGAGTGCCACCGGCCGAAGCCAGGGCGTCGCGGGCAGAAATCGAGTTCTTTGTCTCCACGTCGATGACCAGCTTGTCGAAGTCAGTACGCTGCTCAACACGGGTCGCTTCCACCTTATAAGAGACCTTCAGCACCGGCGAGTAGATCTGGTCTACCGGGATGCGTCCGATGTCACCGGAGGTAGGAGCGGCAGGAACGTAGCCACGGCCGCGTTCTACGACGAGTTCCATTTCGAAACGAGCGTCGTCGTTCAGCGATGCGATGTGCAGATCCGGGTTGTGGATCTCCACACCAGCTGGTGGCTGGATATCACCGGCGGTGACGTTTCCTGCACCCTGCTGGGATACGTACATGACGACTGGCTCGTCGGAATCGGATGACAGCACAAGGTCTTTGACGTTGAGGATAATTTCCGAAACGTCTTCCTTCACACCGTTGATGGTGGTGAACTCGTGCAAAACACCGTCGATCTTCACAGAAGTGACCGCAGCGCCTGGAATCGAGGACAGCAGCGTACGACGCAGCGAGTTACCCAGGGTGTAACCGAAACCCGGCTCCAGTGGCTCAATGACGAACTTGGAACGGGAAGAATCAATGAATTCTTCGGTCAGCTGGGGACGCTGTGAAATAAGCATGAATTTTCTCCTTTGGCGCCCGCTATTTGACGCCGGTTAGGACAACAAGGAAAGAAAAGCTGAAGAAACGAAGCTGGATTACTTCGAGTAAAGCTCGACGATGAGCTGTTCTTGCAGCGGAACGTCGATCTGAGCGCGCTCGGGCAGCTGGTGCACGAGGATGCGCAAGGTGTCAGGAACGACCTGCAGCCACGCCGGTACTACGGCGTCGGACAGGGAGTCCTGGGCTTCTTCGAACCACTGCATCTTCTGCGAACGTGGACGAACGTCGATGATGTCGTACTGGGTAACCGAGTAGGACGGGATGTCGATGTTCTTGCCGTTCACGGTGAAGTGTCCGTGAGAAACCAGCTGACGTGCTTGACGACGAGTCTTTGCCAGGCCAGCGCGGTAGACAACGTTGTCCAGGCGGGATTCCAGCAAGATAACCAGGTTGTCACCGGTCTTGCCGGTCAGGCGGTTCGCCTCGGTGTAGTAGCGACGGAACTGACGCTCCAGAACACCATAGGTGTACTTTGCCTTCTGCTTTTCCTGCAGCTGCAGCAGGTATTCAGATTCTTTGATGCGGTTGCGTCCAGCGTGTCCTGGTGGGTAAGGACGACGCTCGAATGCCAAGTCTCCGCCGACTAGGTCGACGCGCAGACGGCGGGATACGCGGGTTGCGGGGCCAATATAACGAGCCATGTTTTAAACCTCTTCCTTCCCCTAGAACTTACGCTTTTTCGGTGGGCGGCAGCCATTGAATGGGTGCGGCGTTGCATCCGTGATCGAGTTGACCTCAAGGCCTGCTGCCTGCAGGGAACGAATGGCGGTCTCGCGGCCTGAGCCCGGACCCTTAACGAATACGTCAACCTTTTTCATGTTGTGATCCATTGCCTTGCGGGCAGCGTTTTCAGCGGCCATCTGTGCGGCGAATGGAGTGGACTTACGTGAGCCCTTGAAACCAACGTGACCGGACGAAGCCCATGCGATTACCGCACCAGCTGGGTCGGTGATGGACACGATGGTGTTGTTGAAGGTCGATTTGATGTAGGCGTGGCCGTGGGCCACATTCTTCTTTACGACGCGACGGCCACGACGTGCGCCAGGGCGAGTCTTTGGAGGCATAAACTACTTCTTCTTTCCTGCGATCGTCTTCTTTGGACCCTTACGGGTACGTGCATTGGTCTTGGTGCGCTGACCACGGACAGGCAGGCCACGACGGTGGCGCAGGCCCTGGTAGCTTCCAATCTCAATCTTGCGACGGATGTTGGCTTGTACCTCGCGACGAAGATCACCTTCGACGGTGTACTGAGCCTCGATCTGGTCACGCAACGAGGACACCTGATCATCAGTGATGTCGTCGGTACGCAAGTCAGGAGAGATGCCGGTAGCTTCCAGCAACTCGTGGGCACGGGTTGGGCCGATGCCGTAGATGTAGGTGAGAGCGATCTCCATACGCTTGTTGCGTGGGAGATCCACACCAGCGAGACGTGCCATAAGGCGAGTCCTTTCGGGGTATGCACGGTGGTTTTCTCCCTACCCGCCCTGATACATCAGCTCACCTTCACGCCACTGAGCAGCGCGTGCTGCAACGAGTAGATGATTACTGATGCCAGGCTCAAGCCACCGTAGCCTGAGGTGAACGAACACTGTGCCTGCAAATCGTTGGGGCAAAAACAGTGTTTTGAGTAGGGAGGCTTACAGTCTTTACTTGTAGCGATAGACGATGCGACCGCGGTTCAGGTCATATGGAGAAAGCTCCACGACAACCCGATCTTCCGGAAGAATACGGATATAGTGCTGGCGCATCTTACCCGAAATATGAGCAAGCACCTCATGTCCGTTGTCTAGCTCGACTTTGAACATTGCGTTTGGCAAAGGTTCGGTAACCCGACCTTCGACCTCAATTGCGCCTTCCTTAGCCATATCCTCCGGCTTCCTGGCACAGCTTTTACTGCGCCGATCGCTTATCTATTACTTCGGTGGCCTATACAGCGGTTATGCAAGTGCACAAAAAGCAAAACACCGGCCGTGGCCGGTGTCGGTGCATTATGCAAGCTTTGACAGACCAAAATCCAACTATACAGAGCACTAACTGCAAAAACAAACTTTTCGCAGCTTTTTGCAATTCGGATCTCGGAGCCGTCTTAGCTAGGTGATGAGGCAGCTAAAGCTGACGAGATTAATTAGTAAATGAAGACCTTATCTCCGATATTGAGGTGGTTCCAGAAAGCTACCGCGTCGTTGTGCGGCAGACGGACGCAACCCGCGGAATCATAAGCAGGGGATCCTTCGTGGAAGGCATGCCCACGGTTAGTGAAGTAGATCGCGTAAGGCATTGGGGCGTTACCAAACTCCCAAGAGATTTCATCTTTGACCTTACGGTTAACGTGGAATGTACCGCGTGGGGTTTCCTGGCCTGGTTTACCGGGCGACATAGCCGTGGCGACGTGTTGCACGTTTCCACGGCCGTCCTGCAGCCAAGTACGACGGCCGTCAATGTCGACGCATACTCGCGCATCGGCCGGGCAAGCACCCGTGTCGATGTGCGGTCCACGAGCTGGAGCAGGAGTTAGCGGTTCCGCAGGGCCACGAGCAGCTCGTTCTGCCTGCTCTTTTTCTGCAACCAAACCTGGGAAAACAAAGTTCAGAGCTTGGTCAATCGTTTGTGCAACCCCTGCACCATACTGTGGATTAAGGGTACGAGCCTGCTCCACAAGTTGATTACGCATCTGCCACGCACCCTCGCGGTTGCGCTGGTCAAACTCGCGAACAAGCTGATTGAAGTCAGGCAACTGCGGGGCCTGAATCCGATCCGTAATATCCGAAGAACTCGGCAACTGTTGGGCATTCGCGGTGGCAGCTGGGAAAATTACGGAGGCGATCATCGCCAAGCTTGCAACCAAGCCGGCGAGGAGTGAGCGAGAGTTCATGGATGTTGTGCGTCCTTTAGCATTTATTAACGCCACTGCATGTGACGTCTATTGACTATAGCCGTTTTATTTACCCAACGCGGACATCGCGCGTTGATTAATTTCATCAATCTCGCCCTCGGCTTGGATGTTGATGACATCCTCACCATAGTGCTTAATCAAAGGTACGACCTCGTCATGGTAGACATCGAGGCGTGTGCGAATAGCTTCTTCCGTATCGTCGGCACGGCCCCGGGCCTTCATGCGTTCGATAACCACATCTTCGGATACTTCAAAGTTGACGACGTAATCCAACTGCAGATTCTTTTTCGCCAGTAAAGCTTCCAGAATTTCCGCTTGCTCCACAGTCCGAGGGAAGCCATCGAGAAGGAAGCCTGCGTCTGCGTCAGGCTCTTCGAGGCGTGACTCAACCATGCGGGCAGTAACGTCGGTGGGCACTAATTTGCCGGCGTCGATGTATTCCTTGGCCTCGACCCCCAACGGAGTGCCTTCGGAAATGTTGGCACGGAACAAGTCACCCGTGGAAATGTGCGGAATATTGAGCTTTTCGCTGAGGATTTCAGCCTGGGTGCCTTTTCCGGCACCGGCTGGGCCAAGGAGTACCAATCGCATTATTTGAGCAGCCCTTCATAGTTGGATTGCAGAAGTTGGGATTCGATCTGTTTCACTGTGGTCAGAGCCACAGATACCATAATCAGGATAGCAGTACCGCCGAAAGCTGTCATACCGGCAGAGCCTTGCGAGCCGACACCGAAATCCAAAGCAAGGTTCGGCAGGATCGCGATGAATGCCAAATAGATCGAACCGACGAACAGCAACCGGTTCATCACAAAACTGAGGTACATCGCGGTTGGTCGTCCGGGGCGGATACCTGGGATGAAGCCGCCGTACTTCTTCATGTTTTCGGCTTGCTCGTTCGGATCGTATTGGATCGACGTGTAGAAATACGAGAAGAAGATGATCAGGGTGACGTAGACAATGATGTAGACATACGACGACGGCGATTGCAGGTTGGCAATGACGTTGCGCATCCACCAGTTATCTGGAGGCGTAGAACTGGATGAGTTCACGATCTCCGTGATCAATACCGGCATGTAGATCAGCGATGACGCGAAGATGACCGGAATAACACCAGCCTGGTTGACCTTTAACGGCAAATACGTCGAGGAGCCACCGTATTGACGACGTCCAACCATGCGCTTGGCGTACTGGACCGGGATCCGGCGCTGACCTTGCTCCATGAAGGTAATGCCAACGACCAATGCTACGACGGCAGCGCAGACCACTGCGAAGACTACCCCACCGTTGTCTTGCAGGATGTTGTAACCGTCGGTAGGCAGACGCGTAGCGATGCCCGCAAAGATGAGCAAAGACATGCCGTTGCCGATGCCTTTTTCTGTAATGAGCTCACCGAGCCACATCACCAAAATAGCGCCGGTAGTCATCACCGTAACCAGCAAAATGAGATCGAAGACGGTGCGATCAGGATCCAGTACCTCAACGCCTTGCCCCAGCAACTGGTTGCGGTCCGCCAGGGCAACGATGCCAGCCGACTGCAACAACGCCAAGCCCAATGTCAGATAGCGCGTGTATTGCGTCATCTTCGCTTGCCCGGACTGGCCTTCTTTTTTCAACTGCTCAAAGTGCGGAATCACAACCGTCAGCAGCTGGGTGATAATCGAGGCCGTAATGTACGGCATGATTCCAATTGCGAAGATCGACAGCTGCAACAGTGCGCCACCGGAGAACAAGTTGATGACGGAATACAGGCTGTCATCTTCTTGGGTCAGCTCATGGAGCCGTCCGGAGATGTTTTGGTAGTCCACACCTGGCGATGGGATCTGCGCACCGATGCGGTACAGCACAATGAGCAAGATGGTAAAGAAAATCTTGCGCCGAAGATCCGCATCCTTAAATGCCTGAATGATGGCAGACACTAAAGCCTCCTAGCCTATTCACTGCCACCGTATGTAGTGACGCTTAGGCAACCGATAATTTCTGAATTCGAGCGCACCCCAGCGCGTGTGCTGGATGGCTAACTGGGCGTTAACTCAAACGCAGCAAGCGTGAGGTGCTCACCGACGCGCGCATGCACGAGTGACCTTAGTAGCCTACCAGCCATTCCAACGCTAAGACATATTAAGCGACTGTGTGATAGGACAACCTTAATGTTTTGCAGGTAAATCTGTGTTTCGTCACAAGCTGGGATAACAGTCTTATCCTGCGCAAGAACACCAGTAGACCGAAACGCTGGCAATTTTTTATAAAGTCGCAGGCGAAATTGTGCGAGCCTTGCAATGCACCCAAGCAACGCACCCTAACAGCATATTCTTAACGACGTATTCATCGCCAGGCAGGAAATGCTACGCGGTAACAGAGTCGGCTTAATCCAGAAACTCTTGGGATCTATAGTCACAGCACGTCATTGCTTAGCGCTTCGGCATTGCGCATATCTTTTTACATACACGAAGACCCTTCGTCCCGGTTTATCCGGGACGAAGGGTCTTTCGAAACGCCTGCGGTGGCGGTGACCAACTGGCGATTCAGTTCGGTCAGAACACCACCGTATGTGCGATTACTTAGCCGCGGTGGTGCTTCCGCCAGCGGCTTCGATCTTCTCGACTGCAGACTTGGAGAACTTCTGTGCAGTGATGTTGAGCTTCACAGAGATCTCGCCGTTGCCCAAGACCTTGACTGGCTGGTTCTTGCGAACCAAACCATTGTTCACGAGGTCAGCAACGGTGATGTCGCCGCCCTGTGGGAATGCCTTTTCCAAGTCAGAAACGTTAACAACCTGGAAAACAACCTTGTTCGGGTTCTTGAAGCCGCGCAGCTTTGGCAAACGCATCTGGATAGGCATCTGCCCACCTTCGAAGTTTGCTGCTACCTGCTTACGTGCCTTAGTACCCTTGGTACCACGACCGGCGGTCTTACCGCGTTTTCCGCCTTCACCGCGGCCAACGCGACGTTTTGCCTTGTTTGCACCCTTTTCTGGGCGCAAATCGTGCAACTTGATGATATCGCTCATGGTGTATCTACTCCCCTGCCACTTCTTCGACGGTGACCAGGTGGCGCACCTTCTGAATGATGCCACGGATCGCCGGGGTGTCCTGCTGGACAACAGAGTGGCGAATGCGCTTGAGGCCCAGTGCTTCCATGTTGGCCTTTTGGTTCGGCGTCGTGCCAACCAGACCACGTGTTTGAGTAATCTTCAGAGCCATGGTTTATGCCTCCTGTCCTGCGCGTGCGCGCAGCATACGTGCTGGAGTAACCTCTTCGACGGACTTGCCACGGCGAGCGGCAACTTCCTCAGGACGTACCAGCTGCTTCAGGCCATCCACGGTGGCGCGGACGACGTTTAGTGCGTTGTCCGAGCCCAGGGACTTGGACAGGATGTCCTGCACGCCAGCGCATTCGAGAACTGGGCGAGCAGCACCACCGGCAATAACACCGGTACCTGGAGCTGCTGGTTTCAGCATCACGACGCCAGCTGCATCTTCACCCTGTACTGGGTGAGTGATGGTTCCGCCAATCATTGGGACGCGGAAGAAGTTCTTGCGTGCTTCTTCGGCACCCTTCTGGATAGCGGCTGGAACTTCCTTGGCCTTACCATAGCCAACACCAACCATGCCTTCGCCGTCGCCGACGATGACCAGAGCGGTGAAGCTCATGTTACGGCCACCCTTGACGGTCTTGGAAACACGGTTGATGGCGACAACGCGCTCGATGTACTTATCGCGGTCGTTGTCCTGGTTGCGACGATCGTTACGACGATTGTTGCGATCGTTCTTCTTGTTGTCGGCGGAGCGTCCGCCGTCGCGCTGATCACGATCCGACATTACGCGTCCTTTCCGTTGGTGTTTGCAACTGCGTTGATCATTAGAACTTCAGACCACCTTCACGTGCAGCATCAGCGAAAGCAGCTACGCGGCCGTGGTATTTGTAACCAGCACGGTCGAATACTACTGCTTCGATGCCTGCGTCTTTGGCGCGTTGAGCGATGAGCTTGCCGACTTCAGCACCACGTGCCTTCTTGTCGCCCTCGGCATCGCGGATTTCCATGGTGGAAGCCGCAGCCAGGGTGTGGCCAGCTTTGTCGTCGATCAGCTGCGCGTGCAGGTGGCGCGCCGTGCGGTGAACGACCAAACGTGGGGTCTCTGGAGTTCCACGCAGCGTCTTACGAATACGGAAATGACGGCGGGCACGTGCCTCACGACGGCGGGACGAGATATCCTTACCGACTGGAGTGCGCTTGGTGTTTGCAGAATTAGACATTGCTTACTTACCCGTCTTTCCGACCTTGCGACGTACCTGTTCGCCGACGTAGCGGATGCCCTTACCCTTGTAAGGATCGTGCTTACGCAGACGACGGATGTTCGCCGCAACTTGGCCAACCTGTTGCTTATCGATACCAGAGATAGAGAACTTGGTGTTGCCATCTACAGCGAAGGTGATGCCTTCATCAGCCTTCACTGGGACAGAGTGGGAGTAGCCCAAGGAGAACTCAAGGTCCTTGCCCTTTTGCTGCACACGGTAACCAACACCGTGGATTTCCATCTTGATTTCGTAGCCCTCGGTTACACCGACAACGCAGTTGTTCACCAGGGAACGTGCGAGACCGTGCAGAGAACGGTTCTTGCGGTGGTTATCTGGGCGGGAGACGCGCAGTTCGCCGTCTTCCTGGACGATGGAAATTGGCTCTGGAACGTCAACTTCCAAGGTGCCCTTAGGGCCCTTGACGGAAACGTTCTGGCCATCGATTTTTACCTCGACGCCGCTAGGGACGGCGATTGGTGCCAAACCAACTCGTGACATTGATAATCACCCTTCCCTTTACCAGACGTAGGCGATGACTTCTCCGCCTACGCCTTTCTGCTCAGCCTCGCGGTCGGTCAACAGGCCGTGGGAGGTAGAGATGATAGCAACACCCAGTCCGCCCAGGACCTTAGGAAGTTCCGTTGCCTTGGCGTAGACACGCAGACCAGGCTTGGAAACGCGGCGCAGACCAGACAGAGCGCGCTCGCGGTTGTTGTACTTCAGGTCCAGCGAGAGGGTCTTCTTTGCCTTCTCACCTTCCACGGAGTAGTCGGTGATGTAGCCTTCTTGCTTCAGGATTTCAGCGATGTTCGCCTTCATCTTGGATGCAGGCATGGACACGGTGTCGTGCTGCGCGTGGTTAGCATTACGCACCCGTGAGAGCATGTCTGCAATCGGGTCAGTCATGGTCATGTGGTGACCTTGAACCTTTCTCGTTGCGGTTCCCAAACTCACCTTAAAAGCGTTACCGGGCTGTTTTGGGCAACTCGACGCTCGCATGCTCAATAGCATGTTCGCTCGCTACCTCGATGAAGCTCGGTCGCCATGATGGCGAGGGGCCTACAACAAACGTAGGAAAAACTTGCAAGTCTGTGCACACAGGATAAACGCCAGAATGAGATATCACATTGACGTGTTATCTGTTCTCGGACCGCGGCTTTAGGCACACGTATCCCAAAAAGCACAAGACGCCCCAACCCTAGCAGGGTTGAGGCGATTCGGCCAACCTCGAGAACGACTAGCCGACTCCACATGCCGATTTCACTGGGAAACTACCTTTAGGAGTTCTTCTTAGCCTTCCGTGCCGCCTTCTTGGCAGCTTTCTTTTCTGCCTTAGCAATCTTGCGGTCCTGCAGTGCACCCGAGATGCGATCCTGCTGGTCTAGAGCGATTAGCCCGGTGCCAATCGCAACCATCATGGAATCCTTCGCGATAGACATGCCATCTTGAGATGGGCGGATGCCATCCTCGCGGGTCATATCGTCGTTACGGAAGTAAATGCTCAACAGACCTGCGCCAAAGGTGGTCAGCGCAAGACCTGCAAGGCGGTTGGAGATGAATGGCGCCAACAGCGCGCCACCGACAGCGACTTCGGAAGCACCGATGATAGTGCCAAACTTATCGGAAGGCAGTTCCTTGACCTGCGGAATGCCCGTAGCAGCAAAGTCCTGTAGACCTTTCGAGGATTCTGCATCCATACCCAACTTGGATATGCCAGAATCCGCGATGAGGGCACCTGGGATAGCGCGGAGAAGAATGCTTGGGATTGTGGACATAGTTAATGGCTCCTTGTAGGTTTCGTGCATCACCAATCTAAATAGCGATTGTAGCTATTCTAGCAAAACCCGCAGGTGACCAACTTTGCGCATTACAGAACATGTTCACTCACCTCTTTCACGCCGGATAGCGGCAGGATTCTCATAAAAACTCGCTAGAGGGAAAATTAAGTTTCAATTACCTGTATTGGGCGTATTTTTCAAATATAGTCATAGTTATGCCGCCTACCGCACATTATCCACAAAGGAGCGTACTGTGGCGACAAAAGATAAAAAACGGCGCGGTGATTGGATCCGTTCTATAATCTTGCTGTTGTTCGGTCTTTATCACTGGTTGTTGTACTTCATACGAGATGATTATGAATTTATCCTTGCCCTCATCCCCAGCCTCATCGCTTTTCTAGCTGCATGGTATTTCTCCCCAAGAAGAAAACAAGCAAAGGACACCAACAAATAACTCTAGCCCCTCCGGTTGCTTCCCGGAGGGGCTAGAGCTCTAAAAACAGACTTATTCAGTCCTGCAAAACTACTTCTTAAATGGGAATCCCAGCTCACGAAGCAGTGCGCGACCTTCGTCATCGTTGGTAGCGCTAGTGACGACGGTGATGTCCATACCACGTGGACGATCAACCTTGTCAATGTCGATCTCGTAGAACATGGTCTGCTCGGATAAGCCGAAGGTGTAGTTACCGTGACCATCGAACTGCTGATCAGACAGGCCGCGGAAGTCACGAATACGTGGCAGTGCGATCGTCAGCAGACGGTCCAAGAACTCCCACATACGGTCGCCGCGCAGGGTCACGCGCACACCGATTGGCATGCCTTCACGCAACTTGAAGTTCGCGATGGACTTCTTTGCACGACGCAGCTGTGGCTTCTGACCAGTGATCAGGGTCAGGTCTTCTACGGCGCCGTTGATCAGCTTGGAGTCACGCGCAGCGTCGCCAACACCCATGTTGACAACAATCTTGGTAACGCCAGGAATCTCCATGACGTTGTCGTAAGAGAACTCGTCGTTCAGCTTGTTCTTGATTTCGTCGCGGTAACGGGTTTTCAGACGTGGAGTGTAGTTGTCGCTCATGCCTTAAATATCCTTCCCGTTGCGACGAGCAATGCGGACTTTCTTGCCGTTCTCGTCAAAGCGGTAGCCAACGCGAGTTGGGTTACCGTCAGAATCGAGCACCGCGACGTTGGAAACGTGGATTGGTGCTTCCTGGGTAACGATTCCGCCAGACTCAGCGCCACGCTCTGGAGCCGAGTTCGCAACGTGCTTCTTGATGCGGTTGACACCCTCAACCAAAACCTTGTTGGTCTTTGGGTATGCCTCGATGACCTTGCCTTGCGCGCCCTTATCTGGGCCCGAAATGACCTGGACCATATCGCCCTTGTGTACCTTCACCTAGATCACCTCCGGTGCGAGAGAAACAATCTTCATGAACTTCTTCTCACGCAGCTCACGAGCGACAGGCCCGAAGATACGGGTACCGCGTGGGTCATTATCGTTGGAACGAAGAATGACAGCAGCGTTTTCGTCGAAAGCAATGTAGGAACCGTCTGGACGACGGGTTTCCTTCTTTGCGCGAACGATGACGGCGCGAACGACGTCACCCTCTTTCACGTTTCCGCCTGGGACAGCTTCTTTGACAGTAGCGACGACGATGTCACCAATGCCTGCGAAGCGTCGCACGGATCCACCGAGAGCTCGGATGACGAGGATTTCTCGTGCACCGGAGTTATCGGCGACCTTCAGGCGCGATTCTTGTTGAATCACAGTTGGTCTCCTGACCTGGATTTATGTGCGAAAAGATTTCCGTCCTGATCGCACTCGGTCTTGTTCTTGCAGCTACCTGATGCTTGTCGACGAACACGCCACAGAAAATAATCAGTGACGGTCGAAGGGTCTCGACGGCTGCGATTCGGAAACGCATCACAAATCCGCCGACCTGCATCGGCAACCCTGCTATTCAACCACAGCCTGGGATGATTGTTCAACTCAGTTCGCGGCTGTTTTCCCCAGCGCTCTGCTATACAGAACTGCACTTGTCAGCTCTGCGTTTCTCAGTTCTACGCTTCTCAGTTCTGCGCCAGCACGCCCCACCAACGGTTAGCGTTCATGATTAGCCGGGTGCCACTCAAGCGCAGCAGCGGTAAACAACTTGGTTCCCAGAATGAACGCGCGTTCATCCGGGCAAAAATCCGGTTGGTGTAGATCCTGCTTCTCCCCGATTCCGTCCCACGTACCCAACCGCGCCATCGCACCTGGAACGTGGCGCAGATACCACGCAAAATCCTCCCCGCCGCTGGACTGGGGTGTGCCGACAATATCCAGCTCGCCCTCCAACGCTGCCGCCGCATGGTTGAAGGCGGTATTGGTTTTGCCGTCATTATCCACCGGCGGCACGCCTTGTACCCATTCCAGTTCCCAGTCGATGCCATAGGCCGCCAACAAACCGCCGATGATCTCGCGCACCAACTCTTCAGCCTGCGCCCAGACTTCCACGGAGGCGCTACGCAAAGTACCTTGCAACTCTACCGAACCGGGGATCGCATTGCCGGCGACCCCGCCTTCGACACGGCCCCAGGTCAACACGGTGGCATCACGGGCATCCAGGCGCCGGTCCAGCGCAGCATTCACCCCGGTAATCACCACCGCCATCGCATGAATGACATCTTGTGTCATGTGCGGGCGCGCAGAATGCCCACCATCGCCGTTGATTCGCAAGTGCAACATCGCGTTCGACGAGGTAATCGGGCCGGTGCGAGTACCCAGCTCACCGACTTTCTTGTTCGGATCCAGGTGCACTGCCATGATGCGCCCCACGTCGGCAAGACAATCCTGTTCGATGATGGTTTTCGCCCCACCTGGCACGGTCTCTTCGGCTGGTTGGAACAGCAACCGCACTGGGGCGAGCGCAACTTCACCGGTATCTGCCAGGAGCTTGAGCGCCTTCGCCACACCCATCACGATTGCCGTGTGCCCATCATGGCCACAGGCGTGCGCGACGTTTTCTTTGGTAGAGGAAAAATCCAGCCCGGTATTTTCTGCAATCGGTAACGCATCAATATCCGCGCGGATCGCCAGCCGCTGTGGGTGCTCCGAGCTGGTTTCAGCAATATCCAGGTACAGGCCGGTATCGCGAAACAGCGTTGGCGTATAACCCAGTGCTTCTAGTTCTGCACGGATATAGTCCGTGGTTTCGTGCTCTTGGAAGGAAAGTTCGGGGTTTTCGTGCAGATGACGTCGCCAAGCAATGACGGATTGTTCAATGTCTTTCCACTGGCTCGCTGTCAAGGCATCGAGGCTTACACGTTTTGCTACTTCGCCGGTGACGCCGGTGGCCTCGGTGGTATTGCTATCGTTCACGGAATTCTTGTCTTTCTAGTGAGTGTCGATCCAGTCGATCATCGCTTCCGCCAAAGCGATATTTCCGGCCCAGGTAGAAATTTCGTGGCCTTCGCCTTCGAGAAGCAACAACTCAGAATCCACGCCGAGCTCGGTCAAAGCCTCGACCATCTGGCGCGATTCTTGCGGCGAGACGTTGTTGTCTTCCGCGCCGTGCACGCACAACAACGGGGTAGTCGCACCAGCAACATGCCGCACCGGACTCAAGCGCGAGAGCAAATCATCATCGACACCGGGTTGACCGTATTTCGTGTACGAACGCTGCGCCATCCACGGTTCCGTGGTCTCAAAAAACGTGCCCAAATCGCTCATGCCGCAGACCGCGATCGCGGCGTCGAAAAGCCCCGGGTATTTCGCCACGGCAACGTGCGTGAGATAACCGCCGTACGAACGCCCCGACATGATCAGGTGCTGCCCGCCCGGCAGATGTGCACGGGCATAGTGGGCGCAATCTTGCATATCCGTCCAGGAATCAAAGCGCTTGTCGACGTCATCCAGGTGGTTAAAGACCCGACCGTGGCCAGTCGAGCCGCGCACGTTCGGCGCGAGTACGCCAAAGCCGGCGTGGCGCAGAATCGGGAAAATATGCTGAAAAGTTGGCCGCGATTCCCATTCCGGGCCACCATGGAACCACAAGATCACCCCGCGCGGTTCCGCATCCTGCGCCTGGGCGGTGTCGTCGTCGACAAGCTCATCGGAGGTGTTGATCGGCGGATACCACCAACCGTCCAGCGGCAACCCATCGCGGGCGTGGAAGGTGTGGCGCTGCGGAAGCGTGGTCGCGATCTGATCCGGTCCGCGCGGATCCAGCGGCACACAACGACCAGAAACCGTATTGCATAGCAGAATGTGCGGCGCGAAATCGCTGGATTCCACGGTTAAGGCCAGTTGGCTGCCGTCGGCAGACAGACTCGGTGTGCTGGCCACTGTCGAATGCGGAATATTGAGCGACCTGCCGGTGCCAGTGGCGACAGATATAACTTCCACATCGCTGTATCCATGGTTGTTCCACGCCACCGCGACGACTTTGCCGTCGTAGGAAATCGCGAAGTCATCAACCTCGTTATCACTGCGGGCAGCCAGCTCGGCGGTAGTGATTTGGTGCGTGTTACCATCGGCTGCGATATCCAAAGTGACCTGCAACAATCGCATCGCCTCGGCACCGTATTCGGTTTGCAGCACCACCGTCAGACGCGAAGGCTCGCCCGGCGCGCCGAAGTGTGTCTGTGCCATGATGAACTGCCCGCCCTCCGTCGAGGTATCGTGCGCGCGCAGCAACAGCTCATAGTCGCGCCCGCCGTACCGCAACACGGCATAGCGCTGCCCGCGATTACCACAGCGCAACAGCACCGCACCGCTATCCGATGGCCCAACGGCATCGAGCAGCACCGCATTGTGCTGCTCATCGAGGATGTCGCTGGCTCCGGTTTCCGGGTGGACCGCGCGGGTGATGGAATCATAGTCAGCACCGTGTGCGGTCTCGGTGAGCGCGGTAAGCGTCACGCAGTCGTCTTTCCAGCCCACCAACTCGGCATCTATGTCGGTATCCAGCGAAACTCGCCAGGCGCGTTCGTCGTCCGGATCGTTAGCCACCACCCAGACCTCGTTACGGCCGCGGGCAAACGGCGAAACCTGCAGGGCCAGGTACTTCCCATCTGGGGAATACTGCACCGCGGTCACCGGTCCTTCGATAGGCAAAGTGACCGGGCGCGGCGGGAGAGGGTCCTGGCCGACCTGGGGCACTACCCGCTGGTAGGCAGCGGTATACCCGGAGCCGTCATCATAGAGATAAGCGATATGGCGCCCGGTGTGCGACAAGCTGGGCGCCGAGGTGGCGTAAAACTGCCGTTGCACGGTGGATTCTGCTGCGTTTGGCTCTATGGCCGTGTGTTTCGTCACGGCGTCTAGTATCCCATCGTGCGTTGTCACTGCACCACCCAGGTGTCTTTCGATCCTCCACCACGCGAAGAATTCACGATCATCGATCCCGGTGGCGCGACGCGGGTAAGCAGATTCGGTTGCGTGTAGGCCGTGAGCCGCTCGCCGTCGTCACGCACGTGCACGAAGGCACGCAGATCCACGTGCTGGGGTTGGAAATCGGCACCGTTGAAGGTCGGGTGCGTCGACAAGCCCACGATTTCCTGGGCGATGAAGCGCTCCGGTTGCACCAGCAGCTCTTGGCGACGCTGTTCCAGCTCGACCTCGGTGGCGAAAGGCCCGATCAGCACGCCGGACCCGCCGTAGCCGTCGATCGGTTTGATGACGAGGGAATCCAGGTTGGCTAATACGTGCTCGTGCTGATCGCGTTCGGCACACAGGTAGGTCGGGATCTGGTTGAGCACTGGTTTTTCACCCAGGTAATACTCGATCATCTCTGGAACCAGCGAATAAATTGCCTTGTCATCGCCGGCGCCGTTACCCATCGCGTTGATGATCGCCAGGTTTCCGGCTTCCAGCGCGGACAACAGACCCTCGCGCAATTGCGTGCCATCACGTCCGGTAGAAGACAGCAAGAGTTCTTCGTCGATGCGCACATAGAGTACGTCGATGGCAGTCTCTTGGCCGTCAACGGTGGCATAAACGCGGTCATCGCGGATCTGCAGGTGGCGGGTGCGCAGCAGCGGAACACCCGCCATATTCGCCAGGCTGCGGTGTTCGAAGTAGGCGGATTCTTTGGAGCCACCGGTCAAAATCGCCATCGATGGTTCCGCATCGGCGATATGTGGTGGGGCTGCCGCGCGCATGGTCTCGCGCAGGGCGGCGCCGGCATCGTCGCCGGGCAACACGTCGTATTTCTGGTAAAGCTCGCGCAAGTGGCGGGTGGTCAGCGAACGAATCGCGGTGGAATAGGCAACGCCGGATGGTGCACGCAGGTTATCTTCCAGGATGACCCACTCGTTATCACCGGTGCAGACCAGATCCGAACCGCAGATATGTGCGCGCACGCGTTGCCAGGCGGGCGCGCGGCCATAGGAGCGGAAGCCCGGGGTGCGATCAAGCAGCGCCGGCGGTACTACCCCGTCGTGAATAATCTGCGCGTCGGTGTAGATATCGTGCAGGAAATAGTTCAGCGCCAGGGCGCGCTGTTCCATGCCCTTCGATAGCTCGTCGTATTCCGCGCGCGGCAACAGGCGCGGGGTGAGGTCCACCGGCAGTGGCTGGGTTTGCTCGGAATAGGACGGGCGGAACACGATGCCAGCGACTTTTTCGTCGTGCTCGATGGCAATGTGGCGCTCGCGCAGGGCAATAGAGCCCAAGCGTTTAATCTCGTCGACGATCTCCGTATACGTCTCGCGCACGGTGGATTCCGGGGTAATTGCCTCGTCGTAGGCTTGTGAACCCGTCGCCAAGTTCGCGAGATCGTAGCCGAAAAACGGCGCCTCGAAGCGGGTGTCGGCGCCCCCGCTAGCACGGTTTGACACCGGCAGGTGCTCGCCGGCGGTTTCGGCGATCAGCGAGTCGACGACGTCGGCAAGCCTGCCATGGCGCCGGTATGCCTGGCGCTGTCGGTACGACGACGAACCCAGGTGCAGCGCGCGCCCTGCGAGCTCGTCAATCAGCTCGTAATCACCGAGTTCTTCCAGCTGTGGGCGCAAACTGTTGACCAAGCGGCGAATCGCTTCGGCAGCAGGCAGGGTTTCCATGGTCTCCAGGTCAGCGAGATCCCCTTCCATGCCGAAGCGGGCGGCACGCCAACGCGCAGCTGCCGACAAGGTGATCGGGATTTCTGGTTCCGGGAAGCCGAGGCGGATGTCGTCGAGAATGCGCGCAACCAGCGCGCGGTACAGGCCCGCGATGAGCATGATGCGGTCGACCGAAGGGCAAGAATCGCAGATGCGCAGCTCCAAGGTCGGCTGGTTCGCGGCCGGGCGGACGTCGTAATAGATCATGCCCGGATCGGAGATCACGCGGGTGGAGATCATGTCTGCGATCAACTTGTCGTATTCACGCGCGGATTTCACCGGCGGGCACGGGCCGGTGGTCGGCCAGCGCGACCAGATCAGGGTGCGGTTGGAGGCATAGCCGGAGTCGCTGCCGTTTGACATAAACGGCGAGCTGGCAGAAAGAGCAAGGAAATATCCGAGATACGGAGCGACCCGACGGGCGACCTGGATGGCGGTTTCGCGGTGCGGGATATCGATGTGGATCTGGGTACCGCAGATCAGTTGTTCACGGGCCAGCAATTCATAGTCAGCCTGCATCTCATTAAACCGCGGGGTATCGGTGATTTGCAGGTCGCTCAGGTTCACCAGGGGCACGGTGCCGGCGGCGACCACGGCGAGATCATTGCGCTCACCTGCTTTATTCAGCACGGATCGGTGGTAGACGAGATCGTCGCTCAGACCCGACAGGTCCGCGAATACATCGCTGTTGACCTCGACCGACGAGGTTTGCAGCTCCGCGACATAGTGCTTGCTGTCGAGACCTTCCAGCACAGAGTCAGCGGCAGGCACAAGCGCACGCGTGGTGCGGTCGACGATTTGAAATTCTTCTTCCACTCCGAGCTTGAGGCGATCGCGCAGGGAAGCTGAGCTAGATGCTGGAGTTGTCATAAATCACAGCGTAGCGAGATCTACCCCACATTGCGATTGCGCGGAAGACACCTACCCCCAAAAAGGAGCAGGATACAGCACAGATTCGCGATACTGTATATCTGAAGCGAG
Organism: Corynebacterium drakensteinense; assembly: GCF_041224285.1. Lineage (NCBI taxonomy): Bacteria > Bacillati > Actinomycetota > Actinomycetes > Mycobacteriales > Corynebacteriaceae > Corynebacterium > Corynebacterium drakensteinense. Next base: position 65,366 of record NZ_JAXOFP010000003.1, read on the forward strand.
TCAATAGCCTAGGCATGGCTAATTTATTAATGAGAGGGTAGGCTGTCCAAGTTGAAGACAGTTCGGTGGCAGGTCTCGACGGTCAAAAGCTCTCCGGCCTGCTGAAAACGAAGGAAGGTTCATGCAGGCACCTGCACTTTTTGCTCGCCGAACGCTGGGCATGCTGGCGATACTCGCCGCCATCGTGGCGATGATCTGCTTCAGCATCGCGCTCGGTGCTAACCCACTGCCCTGGGATGAAGTCTGGAATGGCCTGCTCGCCCGCGATAACTCCGAAGCCGCCATCATCGTCTGGACCCTGCGCATCCCCCGTACCGTCGTCGCCATCGTAACCGGGGCGGCCTTCGGCGTGGCGGGTGCTCTCATTCAGGCGTTAACACGCAACCCACTGGCCGATCCCGGCATCCTCGGAGTCAATGCCGGTGCCGGATTCGCAGTCACCTTAGGCGTCGGGTTTTTCGGGTTGACCAGCATCAGCGGGTATATTTGGTTCGCCTTCCTGGGGGCAGCGATCACCACCGTGGTGGTTTATTTCATCGGCTCTGGCGCATCGTTAGGCGCAAGCGGCAAGGCAAACCCCGCGACGTTGGTGCTAGCCGGTGTGGCTTTGGCAGCGGTGCTTTCTGGAATCACACAGTTTCTTACCCTGATCGACCCCGACACTTTCCAAGCCATCCGCAACTGGAGCTTGGGGTCTGTTGCCCGCGCTGACCTCGCTGATACCGCTCTCGTCGCACCATTCCTCGCGGCAGGATTGGTTCTCGCGCTGGCGATTTCGTCGTCACTGAATTCGATTGCGCTTGGCGACGACCTCGCTGCTTCACTCGGCACCAAAATCGTGCGTACCCGCGTGCTGGGCATCATCGCGGTCACGCTGCTGGCAGGTGGCGCCACCGCGCTGACGGGAGGGCTGGCCTTCGTCGGCCTGATGGTTCCGCACGTCGTGCGGTGGATAGTCGGCCCGGATCAGCGCTGGATCATCATTTATTCAGCGCTGGCAGCACCTGTGCTGGTGTTGGCTTCCGACGTCATCGGCCGCATCATCGCGCGTCCTGGAGAAATTGAAGTCGGCATTATCACTGCAGTAGTTGGCGCACCGGTGCTGATCATGCTGGTGCGCCGTCGGAAAGCGAGTGGACTATGAATACCCAGTCACACGATGCACAAGCACCTGCGCCGGTGGACCCTGGCTACCGCAGAATCGCCGTACGCACCAGGTGGGTCTCACTGCACTTCCCCACCCGCCTGCTGCTGACCGCACTGGGCTTGCTTGCCCTAGCTGTGATCGGGGCGATCGCGGCCATCACTCTCGGCGAATATCCACTGGATTTGGGCGAAGTAATCGCCGCCTTGTTCAGCGGCGGCGATGGTTTCGATACCACCATCGTGCGCGAATGGCGTTTACCCATCGCCGTGGCCGCCGTCGCCTTCGGTGCGCTACTTGGCATCGGCGGGGCAATTTTCCAATCGCTGACCCGCAACCCGCTCGGCTCGCCGGACATCATCGGTTTCGATGCCGGTGCGTATACCGCCGTCGTCATCACGATGCTGGTCATCGGCACGAGTAGTTTTTGGTCGATAGCCGCAGCCTCCATTATCGGTGGCATCGTCACCGCCTTGGTGGTCTACGTCTTGGCCTGGCGCAAAGGCGTGCAGGGGTTCCGGCTGATCATCGTCGGCATTGGTATCTCCGCCATGCTGACCTCGCTGAATTCTTACCTCATCACCCGCGCCGATGTGGAAGAAGGCATGCAAGTTGGTTTTTGGGCAGCCGGATCCATCACGAAAGTGACCTGGCAAGGCCTGCTGCCCACGCTGGTGCTCGGGGTAATCGTCATCATCGGGGCTGCAATACTCTCGCGCCCGCTCCGGCACTTAGAGCTTGGCGACGACGCCGCGACGACGCAAGGCTTCGAAGTCAACCGTGCGCGCCTGCTGCTGATCGTCGTGGGGGTTGCTACCACTGCGCTCGTGACAGCAGCTGCCGGGCCAATTTCGTTTATTGCGTTGGTCGCACCGCAAATCGCGCGCCGATTAATGCACACCGCTGGGGTTTCTCTCCTCGGCGCCGCCGCTATGGGCACGGTGTTGTTAACCGGGGCGCACGTATTGTCGTTGATTATTGCCACGTTCTACCGGCAAATTCCGGTCGGCTTGATCACCGTCGTCATCGGCGGCATATACATGTTGTGGCTACTGATACGCGAATCAAAGCGGCATTACGGCACCGGTTGACAGAGCAGGATCCACCTCGGCTTAGGATCCAGCTCGGCTCACACCTTGCTGTCCACCCACAAACCCACACGAACTCCCCCACAGATACTCCCCTACACCGAGAAGCGATAACGATGAACTCTACTGCTCCACGTCTCCGCGTCGTCAATGCCACCGTCGGTTATGACACCGCCACCATTTCCCGCGATATCAGCGTCGAGATCCCGGATAATTCCTTCACCGCGATCATCGGCCCGAATGGTTGTGGCAAATCCACCTTGCTGCGCGCATTTTCGCGGGTACTCACCCCATCGCAAGGTGAGGTGCTTCTTGATGGCAAAGCCATCGCAAGCTTGCCCGCTAAGCAGGTCGCGCGGCAGCTGGGGCTGTTGCCGCAGTCGTCTAGTTCGCCAGATGGCATTCGGGTGGCTGATTTGATTGCGCGGGGGCGCGCGCCCTACCAGAGCCTGTTTCACCAGTGGAGCAAGAAGGATGAGCAGGCTGTCGCCGAAGCACTGGCTGCGACTCGTTTGGAAGATATCTCCGGGAAATTGGTTGCTGAATTATCCGGTGGGCAGCGCCAGCGCGTGTGGATTGCGATGCTGTTGGCGCAGCAAACTCCGATCATGTTGCTGGACGAGCCAACTACGTTTCTGGATATTGCGCACCAGTACGAATTGATGGAGCTCATGCGCGATTTCCACGAAAAAGGAAAAACCATCGTCGCGGTATTGCACGATCTAAATCAGGCAGCACGGTATGCCGATCATTTGATCGTGATGAAAAAGGGCGAGATCGTGACCACCGGAGCTCCCGGTGAAGTATTGGACGCCGAATTGGTCGAAGACGTCTATGGTTTAGCGGCGATGGTGGTCCCCGACCCCGTGACGGGCACGCCATCCGTGTGCCCGTTGGACCCCCGAAAGCCCCGCTAGTCGGGGATTACTTAGAGGTATCGCTGAGTTTTTCGGTGAATTTTTCGATGGAATACGGGATGGTGCGAGGGTTTGGCAAGGACATTGCGGTACCCGTGAGGTCATCGAAGTAAAAGACGTTGCCGTTTTTCACGGCATCGATGTTTTGGAATGCCTCCAGGGACTTAATCTTGTCGGCTGCACCCTCCCAGTCCACGATGAACAGGTAGTCGACCTGGTTATATTCGCTGAAATTTTCAGCCGCGATGGTCCGGTAGAACTCGCCGTCGGTTTCTTGCAGCTCCTCCGGAATGACGAAGCCAAGGTCTTCGATGAACTGTCCGCGCCCATCACCAGAGGTGTACAGGCTCAGCTGGTTGTCAGATGGCAATGCAATGGCCGCAGTTTTGCCCTGCAGTTCTGGGTGGTCCTCCCGGAATTTCTCGAAGGCAGCATTCGTCTCGTCGATAAGCTTTTGGCCTTCGTCTTCTTTATCCAATGCCTTGGCGATGGTTTCTACTTGCTTTTCCCACGGGATCTGCCAATCGCTATCTTCTGCGGAGTGCAGCGTGGTCGGCGCAATGGTTTCGAATTTCTTCTTGGTTTCGTCGTCAATTGAGTGGTTGACCGCGAGGATCTTCGTGGGGTCAGTCGCTGCTATCGCCTCGATGTGCTGTTGATCGAAGCCGGCGGAAGTATCGCGGATCAGGGCAGGGTCAGCGTCGCCCAGTAGATCTTCCGACCAGGGTCCTACGCCCTCATTGAAGCCTGCCCACGGGGCAATCGCGACTGGCGTCTCGCCGAGAGCCAAGACCGTATCGGCATCACCCAAGCCGACTGCCGCAATGCGTTCTTCCGAGGTGGCCGCCATCTTTTCGGCGGAGCTATCTGCGCTGTCGGCAGAGTCTTGCGAGCTCGAGCATCCTGCAGCGAGCAATGCAAAGCCAGCCAGGCTCGCGGTTACTGCGGTTTTGATGTTAAACCGACGGAACATCCATTCACCTTTCGTCGTATTTCGCTAAAATCAGCTGAAGTCAACTCAGATAAGCCTATCATGATATGGATGCCCTAAGTTAAAAAGAAACCCCGCACGGGCGGACCGATGCGGGGTGTTCTGCCTGGTCGTTAAACGTTTAACAACCAAATGTCTCTAGCGAGTGTCGCCGTCGACAGGTATAAGTCTTGTCCGTAGGACTACTTAGCCTTCTCGACGATCTCTGCGAGACGGTAGTGCTTGTCTTTCGACAGCGGACGGGTCTCGACAATGCGGACGCGGTCGCCAATGCCGGCGATCTCGTCTTCGTCGTGAGCCTTAACCTTGCTGTTCGAGCGCATAATCTTGCCGTACAGCGCGTGCTGCTTACGGTCTTCGAGCTCAACGACAATGGTCTTTTGCATTTTGTCAGATACGACGTAGCCGATCCGAACCTTGCGGGCGCCCTTTTCCTTTTCTTTCTTCGGGGTAGGGCCCTTGGTGGAATCTGTCACAGTTGCCTCACTCATAGTTATGCCTCAGCTCCTGGAGTTTCGGTCATACCCAACTCACGTTCCCGAAGCACGGTGTACACGCGGGCAATGTCGCGCTTGACGACGCCGATGCGACGGTTGTTCGTCAGCTGACCGGTTGCCAGTTGGAAACGCAGGTTGAATAGTTCTTCCTTAGCGTCACTCAGACGCTGCTTGAGCTCTTTTTCGTCGAGCTCGCGGAACTCGGATGCAGGGGTACCGGTTGCCATTAGAGCTGGTCCTCCTTCTTGATGATGCGGACCTTGCATGGCAGCTTTTGGCTGGCACGACGCAGAGCCTCAATAGCGACTGCTTCGTTCGGGTACGACATTTCGAAAAGTACGCGGCCCGGCTTAACGTTGGCTACCCACTTTTCGACAGGTCCCTTACCGGAACCCATACGTACACCGAGTGGCTTTTGCGTCAGTGGACGGTCCGGGAAGATGTTGATCCACACTTTACCTCCACGCTTGACGTGGCGGTTGATGGCAATACGTGCGGACTCGATCTGGCGGTTGGTGACGTAGGCAGGCTCAAGGGCCTGGATTGCGTAGTCACCGAAGTTGATGCGGTTTCCGCCCTTCGAGACACCGCTACGGTTTGGGCGGTGCTGGCGACGGAATTTCACGCGCTTAGGAATAAGCATGCTTTAGTCCTTCTTCTGCTGAGCGCGCTGGCGGCGCTGGCCACCACGGCGAGGACGACGATCGCCCCGGCCACGACGCTCGGATGGTGCGTTCAGTTCGGATTCCCGTACGCCGCCGACGACGTCGCCCTTGTAGATCCACACTTTGATGCCGATGCGGCCAAAGGTGGTGTGGGCTTCGGCGGTGCCGTAGTCAATTTCTGCACGCAGGGTGTGCAGTGGGACGCGACCTTCGTGGTAACGCTCAACGCGGGACATGTCAGCACCAGCCAGACGGCCGGAGCACATGACCTTGATGCCCTTGACCTGTGGTTGACGCATTGCAGACTGGATTGCCTTGCGCATAGCGCGGCGGAATGCAACACGGTTGACCAACTGCTCAGCAATGGACTGAGCGACCAGGGTGGCGTTAGCGTCGACCTGCTTAACTTCCAGGATGTTCAGCGCGACCATTTTTCCGGTGAGCTTTTCCAGCTCGCGACGGATGCGGTCAGCTTCCGCACCACGACGACCGATGACGATGCCCGGACGAGCGGTGTGGATGTCTACGCGGACGCGGTCACGAGTACGCTCGATGACGACGTCGGCGATTCCTGCACGATCCAGTCCCTTGGACAGGAAGTTACGGATCTTGATGTCTTCGGCCACGTAGTCTGCGTAGTCTTTGTCAGCAAACCAGTGGGTATTCCAGTTAGCGGTAATACCCAAACGTAGGCCGTGTGGATGGATCTTGTTACCCATTTACTTGGCACCTTCTTCCTGGCTTTCGACTACCACAGTGATGTGGCTGGTGCGCTTACGGATCATGAACGCACGACCCTGAGCACGCGGTTGGAAACGACGCATGGTTGGACCCTCGTTGGCATAAGCCTCCGAGATAACCAAGGTGCTTGGGTTCAGACCGAAGTTGTTTTCAGCGTTGGCGGCAGCCGAGGCAACAACCTTGGCTACTGGCTTCGCTGCAGCCTGTGGGGCGTACTTCAGGATAGCTAGGGCTTCAGAAACTGACTTTCCGCGCACCAGGTCGATGACGCGACGTGCCTTCATTGGGGTTACACGCACGTACCGAGCAGTGGCGGATGCGCTGGTGATAACGTCACTCATCGCTTATCGCCTCTTCTTATCTTCTTTGACGTGACCCTTGAAGGTCTTGGTAGGAGCAAATTCGCCGAGTTTGTGGCCGACCATAGAGTCTTCCACGAATACGGGAACGTGCTTGCGGCCATCGTGCACCGCGAAGGTGTGCCCGATGAAGTCCGGCAGGATGGTGGAACGGCGGGACCAGGTTTTGATGACCTGCTTGGTGCCCTTTTCGTTCTGAGCGTCCACCTTGTTGAGGAGGTGCTCATCGACGAACGGGCCTTTCTTTAGGCTGCGTGGCATAGCGTGTTACCTCCTCTTAGCGTTTCTTGTTCGGGCGACGACGGCGCACGATCATGTTGTTGGAATAGCGGTTCGGGTTCCGGGTACGACCTTCCTTCTTGCCCCATGGGGACACTGGGTGGCGACCACCGGAAGACTTACCTTCACCACCACCGTGTGGGTGGTCGATCGGGTTCATGACAACACCACGGACGGTAGGACGAACGCCCTTCCAGCGCATACGTCCAGCCTTACCCCAGCGGATGTTCATCTGCTCAGCGTTACCAACGGCACCGACGGTAGCGCGACAACGGATGTCTACGCGACGGATTTCCGAGGAAGGCATACGCAGGATGGCGTATTTGCCTTCTTTACCCAACAGCTGAACCGAGGAGCCGGCGGAACGTGCCAGTTTGGCACCTGCGCCCGGCTTCAGCTCTACGGCGTGGATCGTGGTACCGGTTGGGATGTTACGCAGTGGAAGGTTGTTGCCAACCTTAATGTCTGCATCCGCGCCGGATTCCACAACGGTGTGCTGCTTCAGGCCCTTAGGGGCGATGATGTAGCGCTTTTCGCCGTCGGCGTAGTGCAGCAAAGCGATGTTTGCAGTGCGGTTTGGATCGTATTCGATGTGCGCAACTTTGGCTGGAATGCCATCTTTATCGTTGCGACGGAAATCGATCAGGCGGTAACGACGCTTGTGGCCGCCACCGATGTGCCGAGCGGTGATGTGTCCGTGTACGTTACGGCCACCGGTCTTGTGCAGTGGACGCAGTAGCGACTTTTCCGGGGTGGAACGGGTGATTTCCTGAAAGTCGGAAACGGAGCTCGCGCGGCGACCCGGAGTTGTCGGCTTGTATTTACGAATAGCCATAATTCTTCCTTACCTTCCGAAGTCTTAGGCGTTAGAGCCGAAGATATCGATGGAGTCGCTGCCCTCGCGAAGAGTTACATAGGCGCGCTTGGTGGCTTTCCGACGACCGAAACCGGTCCGGGTGCGCTTACGCTTTCCCTCGCGGTTCAGAGTGTTGACGGATGCAACCTTTACGCCGAAAATTTCTTCAACGGCATTTTTGATCTGGTTCTTGTTGGAGTCCTTGGCGACGTTGAACGCATAAGTGTTCTGTTCCATCAGGCCGTAGGACTTTTCGGAAACAATCGGAGCGATGATGATATCGCGTGGGTCTACGATTTTAGCCATGTTAGTTTTCCTCCCCTGCAGCGGCGACTTCTGCTCCGCGGTTAATGAAGGTATGCAGGGCTGCAGCTGAAAATACGACGTCGTCGGAGTTCAGCACGTCGTAGGTGTTGAGCTGGCCAGAGTCCAAGATGTGGACGTTTGGCAGGTTGTTGGCGCTACGCTGTGCGTTCAGATCCTCGCCGTTGATGACCAACAGGATCTTCTTGTTCGTCGAAACGCGCTCCAAGAACGCCTTAGCCTTCTTGGTGGAAGGCTCTTGACCAGGCACCAATTCGTCGATGACGTGAATGCGGCCGTTGCGAGCACGGTCCGACAGGGCGCCAAACAAAGCGGCCTTGATCATTTTCTTTGGGGTGCGCTGTGCGTAGTCGCGTGGAACTGGACCATGCACGATGCCACCACCGGTGTAGTGAGGAGCACGGATCGAGCCCTGACGAGCGCGACCGGTTCCCTTTTGACGGAATGGTTTTCGGCCACCACCACGGACTTCACCGCGGGTTTTCACCTTGTGGGTACCGGAACGGCCGGCAGCAAGCTGAGCGGTAACGACCTGGTGCATGGTGGCAACCGAGGTAGTCACGTCAAAAATTTCAGCTGGCAAGTCGACGGTGCCGTTGGTGGAGCCTTCAGCGGTCTGTACATCTAGCGTGAGGTTACTCATGCTTATGCACCACCCTTCACAGCAGTCTTAACGGTAACGACGCCCTTGTTGACACCCGGGATGGCACCCTTGATGAGCAACAAGTTGGATTCGGCGTCGATCTTCTGAATCTTCAGGTTTTGGGTGGTGACGCGGTCACGACCCATGCGGCCGGCCATGCGCTTGCCTTTGAAAACGCGACCTGGCGTAGCAGCACCACCAATGCCACCGACACGACGGTGTGCAGCCTGGTTACCGTGCGATGCACCTTGGCCAGCGAAGCCGTGGCGCTTCATGGCGCCGGCGTAGCCCTTACCTTTAGTGATGCCGGTGACGTCGACGAGGTTAACACCCTCGAAGATGTCGACGGTCACTTCTTGACCAACCTCGTATGCGGAGGTGTCATCCATACGGATTTCCGCTACGTGGCGGCGGGGGGTAACGCCAGCCTTCTTGAAGTGGCCAGCCTGTGGCTTTGCAGTTTTACGTGGGTCGATCTCGCCGAAGGCGATCTGGATGGCTGTGTAGCCGTCCTTTTCTTTGGTGCGGATCTGGGTAACCACGCAAGGACCAGCTTCGACGACGGTAACCGGAACAACCCGGTTGTTTTCGTCGAAGACCTGAGTCATGCCGAGCTTGGTGCCCAGAATGCCCTTGATCTCTTTTTCGCTCATTATTTGTTCTCCACTGACAGTTTTAGACAGTTGTACGTAGTTTTCGCTTCGCGATTACTGAATGTTGACATCAACGCTGGCCGGAAGATCGATGCGCATCAATGCGTCAACGGTCTTTGGCGTCGGGTCGAGAATGTCGATCAAGCGCTTGTGAGTGCGCATTTCGAAGTGTTCACGCGAATCGGTGTACTTGTGTGGAGAACCGATAACGGCATAGACGTTCTTTTCAGTCGGCAGTGGCACAGGCCCAACAACACGGGCTCCGGTGCGCGTGACGGTCTCGACAATCTTCTTTGCCGAGACGTCAATTGCCTCATGATCGTAGGCCTTGAGCCTAATGCGGATTTTTTGTCCCGCCACGATTATCCTCTTCCTCGCTTGCTTTCCTCGTGGTTTAGACGAAAGCTCGCTTTTCGATTTCTCTTCAACGTTGTCCGCCTCCAGGGCTAGCTGAATGCAAAGCAACGCCAGTATTCGGTCTTTTCTGACACGCACCGGGTCCGGCCAGACACGCAAATATCCTGCGTCTAGCCAAGACAGTCGCGGTGGAACCTGACTGTGTACTGCCGCTGTTTACTTGCTATGCCCCTTCTCCGGTACTACCGCTCGGGGTGCCCAGTCTTTAGCGACGAACCTAGCCCGATTGGCAGTCCTTCTGCGCATTTGTTGCGACCCCTGATGTTTTGAGAGTTTTTTAGGAGCCATGCACGACGAAGGTGTCATGATTGCTTAGCCACAGTGCATCTGGCTAGAACGGCTTTCGCCGTAGATCTAGGCGGACTACACCCTGTCTAAGCAACCTAGCCATTTAAACACGTCAAACGTTATTCTTCAACCCCAGCACCCTCAGTGAATGCATATCCAATTTCTAAGCCGACAGGGGTGATCTACACCACCACCCCCGCGCGCTTTGAATAGTTTTTCCGTAAGATGAAAACAGCCAAGCAAGGCGGTCCACACAATTCACTGGCCTGCCGCTTGGCAAAATCAGAACAACCCCGGGTGCGCTTGGGTTTCTCACCTTGCGCACCGCAACGGCTAACCAGCCACCGGGGTCTCATATTCTCACCATGAGACAGCAGAAAGGTAGGCGCCACAATGGCCGACCAAAAACAAAACCAGAACCAGTCTTCTGACAACACTCCTGCTCGTAAGGTCAACAGCAACCTGGAGACCGAGCACGGCACCACCACCATTGATGACGGTGTAGTCGGCAAGATCGCGGGCTTGGCTACCCGCGAGGTATCGGGTGTTGCTTCCCTGGGTTCCACTTCGCAGCGTGTCATGGGCTCCATCCGCCAGACCTTTGGCGCAGAAGACGTCAAGCAGGGCGTTTCCGTTGAGGTTGAAGAAGGTACCGCTTCCGTCGAGGTTGCGATCACCGCTGAGTATGGTGTCGCAATCCACGAACTGGCCGACGCAATCCGTCGTAACGTTATCTCCGCTGTCGAGCGCATGACCGGTCTGAACGTTTCCGGCGTGGACGTCAACGTGCATGACGTCAAGCTGCCTGGCGACGAGGAAGAAGAAGACGAAGACGAGCAGACCGCTATCTCGTCTGGCCAGGATCGCTAAACATGGCCGCGACTCAAGCACCCCAGCTTGAGGTGGCGGATGCGAAATCGATCGCATCCAACGTTAAAGATGTTCACGGGGTAGCCGGCCTGCATGCAGGCCGTTTCGGCGAAGTTGCCTTGCTCTACCCCGGTGAACGCATTTCTGGCCTACGCCGAGTACTTGGTGCAGGTGAACTACACATCGAAATTCACATCACCGTTGACTACGCAGCGGGTGTGAATCTGCATGACCTCGCATCTGATATTCGCGATGTTGCTCAGCAAGCTTGCTCCATCGAACTTGGCCGCGTGGACGTGATCTTTTCTGATGCCACCGATAGCTCCACATCTACCCAGCAGTAAGACTTTTGAGGACGGGTTTCATGAACAACATGAGTTACACATTGATTGGTGCACTGGTCGGCATTGGTATTTTGCTGCTGATCTATATCACCGGATGGTATTCCCTCTGGGCAATTCCGTTTGCACTGATTGGCGCCGCCATCGGCGCACACTTCGATGGCCGCATTGATCTGACGAACATCTTCTCTTCAGGCAAAGGTCAGGGCTAATGGAAAAGCAGGATAAACCTGCGGCCACCACGGAATCATTTGCGAGCACCGAACTGAGCCACAACGACGAACACGCAAGCTCGTCGCAGGCTGCAGGTACCACAAGTTATAAGACCCGGGTTGCGGAACACGTCGTCGAGCGCGCGATTTATCAGGTTCCGGGAACCACGGACATCGATGGGGGCTTGCTTTCCCGCAACTACCCTCGTTTCGATATCCGTCTGGATCAAGAAGGGCACAAGGCTTCCGTCGATGCAGTTATCGCGGTTGTTTGGCCCTCACCTGCCGTGCGGGTAGCTGCCGAGGTCCGCCAGGCTATAGCTGAAGCACTGGATACCTACATGGGTTATGAGGCCACCCGTGTCAACGTCACAATCGGCGAAGCTGTGCCATCGAAGCATCGCATCAGCCGCGACGACGTTGCAGCACGGCCGGCCTTTAGCCCACGACCAGTCAGCATTGGCGAGATCCAAGTAATTTCACCGCAGGTGGATTCTAAGACTGAAACCCTGCGCGCGATCGAAGTTGCTGATTCCGCGCCGTTGCGTGATATCGAAGTGGCGGAAGAAACTCCGCTACGAGAGATCACCACTACTCCGCGGGTCCAGGAACTCAGCGAGGTGAAATCGCGAAATCTTGCAGTTCAGCACAAGGTAGAAACGCCATGGCCAAAACCACTTGGCGTTATCTCTGTTGCGGAACCTCAAGAACCAGTTGCGGTCAAAGTTCCGGAACCGACACCACTACGTGAAGTTACGGTCAATGAATTGGCTGTGACACGCAAGGTACGGGCTCCGAAACCATTGAAACCATTCAAGCCGCAGACACCTCCACAGCAGAAGCTTAACCCGGCCGAGGCTCCAAAACAGCAGCCTCTGCGCCAGGTTGACGTTCCTGCACCCGTGGCGCTACGTGAGGTTACCGTCGGCGAGCTTCCAGACGTTCCCGTGGGTATTCCGCAGCAGCAACCACTGCGTGAGGTTGTGGTTCCCGAACCGCAAAGGCTTGTCGACGTCGATGCCCGCTCTTTCGAACCGAAGTCAGTAAGTCTTCCACCGGAGCGCAAATTGCGCGAGATCGCTGCACGCAAGCCACGGGTTCGCGATGTACAGGCACCAAAGCAGCGTAAGCTTCGTCCGGTCGACGTTCGGCGGAAGAAGCTTCGCAAGGTAGCTGCGCCGAAGTCTCGGGCATTGCGCGACGTCGAGATCGCTAGCCTGGGTCATCCGCGTAGCCCCGGTGTGCCAAAACAGCGCAAGCTGCGCAAGGTTCGCACGCCGATGAAACAGCAATTACGCAAGCCGTATGCGCCGATGGACCACCCATTCCGCTCAGTGACGGTCCCACAACCGCAGCCGTTACGCGAGATTTACCGGAAGGATCCGCGTGAGGTGCTCCGAGAGATAAGAGGTGGTTCACGTGGCTAAGAATCAAGAATTTCATGGCCAAGAGCCGAAGGCTTCGCCGATCGCACGAACACTGGCTGTCATTCTGGGCGTGCTGTTGTTAGCGCTTGCCGGTGTGGTCACTCGCGAGATCTTTGTGGTTCTTCCAAACCAAGATCAGCAAAGTTGGATTACGCCAATCACTGAATTCTTCGGTCAGGATGAGCTTCCGGAGTGGATCGTATGGGCTGGGGTCGGGGCGATCGCAGTAGGCGTGTTGTTGCTCATTGGGGCTTTTAAGCCGCGTGCACGTACACACCGTGCGATTAAGAGTGATGCACCGGTATGGATGCGACCTGTCGATATCGCTCGCATCAGCTCGGCTACCGCACAACAACTTCCGGGCGCGCGCTCGGCTCATTCCAAACTGGCGGGCAAAAAACTGAAAGTTGTTGTCGAAGGTGATGCCAATGATTCTTCACTGGCAGAACGCGTAGAACAGGCCCTGACGACGAAGTTGTCGTATTTGCACGAGCAACCGAGGATCGAAGTTCACGTCGAAAGTGAGAGCTCCCAGGAGGGCGTATCATGAGCAAACTAACCGCTTTTATCGACCGCTTCATCTTCTTCTTGCTCGCTATTGGGCTCATCATATTCGGCCTGTGGCCTGTGCTTGTGTACTTCGATGTGCAGTTTGCGAAGGATCTAGCATTATGGCGCGATCCACAGGCTTGGCAACAGTTACCTGAGCAGGATTGGTACGAGTACCTTCTGTGGGGCGTGCTCATTGGTTCGGTAATTATTGGCTTGTGGCTGATTATCATTAACCTGCGACGACGCACTTTTTCCCGCGTTGACTCGAGCGCGTCTGATTCTGCCGGTAATATCACCATGCATATCGGCCACCTGGCGCAAGCTGTCACGGCCCAGCTGGAAACAGACAGCGACATCACCTCTGCGAAGCACAAAGTTTCGATTGATCGTAAGCGTCCGACGATCGAGTTCACAATCCACGCGCGCCCTGAGGTCGACCTGAATAAGCTCAATGACATGGTCGAGTCCAGCGAGGCTGATCTGCGCGACGCGATTGAGGATGTCGATATCGACACCGTGTATCGTCTCCACCTGAATAAGGTCGAGCCGGCAGTTTAGGGGATCATTTTCCCATTAAAGCTCGATCGGGCAATTTTCCACGATCTGCCAACTGGACTTTGAGGTCAACAGTCGACTGGTAGCTGGTCACCCACCGCGTGTTTGGATCTAATCCGGACACGCGGTTTTTCTATTCAAGCATCTGCATGGCCGAAAGACAGTCACACGGTGCCGTGCGAGAGGAAAGCTAAGAAGTCCGGCCACAGTACCGACTGCAACCGGTACGCTGTAGGTCATGTCTCTCGACGGGGTTCACAACACAGACGTTATTGTGCTGACAGCCGGTGCCACGGAATATACCGATGCATTGGTCTCTTTCGCATGGATTATGGCAGCAGCTTTGGTCGCACCACTGGTAGCTTATGTCTTTCGCAACCGGATACCGGCAGTTGCCCTCTTGCTGGTTTTTGGCATGATAATCGGGCCATCGGTGCTAGATCTAGCCGCGGAAGAAGAAGGCATCGGGATGCTCAAGGAACTGGGCGTCGGTGCGCTATTTTTGCTCGCTGGCTTCGAAATTAATTTACAGTCGTTGCGATCCAAACAAGCAAAAAATGCGTTAGCCACCTGGTCCATGTGTGCCGTCGCCTGTGGCGTTGGCGCATATTTTCTCGTCGGCACCATCCCAGCGGCAATAGTCGTCGCGCTTGCTTTAACTTCGACTGCTTTGGGCACTTTGACGCCAATGCTGAAGCAACACAAAGTCACCGGGACCAAGGTGGGCAACTCCGTATTAATCCACGGTGCTATTGGCGAAATCGCACCAATTAGCGCTATGGCACTGCTACTAGGTACGCACGGAACCTGGACGACATTGCTCGTCATGGTGGCGTTCATTGGCATTGCGGTCTTGGTCGCAATCGCTCCGTCGGCAATTGTGCGCGCGGTGCCAGGAATTGGGCGCGCATTCGTATCTGGAGCAGGCTCCACGAATCAGACTATTCTGCGCTTAATCGTTTTGATCTTAGCTACATTAATGGCGGTAGCAGCTGTCTTTGAGCTGGATATCGTGTTAGGGGCGTTCGCCGCGGGAATCATTCTCAACCGCATCATCCCTGACGAATTTCATGAGCCTCTCGAGCATCGTCTAGACGTAGTCTTCTATTCGATGCTGATCCCAGTATTCTTCGTCGTGTCCGGAATGGCGATTAATTGGGATACCATCGCAAACAACCCTGGAAAAGTTTTAGGTATTCCGGCCTTGATTCTTTTCACTCGCGGGCTACCAGTATTCCTTCGCGAAAATGCCGACGATACCGGTTCGGAAATCAAATCGTTCCGGGAACGTCTGCAAGTTGGCTTCTATTCGGCGACGGGTCTGCCAATCATCGTTGCAGTTACGACGTTGGCGGTGGATTCGGAACTTATGCGGCAAGAAACCGCCTCGATTTTTGTTGCGGGCGGGGCTCTTACCGTCGCAATTTTCCCGATTCTCGCGAATCTAGTTGGAGAAAAGCGAAACTACACAGCAAGAACCGTCGAACATAAATCAGCCAATGAATCTGCAAACGGCTCCAACTAGATCCGATTGACAGCTTTTAATAAGGTGGGACGTCACCTGTCATAACGACCTTGCCCTGAGCTTCATCCCATCGGAACCAGGCATTCGTTCTACCCTGTGGGTTCGCATTCCCTTCGCCTTCGCGAGGCCAAGTAAACGTCACAGCTATCTCATAGTCGTCCACGCGACTAATGCGCGGGTACCCATATGGCTCATATGTCGCTGTGCCCAAAAACTTGCCGTGATTGAACAACATGATGTGATAAGGTGACGCCACCGTCGCTCGTTCTAAGGTGATCAACTGCCAAGACAAGCTGGCGCACCGGTCGTAACCATCTTCCACTACGCTCCAATTGTTACCGCGATAAGGTTCTATGTAGGAAAGGCCTATCTCTGACGCAGTTACCGCGTCATTCGGCCCGCAATGCTCGCCAGCCGACGCTTGCGCTTCTAATGTCTTCTGCTCGGCTTGTTGTTCCGGCTCATCCTCGCTGCCTTTCGCCTCAGGATCATCGCGTTCTTGTTCTTCAGCTTTGGCATCATCGGCTTCTGACTGAGGCGCCGATGATACCTTTTTGTCATTATCGACGGACTCTGCGACGTTATCAGCGTTACTACTGTCCTGGTGTGCAGAGATCGCGGCCCAAGAAATGCCACCGGCGACTAATGCAACGGCTAAAACGACCGCAGCGATAATAACGGGGGTCCCTTTCGTTCTCGGGGCGACACCCGCCGCAGGCGGATTAAAAGCAGATGCAGGGTCCGCACTAGTTGGATAGTCAGAAGACGACGCGTTGAATTGTGCTGCGTACTGCGTCGGAAACTCTTGAGCTACAGGACGGTTACCAGCTGAGACCGGCGGGAAAGTAGTCGTTTCTGGATACGCTTGTTCAGTTTCACGGGGTACAGCACTGTCTTTACGGTAACTTTCCCATCCAGTGGTGGCTTCTTCCTGCTTTTCCCAACCGTAGCCCTCCGTATGAGAGTGATCTGGCTCTTGTGTTTCGTGGGCCCCAGTATCCGACTGCCCTTGTTTCGAAGAGTCATTAGCATTGTCTGCAACGCCTTGCCCCCACGCATTACGTCCCTGCTCAGCAGAACCTGGACCGTGAGACCGGTCCATACCCGCACCAGCTACCTCCGAGTTTGATTCACCCCAATCGTACTGACGTGATGATCGACCCCAGGAATTACTATCAGCCACCGGGTGGACTCCTTAGCTATATCAACAGAAAAACAATAAGCGCACGGTGCTACCTACTATAGGCTATCGACGCATCAACCAATGACAACCTGGGGACGCTTCCCCGCCCCCCTTTGAAATAAAACCACGCGTTGAAATGGGACCACGCGAAACATACACGGATGCTCATCCCCAAATCCGTGCGCGCGTAGTGCGGTTGGCGGGTATCAAACACTGCAAAAACGAAAAAAGCCACCGCCGAAAAAACGGTGGTGGCTTTCAGAGCGGCTGACAACACGCTAATTGTCGTCAGCGACGCTCGAGATCCTGAATTAGTCGAGGATCTTGTTGACGACGCCGGCGCCAACGGTACGGGAGCCTTCGCGGATAGCGAAGCGCAGGCCCTCGTCCATAGCGACTGGCTGGATCAGTTCAACGGACATGTCGACGTTGTCGCCAGGCATGACCATCTCGGTGCCCTCAGGCAGGGAAACAACACCGGTAACGTCGGTGGTGCGGAAGTAGAACTGAGGACGGTAGTTGTCGAAGAACGGGGTGTGGCGGCCGCCCTCGTCCTTGGACAGGACGTAAACGGAGCCTTCGAACTTCTTGTGGGTGGAGTATGCACCTGGTGCAACGATGACCTGGCCACGCTCGACGTCTTCGCGCTTGGTACCACGAAGCAGCAGACCAGCGTTGTCGCCGGCTTCGGTGTAGTCCAGCATCTTGCGGAACATTTCGATACCGGTGATGGTGGTCTTCTGGGTCTTTTCCTTGATGCCGATGATCTCGACTTCTTCGTTGACCTTCAGGGAACCACGCTCAACACGGCCGGTAACAACGGTACCGCGGCCGGTGATGGTGAAGATGTCCTCGATAGGCATCAGGAATGGCTTGTCGGTAGCGCGGTCCGGATCTGGGATCGACTCGTCGCAAGCGTCCATCAAGTCAACGATAGCGTTAACCCACTTCTCTTCGCCTTCGAGGGCGCCGACAGCGGAGATGTGGACGATTGGAGCTTCTTCGTCGAATTCCTGGTCAGCCAGCAGTTCGCGGATTTCCATCTCGACGAGCTCGAGGATTTCCTCGTCGTCAACCATGTCGCACTTGTTCAATGCAACCAGGATGTATGGAACGCCAACCTGGCGAGCCAGCAGAACGTGCTCACGAGTCTGTGGCATTGGGCCGTCGGTAGCTGCAACAACCAAGATAGCGCCGTCCATCTGAGCGGCACCGGTGATCATGTTCTTGATGTAGTCAGCGTGACCTGGGGCGTCCACGTGCGCGTAGTGGCGCTTAGGAGTGGAGTACTCCACGTGGGAGATGTTGATGGTAATACCGCGCTCCTTCTCCTCAGGAGCCTTGTCGATCATGTCGAACGCGAATGCCTGGTTTTCATCAGGGTACTTGTCCGACAGAACCTTGGTGATAGCTGCGGTAGTGGTGGTCTTGCCGTGGTCGACGTGTCCGATAGTGCCGATGTTCACATGCGGCTTCGTACGCTCGAACTTCTCCTTTGCCACTGTATGTCCTCCTGGACTTTATCGGTGGCTACGACCTTCGCAGCCACGTGGTTTGTTTATTTTGCCTACTAATTCGCCTGCGGACTCGCCGCAGGCTTGCGGCAGGCAACGTCTGACAGGTGTGCCCGTTACCTGATCCTAGAATTATGGCACAGATATATCAAACCGTTCATACATATCAACGGCTTTATCTCACCATATCACCTAGATCAGTTGTCTTCGGGTAACGGCCGGCTCAACCCACCCACATGCAGCAACGCTTGTGGAGTTATCCCAGTGGGAAAATGGCTTTGGGCTCAGCACGACCGCAACCCAGGCGGTCAGCTTGGCTTTGTGGGCACAGTAGCTCGTGCGGGTGTTTAACCAGCACACGAGCTACCGCCAACTGTACGCCTTAAAGTCGCAGACTAGCGTCTTTCGACTTGCAACGGCTTAGTTCGACGAACCGCCGGTGCGCGCTGCGATAACTTCTTCAGCTACCGACTGTGGAACTTCACCGTAGGAGTCGAAGACCATGGTGTAGTTCGCACGGCCCTGGGTACGCGAACGCAGGTCGCCAACGTATCCGAACATGGAAGACAGTGGTACGCGTGCTTTAACAACCTTAGCGCCGGAACGGTCATCCATGGATTCAACCTGGCCACGACGAGCATTGATGTCACCGATGACGTCACCCATGAACTCTTCTGGGGTAACAACTTCAACGGCCATCAACGGCTCAAGCAAAACTGGTTTTGCCTTGGCGACGGCTTCTTTCAGCACCTGCGAACCGGCTAACTTGAAGGCCATTTCGGAGGAGTCGACGTCGTGGTACGCACCGTCTTCAAGAGTGGCCTTGATGTTCACCAACGGGTAACCAGCAAGGTAACCGTACTGCATAGCGTCCTGGATGCCGGCGTCGACGGATGGAATGTATTCGCGTGGAATACGGCCACCGGTAACGGCATTTTCGAACTTGTACAGTGGGCTCTCGCCCTCTTCCAATTCGTTCTCATCTGGCGCATATGGCTCGATGGAGACAATAACCTTTGCGAACTGACCAGAACCACCGGTCTGCTTCTTGTGGGTGTAGTCCAGAGAAGCAACGGATTTGCGGATGGTCTCGCGGTAGGCAACCTGTGGGTTACCGATGTTTGCCTCAACCTTGAATTCGCGCTTCATACGGTCAACCAGAACGTCCAAGTGCAGCTCGCCCATACCGCCGATGACGGTCTGTCCGGACTCTTCGTCCAGCTTCACGGTGAACGTTGGGTCTTCGTCGGCAAGACGCTGGATAGCGGTCGACAGTTTCTCCTGGTCGGCCTTGGTCTTTGGCTCGATGGCAACCTGGATAACTGGATCTGGGAAATCCATGGATTCCAGGATGATCGGCTCATCCTTGGAACAAATGGTGTCACCGGTAGTGATGTCTTTCAGGCCGATGATCGCGTAGATGTTACCGGCTACTGCCTCGTCAACAGGGTTTTCCTTGTTGGCGTGCATCTGGAAGATCTTACCAATGCGCTGCTTCTTGCCCTTGGTCGAGTTCAGGACTTCGTTGCCGGGCTCGACGCGACCGGAGTAGACACGGACGAAGGTCAGCTGACCGAAGAATGGGTGTGCGGCGATCTTGAAAGCCAAACCAGAGAAAGGCTCGTCAGCCGATGGCTTACGACGCATCTCAACTTCTTCGTTGCCCATTTCGTGGCCAATAACTTCGCCAACGTCCATTGGGTTAGGCAGGAAGTCGATGACGGCATCCAACAGTGGCTGGACACCCTTGTTGCGGTACGCGGTACCACAGTAAACAGGGTAGATCTCGGAGTTAACAACCAGCTTGCGGATCTGCGCCTTCAGCTCGTCGATCGAGATGTCTTCACCACCGAAGTATTTCTCCATGAGTTCTTCGTCGGTCTCAGCTACGGCTTCAACCAGCTTCTCACGGTATTCTTCGGCCTTTTCCTGCATGTCTTCTGGGATGTCGACAAGCTGTGGTTCAGCACCGACCTCAACCTTGCCCGGCCACAGGTATGCCTTCATTTGCAGCAGGTCGACGACACCGTCGAAGTCATCCTCGAAGCCGATTGGCAGCTGCATAACGAGTGGCTTAGCGCCCAAACGGTCGACAATGGTCTGCACGGTGTAGTAGAAATCTGCACCCAGCTTATCCATCTTGTTAACGAAGCAGATACGTGGAACGTCGTACTTCGCAGCCTGGCGCCACACCTGCTCTGACTGCGGCTCTACGCCTTCCTTGCCGTCGAACACGGCAACTGCGCCGTCCAGAACACGCAGGGAACGCTCGACCTCAACGGTGAAGTCAACGTGGCCCGGCGTGTCAATGATGTTGACCTGGTTGCCTTCCCAGAAACAGGTCACGGCTGCGGAAGTAATGGTGATTCCGCGCTCTTTTTCCTGCTCCATCCAGTCGGTGGTCGAACCACCATCGTGGGTTTCACCAACCTTGCGGTTAATACCGGTGTAGTACAAAATACGCTCGGTGGTGGTGGTTTTACCAGCATCGATGTGGGCCATGATGCCGATGTTGCGAACCTTTTTTAGATCCTTAAGCACTTCTTGTGCCACAGTTTTACCCCATCAAAATAGTCGTTGCTGTATTTTCTCGTGCACTTGTCACGTTATCTGCGATCATGCCACGAAAATAGTTATTCGGCAGCGAATTAGCTGCTAAACAAAAGACCCGAAAAGCTTCCAGACGATTCGGTTGCGTTGCGGGTCATTCTGCTGGTTTCCGCCGGCTCGTGCCACACCACTAAGGCGGTGGCTGCCGACGGTATATACAGCGTGTTACCAGCGGTAGTGGGCGAAGGCGCGGTTGGCTTCTGCCATCTTGTGAGTGTCTTCGCGACGCTTAACGGAAGCACCCAGACCGTTGGAAGCATCCAGGATCTCGTTAGCCAGACGCTCGATCATCGTGTTTTCACGACGTTTACGGGTAAAGGTGACCAACCAACGCAGGGCCAGGGTGTTCGCACGGCTTGGGCGAACTTCCATTGGCACCTGGTAAGTAGCACCACCGACGCGGCGGGAACGAACTTCGAGGTCTGGGCGGATGTTGCCCAGAGCTTTCTCGAGGGTACCCAATGGGTCGGTGCCGGTCTTTTCCTTGCACTTGTCAAGTGCGCCGTAGACGATGCGTTCTGCGGTGGCCTTCTTGCCGTCGAGCAGAACTTTGTTGACCAGCTGGGAGACCTGCTCGGACTGGTAAACCGGATCCTTGACAACTGGACGCTTTGGAGCTTGATTCTTACGCATTGTTTATTACCCCTTCTTTGCGCCGTAACGGGAACGAGCCTGCTTACGGTCCTTAACACCCTGGGTGTCAAGAGCACCACGAACAATCTTGTAGCGGATACCTGGAAGGTCCTTTACACGACCACCACGAACCAGAACCATGGAGTGCTCCTGCAAGTTGTGGCCCTCACCTGGAATGTAGGCCGAAACCTCAACACCGGAGGTCAGACGAACACGAGCGAGCTTACGCAACGCGGAGTTCGGCTTCTTTGGGGTGGTGGTGTACACGCGGGTGCACACGCCACGACGCTGTGGGGAACCCTTCAGCGCAGCGGTTGCCACCTTCGACTTCTTATCGTGGCGGCCCTTGCGGACCAGCTGTTGAATAGTTGGCATAAACCAGTCTTTCTTGTCGGTTGAGTTTTCTTCACCTCGGTGACGCCAGCGAATACAGTTATGGAAAACGCATCCAAACACGCAAAAATCGGGGCTCTTTCCCGGGGCCCTTCCGCGCGTCCAGAACGTCTCCACAGGCGATTGTGCGCCGAGAAGATGATCAGACTTTTCATCCCACCGCACTGGCGAGACGAACCATAGTGCAGCTTAGCAGGTTCTGCGAGCAGTTACAATTGTCGAACCTCTCACTGTTTAAGGCCTTTCACTGTTTAAGATTCTTTCAGTTTTTTCGCGCACCACTGCTCACTGCAGGCTCATCACTGCTCGCTGCAGGCGCACCATCCCTCACTTTCATCACATTGGTGCGCATGTTACGGCTGTTATTTAATGTGGAAGTATGATTTCCTCTCGTCGTCATCGCACCGTCAATAACGTCGCGCTTGCCACTGTTTCATCACTCGCTTTGGTTCTCGCAGGCTGCACCACGTTAGCTGATGAGGCCAGCTCTCCGAACAGCTTTGATGCCGCCGTCTCGACCAGCACGCCGCCAGGCGCAAGCGCTACCCCAGCACCGACCGAAGACAATTTCTATATCGCCAATACGAGCTACGAAGGCATCACGTCGGTCGTCAGCCAGGAAGAAACCGACACCGTCACTTCCTATGTGGAAATTCCAGAAACAGAGTGGCCGGAGATCAATAAGGTGGTTAAGACTGAGGTCGACGAGTTACGCGAACACTTTCGTTCGGTCACCCGAGATTCCACCCCACAATTCGACGGTAAGTTCAGCGAGCGCGTGAGCTACAACTTGGTCTACCGCGGCGACGGCGTTCTCACTTTGGCTTTAAACACGCTGTTCGATACCCAAGGCGCCTCCCCCGAACGCCACCACCGGGTTCTCAGTTTTGATCTACACGATGACACCCGGATCGGGGTAGCAAACCTATATGACGGCGCTATCGATTCCAACGGCGACGTTGTTGCAGACCACGCTGGCCTGCAAGAATTCGCAGAGAAAGCCCGCGAGCAGCTACGAAGCCACTACGACGCTTCCGAGGTTTTCCCCGAGGATCTGACCGCGGAAAGTTTGGATGGATTCGCGCTTGGCGACGACGGACGATCCCTCGACATCCACTTCGACGACGGCACCGTCAGCGCTTATTCCGCCGGCAGAATCGAGTTGTCGATTGATCCGCACGAATTGCAGCACAAGCCAGACTCCGCACTGGCCACGCGCGTACTGGGAGATGGCTTTGGAACCGGCAGCACTAGCAGCGCTACCGAACAGACACAAACCGTTCAGGCCCAGCAGGCACCACGTAACCCCGGAGCACCGCGGGTAGCGTTGACCTTCGACGACGGCCCCGCAGCGAACACTAACCGGTTGCTAGATACTCTTGCGCAGTACAACGCGAAAGCCACGTTCTTCACCATCGGCTCGAGCGTGGATGCGAGCCCGACAACCGTCGCGCGAACTCTAAACGAGGGCCATGCCGTCGGTAATCACACCTATAACCATCCAGACTTGACGACGCTGGGAGCCGACGGGGTACGCAACGAACTCCAGCAAGGCAACCAAGCAATCGCCAATGCCACCGGCGGCCACACGCCGACTATGCTGCGCCCTCCCTACGGGGCCACGAACCCAACCGTCAATAACACCGCCGCAGAGTTTGGCATGGCCAACATCATCTGGTCGGTCGATACCCGCGACTGGCAAGACCGCGACTCCGCACTCGTCTGCAATCGTGCGGTTACCAACGCCTCGGACGGAGCCGTGATTTTGCTGCACGATCTGCACGCAACCAGCGTCGATGCGATGCCCTGCATTTTGGATTCCTTAAGCAGCCAAGGCTATGAGTTCGTGACTGCTGAACAGCTTTTCGGCGGTGTGCAACCAGGACTAAACTACTACGGCGGTTAGAGACCGAACCAACGCCAACTGCCAACGAGCACCGCAACGACAACCGGGATCGCTGCACACACCAGTGCTAACCCCAGTGCTTGCCAGTCTGCGGCACGCAAGGCCGCAGGACGCGCCCAGGTTCGGCGCTCACCGTAGAGCGGCTGGCGCCCAAAACCACGCGCCTCCATAGCAGTGGCGAGCTTGCCGCCGCGTCGTAAAGCTAGCACCAGCAGGCCAAACGCCATGGTGAAAAAATGCGCAATTTTGCCGCGATCTCCCAGACCGCGGGCACGGCGAGCTCGATTCATCGCCACCCAGTCGTCTTTAAACAGCCCGGTCATACGAACCCCGGCCACAGAGCCGATCACGAAGCGATCCGGGAAATGCAAAATCTGCGCCAGCGAATCCCCCAGCCGAGTCGGGTCAATATTTCGCGCCAACAAGATCACCGGGCTGGCCACGGCCAAGATGCGGATCATAATCGCTATCGCCAGCTCAACCGAGTTATCTGAGATGGTCATCAGCCAGAACTCGAAATACACTTCCCCGCCCTCGGCACCATAGAGCAGCATCGAAATGCCCGACAGAGGTGCGATCAGCAGCAGCGGCCAAAGAGTTGCCGCGAGAGTTTTCAGCCCGACTCCCCCGACGAAGGCAACGACGATGGTGATAGCCAATGAGACCAAGGCACTCACCCAATCCAGGCTGAACAGCAACGGGGTGGTCACCAACAGCATGATGATAATGCGCGTCAGTGGATTAATTCGCGGCGCACCAGATGGCACCAGGTCCGCGGCCTGCGCTGCTTCGGTTCTCTGGGTATTAGCCACGAACTTCACCTCCCGTGGGGAGCAATTCCACATGGTTATCCCCGAGCGCGCTGCGGTAGTGCTTATCGTGGGTCACGGAGGCGACGGTGACGCCGTCGTCGACAAGCCCACGCACGATAGCGACCAATTCCCCGAAAGTGTGGGGGTCTTGGCCAAAGGTAGGTTCGTCGAAAAGCACGAGGTTTGGGGCAGCAATCAGAGCCGTGGCCACCGACAGTCGGCGTTTTTCGCCACCAGAAAGTGTGAACGGATTCGCCGAGGCAAGGTGCGCGAGCGAGAGCCGTTCCAGCAGCTCCTGATAACGCTGATCGGCTACCTTTAGGCCCATAACCTTCGGCCCAACTTGTAGTTCTTCGAGCACGGTACGCGCAACGAACTGGTGTTCCGGGTTCTGAAACACATAGCCGATGCGCTGCGCCAGTTGGCGTGACTTCCACTTGGCGATGGGCCCGCGCTGGCCGGAACGAATAGATTCGGCGAGCTCGATTTTGCCGGAAGCAAGCGGGCGTAGGCCCGCCAACGTCATCAACAGCGTGGTTTTTCCCGCGCCGTTCGCTCCAGTAATCACGGTCGAGGCATGTTCGGGTAACTGCAGACTGCGCGCCGGCAGATGAGCTGGTTGGTCGACGGCAATGACCTGGTCGGCAACCAAGGCCGGTGTGTGCTGAGCCAGTTCTGGGCGTGCCTGCGGCAAACCGGAAAGCCGGCGCCGGGCCACGATTTCTTGCGCTGGGGCGTCGTCGACAAGCGCGCCATCCGCGAACTCCAGGCCGCGCTCGAGCAACGGCAGCCACGCATCATAATTGTGTTCGACGACCAGCAGCGTGGCACCAGTGTGCTTGACGACGTTACCCACCGCCTCCACCACATCTCGCGCGCCCGCCGGGTCGAGGTTTGCGGTGGGTTCATCGAGGATAATGATCCCCGGACGCATGGCGATCACGCCGGCCAGCGCCAGACGCTGTTTTTGGCCTCCCGACAGGTGCGCGGTCGGATGATCCAGCGGCAATTCCAAACCGACCAGCGGCAGAGCCTCGCGCACCCGGCGCCAAATCTCGCTGCGTTGCAACCCGAGGTTTTCGCAACCGAACGCGACATCATCACCAACGCGGGCGGCGATAACCTGCGAATCAGGATCTTGGAGAACCAACCCCACCGGTATAGCTGCGCCCGCAGGTTCTTGCCGCCCGGTTGAATCTCGCAGCACCAGGCTGCCTGCCTGGTCGCCTTCTTCTTCCCCGCCGAGCACACCGGCTATGGCAGCGACCAGGGTGGATTTGCCCGACCCCGAGTTACCACAAATCAGCACGCGCTCGCCCGCAGCAATCTGCAGGTTGACGCGATCTAGTGCAGGTCGGCTACGCCCGGCATGGGTCCAGGAGTAATTCGACATTTCGACGGCTGTAGCGGACATCAGATTAGAGCTTATACGCGGTGTTCCCGCCCGGCTGGGAAGCGGTCGAGTGCACCCGTTTTCGCGAGCGATTTCATCAGACTAAACCCGACGATGCCAGCCAAGATAGCGCCGGAAATTGCGACGCAGACCAGGTAGATAATGTTGAATTCTAGTGACTTCGCGAGGTTAGGCGACAAGAATAGCTCCAAGGTCCAGGCTCCCACACCGGCACCGATGCCCGACAAGATAGCGACCAGCAGGTTGAACTTCCGGTAAGCAAACAACAGGAAGATCAGCTCGGCACCCAGGCCCTGCGCTAGTCCCGAATAGAGAGTTTCTGGCCCCCATTGCGAACCGAGGGCAGCTGAGACACTGGCAGCGAAAACTTCCACGAAAATTGCCGCACCAGGTTTGCGGATGATCAGGCCACCCAGTACGCCACCAAGCAACCAAATGCCGACGGCCAAACCGCCCAGGCCCGGGGTCAGGTTATCCATGGCGGTGAACCAGGCATAGCCAATGTTGTTCCAGACCACGAAGATGAAGCCGGTAGCGACACCGAGGATGGCGACGATGACGATATCGATTGGCCGCCACTGCAAGCTCCGCTTGGACTGTACTGGTGAGGTGGCAGCAGCCGGGGAACCGCCAGCATTTTTTTGGGACATACCTAGCCCTTTCTACGGTGTAATTGGCGCAGCTTGAGCTGAATTCGACTGTTTTAGTGCCGATACGCTGCGCGCAAGTTCTATTTGTTAAGACCGTTACACGCTATACCCTGGCAAAAACTTTGCCAAGAGCTTATGGGCAGCATCACCTATTTTGGCAATTCGCTGAGCGCGCTGAGCAGGCCGACCCCTAGAATCCAAGACAGCCGCAGCATGCAAAAAGGCCCTACCCCGAAATGGGATAGGGCCAACAATGCGCTAGCACTGCGAGGCATGCCTCCTGTTAGCGGCGACTAGCCGCCTGCTGCAGGAAGCGAGCCGCCGGTTATAGCTCGAAAGTCTCATCCAATGGGACGGAAGCGCCAGTGAAGTCACTGTAGCCGTCGTCGCCGTAGATGGAATCGCCGTAAGTCGGGATGGAGTACGCCGCGTTGCGAGCAGCCTCCGTCGGCTTGACGGTGATGTTGCGGTAACGGTTGATACCGGTACCAGCCGGGATGAGCTTACCGATGATGACGTTTTCCTTCAGACCAATCAACGAATCCGAACGCTTGTTGATAGCAGCGTCGGTAAGCACGCGGGTGGTCTCCTGGAACGATGCGGCCGACAACCAGGATTCGGTAGCCAAGGAAGCCTTGGTGATACCCATGATCTCGGAACGCATCTCGGCAGGCTGGCCGCCTTCTGCAACCTGTGCCGCGTTGACCTGCTTCGCCTCGGAAAGGTCGATGAGGTTGCCCGGCAGCAAGGCGGTGGTACCGGAATCGATGACGGTACCGCGACGCAGCATCTGGCGGATGATGATCTCGATGTGCTTGTCATGGATAGCCACACCCTGGGTGCGGTACACCGCCTGCACTTCGTCGATCAGGTGCTTTTCGACGCCACGACGTCCCAGTACTTCCAGAACATCGTGCGGGTCGGCGGCACCGCGGAGCAAACGCTCGCCGACTTCGACGTGGTCGCCGTCGCGCAGTGCACGCTCGATCATGGCATCCGGGTTGGATTCCATTGGACGACGTACCTGGGCCAGGCCCTGGCGCTTCGATAGCTTCTCGTAGACGACGTTGTCGGATCCATCGTCTGGGTGGATCGTCAGTGTCCAGAAGTTTCCTTCATCAGACAGGGAGATCTCGCCAGCAACGGATGCGATTGGAGCGCGGTTCTTCGGGTTACGGGCCTCGAACAGCTCCTGGACACGTGGCAGACCACCGGTAATGTCGCCACCGACACCGCCCTGGTGGAAGGTACGCATGGTCAGCTGGGTACCAGGCTCACCAATCGACTGGGCAGCCACAATACCGACGGCCTCGCCGATATCAACCAGGTTGCCGGAAGCCATGGACTTGCCGTAGCACTTCGCGCAAACACCAGCCGGGGTCTGACAGGTCAGTACCGAACGAACCTTGATCTCGGTGATGCCTGCGTCGACAAGCTTCTTGGTGTTTTCCTCGGTCAAGTCGGCACCGGCGGCAACCAGTACCTCACCGTTGGCGTCCTTAACATCGGTGGCCACAACGCGACCGGATGCCGAGGTCTCCCACAGCTCGTGTACCGCGTAGGTGTCATCGGTGATCTGCTCACCGATTGGGACACGCACGCCCTGGCGGGTGCCACAGTCTTCCTCGCGGACGATAACGTCCTGGGCGACGTCGACCAGACGACGGGTCAGGTAACCGGAGTCTGCGGTACGCAGCGCGGTATCGGCCAGACCCTTACGGGAACCGTGCGAGTTGTTGAAGTACTCGAGAACCGACAGACCTTCACGGAAGGAGGTCTTGATCGGACGGGTGATGTAGTCACCCTTCGAGTTCACAACCATGCCCTTCATGCCGGCCAGCGTCCAGATCTGGCGCATGTTACCGGCCGCACCCGACTTCACGATCATCGGAATTGGGTTGTCGTCTGGGTAGAGCTCTTCGACAGACGAACCAACCTTGTCGGTGGCGTCCTTCCACAGCTCAACCAGGCGCTCGTAGCGCTCGCGCTCGGTCAGCGCACCCTGCTCCCAGTACTTGCGCTCGATGCGCTCGGCCTCGGCCTCGTAGGATTCCAGAATCTCGGTCTTGTTTGGCAGGACCAAAACGTCGTGCATGGTGATGGTCACACCGGAACGGGTTGCCCAGTAGAACCCGGCATCTTTCATCTTGTCCAGGGTCTGCGCGACAGAGATCATTGGGTACTTGACGGCAAGGTCGTTGATGACGTCGCCAAGCAGGACCTTCTCCTCGCCGCCGCCCTTACGGACCATGACGCCTTCGAGGTATGGGTAATCCCACGGCAGCAGCTCGTTGAACATGATGCGGCCCAAGGTGGTATCCGCGAGCCAGGTGTCGCCACGCTGCCAACCGTCTGGGAACTGCTCCTGCTCAATCTCGGGCGTCGGACGCAAGTGCGAGATACGCACCTTGATCGGAGCCTGCAGACCCAACACGCCACGGTCGCGAGCCATGATGGCTTCCGCGTACGACGAGTAGACACCCTGCGCCGGACCGTTGTCGTCGGCAGGTTGGTAACGGCCTTCGCCGCCCTGCTCGTCAGCCCGCTTGTTCATAGTCAGGAAGTACAGACCGGTGACCATGTCCAGACGAGGCATCGCCAATGGCTTACCGGATGCTGGCGAAAGAATGTTGTTCGACGACAGCATCAGCACGCGAGCTTCGGCCTGGGCCTCGGCGGACAATGGCAGGTGGACTGCCATCTGGTCGCCGTCGAAGTCGGCGTTGAAAGCCTCACAGGCCAGCGGGTGCAGCTGAATGGCCTTACCCTCAACCAGCTTCGGCTCGAAGGCCTGGATACCCAGACGGTGCAGGGTTGGTGCACGGTTCAGCAGCACTGGGTGCTCGGAAATAGCTTCTTCCAGAACGTCCCAGACCTCTGGGCGTTGGCGTTCCACCATGCGCTTAGCGGACTTGATGTTCTGCGCGTAGTCATTTTCCACCAGGCGCTTCATGACGAATGGCTTGAACAGCTCCAACGCCATCAACTTCGGCAGACCACACTCGTGCAGCTTCAGCTGCGGACCGACGATAATAACCGAACGGCCGGAGTAGTCCACACGCTTACCCAGCAGGTTCTGGCGGAAACGACCCGACTTACCCTTCAGCAGGTCAGACAGGGACTTCAGCGGACGGTTACCTGGACCAGCAACTGGGCGGCCACGGCGACCGTTATCGAACAGCGCGTCTACAGATTCCTGCAGCATGCGTTTTTCGTTGTTGACGATGATCTCCGGCGCACCGAGATCCAGCATGCGCTTCAAACGGTTGTTGCGGTTGATGACGCGACGGTAGAGGTCGTTCAAGTCGGAGGTTGCGAAACGGCCGCCGTCCAGCTGCACCATTGGGCGCAGTTCCGGCGGAATAACTGGAATGGAATCCAGCACCATGCCGGCAGGGTCATTCCCGGAGTTCAAGAACGCAGCGACGACCTTCAGGCGCTTCAGGGCGCGCATCTTCTTCTGGCCCTTGCCCTCGTTGATGATGCCGCGCAGCTCTTCCGCTTCGGCTTCCAGGTCGAAGTTCCGGATCAGAGTCTGGATGGCCTCAGCACCCATGCCGCCGGTGAAGTAATCCTCGTAGCGGTCGACGAGTTCTTCATAGATGGTCTCGTCGATGATCATCTGCTTTGGAGCCAGCTTCACGAAGTGGTTCCAAATCTCGTCCAGACGGTCTACTTCGCGCTCACCGCGCTCGCGCATGTGCTGCATTTCCTTTTCTGCAGCGTTTTGCACTTTACGACGGGCGTCGGCTTTGGCACCGGCTTCTTCCAGCTCGGCGAGATCCTGCTCGAGCTTCTGCGCACGCTCAGCGATCTCGGAGTTGGTGTCGTCCTCAACGTCCTTCTTTTCCAACAGCATTTCTGCTTCCAGAGTGGAAAGGTCGTTGTGGCGAGCCTCCTCATCCACCGAGGTGATGATGTTCGCCGCGAAGTAGATGATGCGCTCGAGGTCTTTCGGCGCCAAGTCCAGCAGGTAGCCCAGACGGGATGGTACGCCCTTGAAGTACCAGATGTGGGTTACCGGGGCAGCGAGCTCGATGTGGCCCATGCGCTCACGGCGAACCTTAGACTTGGTGACCTCGACCCCACAGCGTTCACAAATGATGCCCTTGTAGCGCACGCGCTTGTATTTACCGCAGGCACACTCCCAGTCGCGGGTTGGGCCGAAGATGCGCTCACAGAACAAGCCGTCGCGCTCTGGCTTCAGGGTGCGGTAGTTGATGGTTTCCGGCTTCTTGACCTCGCCTTTAGACCAACGGCGGATATCGTCGGCAGTGGCAAGACCAATGCGGAGTTCGTCGAAGAGGTTTACGTCAAACACGTAAATGCCCTTTCCCCTCCGATGAAGGAGGGATTGCAATTACTATTAAGGACTTACTAGGTATTTCGGCGTTGGTTTGCCGTTTAGGAGAGGTCTGCAGCTGCACCTTCATCGCGGGACAGGTTGATGCCCAGCGATGGTCCAGCTTCGTCGTCCTCGTCAGAGCCAGACAGCTCCATCGGGGTGCCGTCGGAAGAAAGAACTTCGACGTTCAGACACAGCGACTGCAGCTCCTTGAGCAAGACCTTGAAGGATTCTGGGATACCCGGATCTGGGATATTGTCGCCCTTCACGATCGCCTCGTAGACCTTCACACGTCCAACCACATCGTCGGACTTGATCGTCAGAAGCTCCTGCAGGGTGTAGGCCGCACCGTATGCCTGCATTGCCCACACCTCCATCTCACCGAAGCGCTGGCCACCGAACTGTGCCTTACCACCCAGTGGCTGCTGGGTAATCATGGAATAAGGACCAGTCGAACGAGCGTGAATCTTCTCGTCGATCAAGTGGTGCAGCTTCAGGATGTACATGTAGCCGACCGAAATTGGGTGCTCGAATGGCTCACCGGAGCGACCATCGAACAACCGGGCCTTACCGTGGCGGTCGACCATGACGTCGCCATCGCGGTTCGGGCGGGAGTTAGCCAGCAGGCCGGAGACCTCGTCATTCGATGCGCCGTCGAAGACCGGGGTGGCGGTCAGCGAGTGCGCAGGAACGTCGTAAAGCTCCTTCGGCAGGGTCTTGATCAGCTGTTCGTTCTGTGGATCGTTAGGATCAACCTTCCAACCGGCGTGCGCCAGCCAGCCCAGGTGGATTTCCAGAACCTGACCAATGTTCATACGACGTGGGACACCGTGGGTGTTCAGGATGACGTCAACCGGGGTGCCGTCTTCCATGAATGGCATGTCTTCTGGTGGCAGGATCTTGCCGACCACACCCTTGTTGCCGTGGCGGCCGGCGAGCTTATCGCCGTCCTGGATCTTGCGCTTCTGTGCGACGTAGACACGAATCATCTCGTTAACGCCTGGCGACAGGTCGTCGTCGTCTTCGCGGGAGAAGCGAGCCACACCGATGACCTTGCCGGTTTCACCGTGCGGAACCTTCATCGAGGTATCGCGAACCTCGCGGGCCTTTTCACCGAAGATGGCGCGCAGCAGGCGCTCTTCTGGGGTCAGCTCGGTTTCACCCTTTGGGGTGACCTTACCGACCAGGATGTCGCCTGGGCGCACGTCAGCACCGATGCGGATGATGCCGCGCTCGTCGAGGTCGCGCAGAACGTCCTCAGAGACGTTCGGGATCTCGCGGGTGATTTCTTCAGCACCCAGCTTGGTGTCGCGGGCGTCGATCTCGTGCTCTTCAATGTGCACCGAGGTCAGGGAATCGTCTTCCACGATGGACTGATTCAGGATGATCGCGTCCTCGTAGTTGTGGCCTTCCCATGGCATGAACGCAACCAGCATGTTGCGACCCAGCGACATTTCACCGTTGTGGGTACCTGGGCCGTCGGCAAGCACCTGGCCAGCCTCGACGCGGTCACCGATATTGACCAGTGGCGTCTGGTTGTAGTTGGTGCCCTGGTTAGTGCGCTCGAACTTGCGCAGCATGTAGGTATCGCGGATGCCATCATCATCCATGATGGTGATCAGGTCAGCCGAGACGTTTTCGACGACACCAGCCTTCGGGGTGATGACGACGTCGCCGGCATCGTAAGCAGCACGCAATTCCATGCCGGTACCAACGTATGGCGCTTCGGAGCGGACCAGAGGGACCGCCTGGCGCTGCATGTTGGCACCCATCAGTGCACGGTTAGCGTCGTCGTGCTCCAAGAACGGAATCATCGCGGTAGCGACCGAGACCATCTGGCGTGGAGAGACGTCGACGTAATCCACACCGTCGGCAGTGGTCACGGCGATATCGCCGTCCTTCTGGCGAACCTCGATACGGTCGCTGGTGATGGTGCCGTCTTCAGAAGTCGGGACTTCAGCCTGCGCAATGGAGAAACGATCTTCTGCATCCGCTGGCAGGTACTCGACTTCGTTGGTGACGCGACCATCGACGACCTTGCGGTATGGCGTTTCGATGAAACCGAAAGAGTTCACGCGGGCGTAGGACGCCAGCGAGCCGATCAGACCAATGTTTGGACCTTCGGGAGTTTCAATCGGACACATACGGCCGTAGTGCGAAGGGTGAACGTCACGAACCTCAATGCCGGCGCGCTCACGCGACAGACCACCTGGGCCCAGCGCGGACAAACGACGCTTGTGGGTCAGCCCCGACAGCGAGTTGTTCTGGTCCATGAACTGCGAGAGCTGGGAGGTACCAAAGAACTCGCGAATCGAAGCAGACACCGGACGAACGTTGATCAGCGAGGTCGGGGTGATCGACTCTGCATCCTGGGTGGTCATGCGCTCGCGCACGACGCGCTCCATGCGGGAAAGACCCACGCGAACCTGGTTCTGGATCAGCTCACCGACGGTGCGCAGACGACGGTTACCGAAGTGGTCGATATCGTCGGTATCCAGCATCAGGTGCTGACCGTCCGGCGATTGCATCTCCCGTTCGCCGGTGTGCAGACGCACCAAGTATTCCAAGGTGGTAGCGATGTCTTCTTCGGTCAGTGTCATCAGACCGTCGTGGTCGCCGCCCAAACCCAGTTTGCGGTTGATCTTGTAGCGACCAACGCGTGCGAGGTCGTAGCGCTTCGGGTTAAAGAAGGAGTTATCCAGCAGCGACTGTGCCAGATCCCGGGTAGGCTGCTCGCCTGGACGCTGCTTGCGGTAAATCTCCAGCAAAGCCTCGTCGGTATTAGCAACACCGTCGGCCTCCAAGGTGGACATCATCAGCTCCGAGAAGCCGAAACGCTCCCGGATCTTTTCCTCTGTCCAGCCCAACGCCTTCAGCAAAACAGTCACCGGCTGGCGACGTTTACGGTCAATACGAACGCCGACGGTATCGCGCTTGTCGACGTCGAATTCCAGCCACGCACCGCGGGACGGGATGACCTTCACGGCGTGCAGCGGACGCTCGGTGGACTTGTCGATAGAGCGGTCAAAGTAGACACCAGGCGAACGCACGAGCTGGGAAACAATCACGCGCTCGGTGCCGTTCACAATGAACGTGCCCTTTTCCGTCATCATTGGGAAATCGCCAATGAAGACAGTCTGGGACTTGATCTCCTGGGTATCGGAATTAATGAATTCCGCAGTCACATACAGTGGTGCGGAGTAGTTAATGTCTTTTTCTTTCGCCTCGTCGACGGTGTTTTTCACCGGCTCGAAACGTGGTTCAGACAACGAAAGAGACATGTTGCCGGAGTAATCCTCGATCGGCGAAAGCTCATTCAGGATATCCTCGAGCCCCGAGGTAATCTGCGCATCGGCACCGCGACGTTCTTGTTCGCGTTCACGCCATTCCGGCGTACCAATGAGCCAATCATAAGAGTCTCGTTGTAGGTCTAAAAGCCCCGGGACGGCGATCGGTTCGTCAATCTTCGCGAACGAGTACCGTTGCGGGGCTCCGGGAATATTAGCCACTGAACTGGTCTGGCGGGAGACTGCCAAGATGGGTCCTTCCAGCACCTCACGCGGAAGCGAGATTCAGCCACTCTGGCATGTGACTGCCCCACAACCGCTGGTATTTTTTAGCATCTTTTATTGCTGTGGATTCCCGTGATCAGATAGCATAAAATCACCTTGTCAAGTGAACGTTTTCACGAAAATTAACAAGGCTCAAATACACACCTGCCCTCAGGATCCAGCGCAACGTAGCAGTTTATTGCAATTTGCTTATTTTGTAAAGTCCTGCCCTATGGCTCTGAGAACGCTCAAGCGTTAATGGCTGCGCCGACGGAAACCGCCAAACACCCCAATCAGCGCCACAAGCGTGATCACTGCCCCCACTGCCAACACAATATAGCGAATCGTGTTCACCGTGTCCGCATTGGCAAACGATTCCGCTTGCACGATGAGCTTGTCGACGTCTTCTGCGGCCAATTGCGCCTGGTATACCACGGCATCTTCCACACGCTCGCCTTCGCCGGTGGCGTAGTAGTCATCAATGTTTTCGTGTAGGTCTACGATCATGCCGGTGCGCGGGTGCACGAAAAAGTCACGGGTAGCTGCGTGGTGCAGGTAGAGCTGCCGCCCGGGAACCATCGCGGGTTGTTCTGGAGACTGGTCTTCTTCGGCAGGTTCTGCCGCTGGATCTTCTGGGGCTGGGTCTTCTGGGGCTGGGTCTTCTGGCGCAAGCACTTCCTCACGCTTGGTGTTGCGCTGGTCCGCATATTTCGTCGCGACGTTAACCGGCTCAATCACCTGCCGATAGCGGTACAACTCGACGCCGTCGACTGTCACGACTTCCTGAAACGCCGCGGGAGCTGATTCGCGCAGGGTGGGATCAAAGACTTCATAATTCGTTTTTTCTGCATCGACTGGGAATTTCAGCCATTGCCCGGCGATATCAACATGCGCGGCGGGGGTAACCAAAGTGTGCGATAACTGCGCAGTACTCAACGCCTGCCCCGAGATGCGATCGAGATCAAAAGCCCAGACCTCGGCGTCGACAAGCTCAGCAGGCTCGCCCGACCCGGATTCCCGCAAAGTCGACGATCCCACCCGGACCGACACCGATTCCGCATCCGCTGGTTCGAGGAGATCCCAGTGCAGTTGGTGCTGGTAACCAGTTTCTTCGTCGACAAGCCGGAATGTAGTGTGCTCAACATCCAACGGGAGCCGCGAATCAATGTGCAAATAACGCGGGGCCAACCCGGCGCCCACCAGCAGCGCTAAACCAATGCCGATCGCAATGGCAGACAAAACGCGTGAGGCAGGCAGCATGTATCGCAGTTTACCGCATCATCATTTCCAGGGCTGGGACCTCCTGCCAGCCGTGGAGGTTCGCCGACCGTCCGGTGCGTAGCAGCCGACGACTTAGATATCTTCGCCGCGATATTCGACCGCAACCCAGGCGTCGACGTCTTCGGCAGAGTCTGCAACGTCTTCACCGCGTACACCCAAGCCCTGGTGCACAGTGGCTTGTGGGCAGGCAGCTTCCACAACGGAAAATGCCGCACCCGATCCGCCGGTGAACGTCACGAATGGGTAGACCTCCTTGCCCGCCAGACCGTCGGTGGCTTCGAAGAAGGTCCGCATGATCATCGGCAGCTCAGCGTGCCACACCGGAGACCCGACAAGAATGCGATCATACTTGGCGACGTCCGGCAGCTCACCGGCGATTGCTGGACGGGCGTCATTACGCAATTCTTTAGCGGAAACGGCATCGACCGTAGAGAAGTCGTCGGAATAAGCCTCGGCGGGTGTGATTTCGTAGCTATCACAGTCGATGCGTTCGGCGATCATCTTGGCGAGGCGGTGGGTGTTGCCAACCTCCAGGACCCGGGTGCCGTCATTCCAAAGATTTTCGCCTGTGCGGGAGAAAAATACGAGCAGGGTGCTGGTCGTGGGGTTAGTCATGGGAGTCCTTTCGGCCTAGGGGTTGCAAAGAAAATTAGCTGCCAACGATGCGCTGCAGGGGGCGCCACTGGGCTTTCACAGTGAGCGCCACTGGGCCTTCACAGTGGGCGCCACAATGAGCGTCATCCATAAACCCCAAATTACTCCTTAGGACGCGAACATATCGTTCGAAAGTAGGATTGTGATAAATCCGATTGTTCGTCACGCAATTCTCCACGCAATACTTCACGCGAGCTTCCCGGCACCAGGCTCTGCTTGGGCTTTGCGCCAGGCTCTGTGCCATGTGCTGCACCAAGCTGAGGGCCAGCCTCAACACCGCACGCAGCAGCGCGCTCAGGTCCAACCCAACACCGAGCTCAAGAGCAAACCTTGTTTGTCGCATAACCCGCACATAACCTGCGCATAACGAAACCCGCGGGGCACCGAAATGGTACACCCGCGGGTTAGCGTATGGTGCGAGCTTTTACCGGCTCGCGACGGAATGAGGAATGCGTGAGGTAGTAAAGACTACTTCAGCTCGACAGAAGCGCCTGCTTCTTCCAGCTTGGTCTTTGCAGCCTCGGCGTCGTCCTTGGAAGCGCCCTCGATGATAGCCTTTGGAGCGGACTCTACGAGTTCCTTGGCTTCCTTCAGGCCCAGGCCGGAAACGATTTCGCGGACAGCCTTAATAACGCCGATCTTCTTAGCGCCAGCATCGGTCAGGACAACGTCGAACTCGTCCTTCTCTTCAGCGGCACCCTCGCCAGCACCAGCGGCTGGAGCAGCAGCGGCAGCTACTGGAGCAGCAGCTTCAACGTCGAATACTTCCTCGAATTCCTTAACGAAGTCGGAAAGTTCGATCAGGGTCATTTCCTTGAACGCTTCAATGAGCTCGTCCTTGGAGAGCTTAGCCATGTCAGGCTTCCTTTCTATAGTTGCGTGTTCTGCGCGTTAGCGCTTAACAGTGCACAATGTGTCGTTGGTTCCGGCGCGTCGTCGGCAAACACAATTTGTTATGCAAGTGCGACGGCCAGCCCCTGGTGGTTTTTAGCCTTCGTTCTGCTTCTTCTCTTCGAGAGCAGCGCCGAGGCGAGCCATCTTGGTTGCAGGTGCGTTGAACACGGCTGCAGCCTTTGCCAAGTTGCCCTTCATAGCGCCTGCCAGCTTCGCGAGAGTGGTCTCGCGGCTGTCCAGGTCAGCCAGTGCCTTGACTTGGTCGGCGTTCAGTGCGCCGCCGTCCATGTAGCCGGCCTTGACGACGAGTGCGTCGTGCTCGGAGCCGAACTTCTTGAATACCTTCGCGGCATCAACAGCCTCGCCCTTGATGAAGGCGATAGCGGTTGGGCCCTGGAAGTATTCGTCAAGGTCAGTGATTCCCGCGTCGTTAGCGGCAATCTTCAGAAGGGTGTTCTTGGCGACGGAGTATTCAACATCGAAACCCAGCTGGTCACGCAGCTCGGAAATCTGCGGAACGGTCAGACCGCGGTATTCGGTCAGAACAACCGAATCAGCCTCGGCCAACTTGTTCTTCAGCTTTGCAAGCTCCGCAGTATTCTTCGGGTTTGCCATGGTTACTCACGCCTCCTTTCGATACATCCTAGTGGTGTCACCACGAGACTTCCCTGTCCTCGGTCTTTGCCATCCCCTTTCGGGTTAGCACTTCGACAACAAAAAAGCCCCGTGCAAGAGCACAGGGCGCACACAACCTTCCAGGTTGGGATGCACAAGTGTCTCCTGCGTAGGTCGTCTCAGCCACACCTTATGATGCGCTTTGACCTTCGATCCGCGCAGCGGATAACCGACGGTCTTCGGTGAAACTTGAGCACGGCAATATAGCCGTTCAAACTTCACGGGGAACACTACCATGCATTTTGATTCCCGCCAAATTTTCTTAAAAGCGTTTGTGCTGCACGCCAGCCTGCCATTCCGTGTACCCCGGCCCCTGGCAACACTGCCCCGCTGGCCAGCAGCACCGGCGCCGCTGGGTTTGCCGTCAGCGCGCCTACAGTGTGGCGTTGCCGCAGCATTTGCCCCAAGCTCATCGCACCACCAGCAATATCACCGCCGACGAGGTTGGCATTTGCCGCCTCCAACTCTGCCGGAGCGGTCTGTTTTCGCTCGATTATTTGCCCAGAAAACCCCGGTGCAAAACGTTCAATCTGCGCTTCCACAGCACCCGCGACTTCTCCTGGGTATTTTTCCTGATAACCGTGCGGGACATGGGCATACGTCCACAGAATATGGCGTTCGGGACCAACACCCGCGCCATTGCTATAGACGTATCGCTTGTCATCTGCTGCCTGCTGCTGACAGACCATCACGAACGGGCGCGAAGGCAATTTCCCTGCCGCCGCTTGCTTTTCTGCACGGTGCATTTCTTCCACTAATCCGCCAACATGCACGGTCCCGGCACCCGCGACCCGCGGGTCATCCCACCTCACTGGGCCGTCAAGCAAATAGTCGATCTTGTGCACCGCGGTGCCGTATTTCCAGCGCCGCAGACCTCGCACACGCATCGTGAACAACCGCAACCCCTTCCAGGCCAGCAGTTGCCGTGGCGTTTGGGTGCTGATCACGGCGTGAAAGTTTGCAAATACCGAAAGGTCTGAGATCGTGTTACCAGTATGAATCTGCCCACCATGCTGTTTAATCACACGCGCAAGCGCTTGGCACAGCTGGCCGGTTCCACCTGCAACAACAGGCCAGCCGCTTGTCATTCCCAGGGTATTAAACAACAAACCGAACGCAGCGGTGCCCGGCTGACTAGGCGGACGAATTGCGTGCAGGGACGAACCAACCAGCAAGGCGCGAGCTGATTCGTCGGCAAGCAAGCGCGAGCTCAACGCCCGCGCCGACCATGCACCACGCACGCCCAGCCGTGCCAACGCGAGCGGATGGCGCATCTTCACCGGCAACACCGAAGTGATGAGCTTGTCGACGTCATTGGCTAGCGGTGCGTGCAGGTGATGCCACATGCGCCGATCGTGGGCCGAAAATTGCGCAGCAGTAGTCGCAAGATCCCGGTGCAGGATGGCCGCCGGAGCGTCGACAAGCGGATGTGCCATCGGATAATCCGGGTGTTTCCACTCCAAGCCGTAGTTCTCCAGGCCAAGCTGCCGAAATGCTGGGCTGACAACGCCAAATGGATGAGCAGCAGCACCAAAATCGACAGCACTACCCGGTCCGAAAACAGCATGAGTGCGTGCCGATCCCCCTATGTCGTCGGCCGCTTCAAAAATTTCCACCCTGCAGCCCGCTTGGGCCAATATCGCGGCGGCGGTCAGGCCATTCGGGCCCGCACCGATGATCGCAACGCGACGCGGCTCGGGAAAATTCGCGGAGGAGGCCTGCGTCGACTCCCCACCTAGCGCTTTCTGCGCTGTCGAAAAGCCATACGGAAAATCATGTGCACGCGGAAACTGATCGGGACCGGAGGTCATGTAATAAGTCTAGGCCTCCGTCAAGTTTGGGCCCCGTCAAGTCTAGTCCCCGCCCTATCTGGGAACCTAGGCGTTGCGCGGTTCCGTCTTGGTCGTGGCCTCTACGTTCTCGGATTCGTGACTGCAGCGAGAGCTCGACGAGCCAGAGCGGGCCGAGTAATAACGCGCAGATTCTTCGTAGCGACGCCAAAAGCGGGTGACCTTTTCTGGTTTGGGTTCCCGTCGCCAGATCACGGTGGCAGCGATAATCGCGATACACACCATCATAAGAGCGAACCACAGTTTGCCCACCAGTAACGTCGATAGCGCCATTGATGCCCACGCGGTGGCGATGATATAGATCCGCCGACGGCGGCTTAAGGATCCAGAGTAGAAATCAATAATGTAGCTACGCAGCGGTGAGCGGTGCAGAATATAGTATTCCAAGCGTCGCGAGCTACGGGTGAAAAAGAAAAACGACAGCAACGCAAACGGGGTTGCTGGGACCAAAGGTACCACCGCGCCGAACACGCCGAGCCCTATGCACAGCAGGCCCAAGGCCAAATATAGATACCGCATAGCACCACCAAGGATACGCACGTCCGGGGGCTTTATCCAGGCAAGCCTAATAAAACACAGTTCGATAGCGCGCGGACAAAGCAGAATTAGTTAGAGCGCGGACAATTCCGGAAATTCTAGAGTGCTGTCGCTAGCACTACGCGTACGCGAAAAACCCACCTCCGCTACCCCGAATATCGGGGAGTGAAGGTGGGTGAAAGAAATGCTCATTCCGACGATCACAGGCCAACGGCCTTATGCCCGTAGAAATGATAGTTTTCTGCTTAGGCCTCTACGGTGTAGTTCTTCTGTACCGATGGGTCAACAGGAACGCCTGGGCCCGTGGTGGAAGAAACGGTGATCTTCTTCAGGTAAACACCCTTGGCAGCCGATGGCTTCAGACGCAGGACCTCATCCAACAGTGCGCCGTAGTTCTCAGCCAGAGCCTGCTCGGTGAAGGATGCCTTACCGATCAGAGCGTGCAGGTTGGAAGCCTTGTCGACGCGGAAGGAGATCTTACCGCCCTTAACTTCCTTGATGGCCTTGGTGACGTCGTTGGTAACAGTACCGGTCTTTGGGTTTGGCATCAGGCCACGTGGACCCAGAACGCGAGCGATACGGCCGATCTTTGCCATCTGGTCAGGGGTAGCAATAGCGACGTCGAAATCGATCTTGCCTTCGGTGACCTGGGAGATCAGTTCGTCAACGCCAACGATGTCGGCGCCAGCCTGCTCAGCTTCAGTGGCCTTTTCGCCGGCAGCGAAAACAGCAACGCGAACGTCTTTACCAGTGCCGTTTGGCAGAGAGACGGTGCCGCGAACCAGCTGGTCAGCCTTGCGTGGGTCAACGCCCAAGCGCATAGCGACGTCGATGGTGGCGTCGAAGTTCTTCGAGGAAGTGTCCTTGGCCAGCTTTACTGCCTCTAGTGGGCGGTAAAGGTGCTCGCGGGAGATCTTGGTTGCTGCTTCTTTGAAAGCTTTAGACTTGGTGCTCATTTTCTCAATTCCTTATGAGGTTGGGATTGTCGTGGTCAGCGAGCCGGAGCTGGCTCTGCCACGGTGGAATGTGGCCGGTGCAGACTTAAGCGTCTGGGTGTCCGTCGACGTTCAGACCCATGGAACGAGCGGTACCAGCGATGATGCGGGCAGCGTTTTCCTCGTCACGAGCGTTGAGGTCTTCGAACTTGGTCTTGCCGATTTCCTTGCACTGTTCCCAGGTAACGGTGCCGACCTTCTCGATGTGTGGAACGCCGGAGCCCTTCTGCACGCCAGCGGCTTTGAGCAGCAGCTTGGCAGCAGGTGGGGTCTTCAGCTTGAAGTCGAAGGAACGGTCTTCGTAGACAGTGATTTCTACCGGGATTACTTCGCCGCGCTTGTCTTCAGTGGCAGCGTTGTAAGCCTTGCAGAACTCCATGATGTTGACCTGGTGGGCACCCAGGGCAGGACCGACTGGTGGTGCAGGGTTCGCCTGACCAGCCTGGATCTGCAGCTTAATAAAGCCTGCTGGCTTCTTTTTCTTCTTTGGAGCCATCGTTTTACCTCAATTCCGTGGTGCCAGTGCACCGCCACGATGAATAACGGTGCAGCTGTCCGGATTCCGGTCTTCACCGGCAACCGGGGATGTGTAGTTCTTGGGTGCGTGCTCTACAGACAAGGATTGCGGGCTGCATAGCCCCACACTATGGACGGTATAGCGTCACACAAAAGTGCCCTCGGCTGCGCACACACGAAGATCTAGCATACTGTACTGCGGGCACTTGCCCAAAACTCACGCAGGCCTTCAGGTTCGCGCCGACAGCCACGCAAGCTACATGATGCGCTCGACCTGATCCGCAGTGAGTTCAACTGGGGTTTCACGACCGAAGATCGAAACCAAAGCCTGCATCTTGCCGGTTTCCGGATCGATCTCGGAAATCGTCGCAGAAACCGACGCCAGAGCGCCAGAGAGAATGGTGACGGCCTCGCCTACCTCGTAGTCGTGATTGATACCGGAGCCAGCAGGCTTCTGTGGGGCAGCAACCTGCTCTTGCTCTGCCTGCGCTGGCTTTTCTTCGCGCGCTTCGGTGGTCTTTGGCAGCAAGAACTTGGCAACCTCGCGGGTCTTGACGACGGTGGCGTTACCTTCGTTACCGACGAACGACGTCACGCCAGGGGTGTCGCGAACAACCGACCATGCGCGGTCATTGATGTCCATGCGTACCAGCACGTAGCCAGGAAGAAGCTTCTTTTTCACGATCTTCTTCTTGCCGTCTTTGCTCTCCACGACGTTTTCGATCGGGACAACAACGTCGAAAATGGAGTCTTCCACCTCGAGAGTCTGGATACGCATATCCAGGTTCGTTTTCACCTTGTTCTCGTAGCCGGAGTAGCACTGAATGATGTACCACTGGCCAGGCTGCTTTTTCAGTTCCCTGGTGAATTCGCGCAGACGGCGACGGTAAGCGGCATCCTCGTCGAGCTCTTCGTTTGCCTCGGCGGAATTGTCAACGGAATTGTCGACGGCATTCTCGGATCCAGTTGCATCAGCACCAGCCTTAGCTGCAGAACCGGCCGCGGTGCCGTCTTCTGTGGCCGCGGTATCGCCCGACTGTTGCCCGTCGTCGCTAGCAGATTCTTCTGGCAACTGTGGTTCGTCGGCGCCCACGGCTTTGAGTGCTTCCTCGTGATCTTTGGCGAAATCGGTGGAGTCGGCATCGTAGCCGTCGCCAAGCGATTCACGGTCTTCTTCTGCGGCCAGCTCGGCAGCTTCGCTGGCCTTGGCAACCTCTGGGGTGACGTCGTCGAATACGTCGCTGCTGTTCTGCTGATCTTCGTTGTTCTGGGTATCTTCGCTCACTGTAGCGCTCCCTTGTACCTGGGGTGAATGGTGTTGTGGACTGGTTGCGCTCATAAATTATCCCGCTTATCCATCGAGGGACAAGCGGGATCACAACCTGATATGAAGCGATTATACCTAAGGGGTAAGGACGGCTTCAACTCCCATGCTGGCGACTGTGTCGATACTCCAGACGAGTGCGGTCAAAACAAAGAGGAACGCAAAAACGACAATGGTGTACTGCACCATCTGCTTTGCGGTAGGCCAAACGACCTTACCCATTTCCGAAACAACTTCCGGAACGAAACGGGCTGGGCCGCCGCCAGGCTTATCGTCGCGAACTGAGGAATTGTCAACCTTGACGACGCGTTTAGCTTCGTAGGTAGCACTAGAAGTAGTGGAGGCGCCGGAGCGTTGACGCTTACCGACTGGACGAGCTGGACCTCCGGCAGCGTTGTTCTCTTCACTCACGTCAATGACTCCTCAGTGTCCTCGAGTGGTCAATACCCTCGAACGGCCTTGGAATGGCCTCAGTGAATGACCTCATGAAAATTATGGCAGGGGCGACAGGACTCGAACCTGCAACCTACGGTTTTGGAGACCGTTGCGCTACCAATTGCGCCACGCCCCTAGAGGTTGCTGTTTAGCAGATCTGCTACACCCGAAGGTGCAACGAGCTTTACAGCATCCTTCACCTTAGCAGACCGCAATCCGGTCAGTGCAAGGCTTGAGGTTATGGGAAAAATCCCAGTAGCGATGGCGGGAATTGAACCCGCGACACAACGATTATGAGTCGTATGCTCTACCACTGAGCTACACCGCCTGGTGTTGCAACGTTTAAGGTGTTCGACCCTAAACAGCAACAGAGCCCCCTGACGGAATCGAACCGTCGACCTTTTCCTTACCATGGAAACGCTCTACCGACTGAGCTAAGGGGGCGCAGCCTCGAAACCAACTGTGCAGTCTTTCGATCTACTTTGTTGCGCTCCGTTGAAGCCTCACACAGCCTAACTCAATTGAATGCAAGTACACAAATCACCAGGTTGGGATAGATTTTTCGGCATAATACCCCCCACTGAACAATTTACGATTACCGAAAGGTAATTGTTTTGTGACGATCGCAGACAATAGGCCGCCTTATGGTCAACTGCAGGCAGTATCAGAACTAGAAACCTACGACGTTGCGCGGGGGGGGGCTGAAAGGTGACCAAATTTTAACCGACGTCGAGACCAGCATTGCTGAAGTACCGAGATTCTTTCCGGATCATCCTCGGCTAAACACAGTAATCCTGACGGCCCCATAAGATGCCCACGTAACGTGGAGCAAAAGAAGAACAAGCAGGCCGACACTGACGATATCAATCCATCCCATACCCCACTCCAATGCTGCGGGTTGCGTCGACAAGGTATGCGTACCGAGACAACAGGTGCCGACCGGAAAAGTGCTGGCCCACCACGTGGGGTTATACGACATTGGGCTGCCGCCAAGAACTGCTCCCCAATGCTTGACAATGGCATAAGCAGCCAACGGAATCCCGAGACTAAGCATCACAACTCCATAGATCATTGCCCGGAAGTGCCACTGCTCACCGGCAATCAACTGCGCACTCGCTGTGGACTGGCCGACAAGGCCCAGCGGAATCCAGGC
Source organism: Corynebacterium drakensteinense (assembly GCF_041224285.1). Taxonomy (NCBI): domain Bacteria; kingdom Bacillati; phylum Actinomycetota; class Actinomycetes; order Mycobacteriales; family Corynebacteriaceae; genus Corynebacterium; species Corynebacterium drakensteinense. Next base: position 110,035 of record NZ_JAXOFP010000003.1, read on the forward strand.
AGTGGCGGCAAAGCTGGTGGGAAGATTGGGGAATGTACGCAAATAAACGAAGGCGAATGTCGGCACTCCCGTAGCCAATGCCAATGCAAAGCACATTACGCCAATGCCGTGCACCAGCGACCCCCACTCCCCCGCGTGCGGCACCAACTGAGCCGAGGAGGTTGCGGAAACCATCGGTGCAACCAGGGGCAACCCCAAGGTAAAAGCAGGAGCGACGGAACGGTCAAAAATAAGGAACTGCAGATACCTTAGGCAGGTAATCACACCAAGGATCGTTCCGGCTGCCCAACACAAAATATGAATCATCCAGGCATTAAAAATAAGCGAGTAGGCGCTGCCTAAAGCTAAAATCCCCATAGAGACCATGCCCCACGCGGGCATGTTATTGGGGCGAAAGCCCGGATTGCGGTGCCTGATGAAGCCTATCGAGAGCGCCAGAGCGAGAAGAGTTGCGGCAACAATCATGATCTTCGCGGGGAGATGCCCCACAACGGGGCTGAGATGAGTCTCAATGAGGGACGAGGAGATCCCTAGTCCCATTACTGCTCCGGCCCAGCCAGGTCCGAGTGGCGGAAGTTCCATTTTATTCTCAATTTTAAGCATGCGCTTCAGGCTATGTACTGATGAACGTTTACGGGAGGGCACAAAATCCGTACAGGGTTACAATGAAAGCATGTACCCCGCACGAGATGGCGATGACTCTCGGTTCTCTTCCGTTCGACGAAGCTACGTTCCCGATGCCCTCACGGTTGACGTCGTCCTCGCTGTAGCCCGACACGGAGGAATGAATCAGGCTGCGAAATATCTCAATGTTTCCCAACAGACGGTCAGCACACGCGTCGCCAAATTGGAAAAACACCTAAATACACGTATTTTTTGGCGTGGCGCCGCGGGCAGTTCCACGACAAAAGTGGGACACCAAGTGATCCGTGTGCTTGAGGGCTTAGAAAGGGCACTCAACGATTGCGCGCATGGTCTGAAAGCAGCCACCAACAACGCTGTAACCGAGGGTCTTAAGCTGGTAGTTTCTCATACTGTGGCGGAAATAGACTACCCCCGGTGGGCAGCGGCCTTCCAACGCCGTCACCCGCAGACTCATCTGCACATGCGTCAGCTCAACAGTCGGGAGGCCCAACGTCACGTGATCCAGGGAGATGCGGAACTAGCTCTAGTTGAGGGTAACTGGGTGGCCCATGAACTACACCAGCGAGTGATAGGGCACGATGAGCTAATCGTTGCTGCACCCGCGCATCACCCCTGGGCAAAATCAAACAATCACAATGACCTGGATATGCCTTCAGCATCCATACCAGTGACAGGGACGGCTCCGATAACGAAAGAGGAGTTGCAATCCACACCTTTGGTGCTGCGCGAGCAGGGAAGCGGCACTCGAGAAGTCGTAGAAGACGCTCTGGAAGGTCTCGCCCCACCGATAGGAGAGTTTGGATCGCTAGGAGCACAACGTACCGGGATAGGCACTCTAGGAGCACCAGGGGTGATCGCGAGACGCGCGGTATCATCGCAGTTAGCCACCGGGGAATACCTCGAGGTTCCGGTGGTTGGAGTCAATTTCGACCGTCCGCTGCGGGTGGTGTGGAGCTCGAAGAACCGACTCTCCGACCCAGCACGGCTGTTTTTACGCTTCCTTGTGGACTATACGGACAGAAATGCGACCTGAAATCAAGTTATGCCTTAGGATGCATCCAGTTCCACCACTGGCCAGTAATCTGGTCAGCCAGCCTTCTACGACCAGGGTATCGATGTTGAATACATACACTCATTCGGTATCCGGAAAGGCCAGATCTAGGGAATTGGCGACACGCCGATCAGACACATTTTTTGCTACTTAACCCCTACTTAACCCCAGACCCCCGCATGCAAAGAACCCCACGCGATAATTCGCGTGGGGTTTCGAACTGTGCCAGGTAGAAGATTCGAACTTCTGAAGGCAATGCCGGCGGATTTACAGTCCGCTCCCTTTGGCCGCTCGGGCAACCTGGCAAGCACCATTTGGTGCGGTTTCCTAGCCTACTATAAACCCCCAATAAACCTACAAATCAGCACTACAAGCAGGGTTTCGACAGCCAAAAAACAGCCACGATTGCCGGCAAGCACCCAGCTAGCCCACCCGGCGCATGGTGTATTCCGCAAGCAAGCGCAGGGCCCGCGTCGCTGCAATATCCGGCAGCTTGTCCAACTCACGGTCCACAACATCCAAATGGGCTTGGACGTCGGCAAGTGCTTTCGCACGTCCTTCCGTCTCCCGAATCAGTGCAATAGCACGCTGCACATCATCCTCAGCCTCCAGCGGTCCAGTCAGCAGCGAGCGCAAGTCGCTGCCAGCTGCGCTATCTTCCTCTAACGCATACAGAACCGGAAGCGTGAACACGCCCTCGCGCAAATCGGTACCCGGAATCTTGCCTGAGTCTTTCGGATCTGAGAAGAGGTCGATAATATCGTCGACGATCTGGAAAATCATGCCGATCGCCCCACCGATAGTCTGCAACGAACGCTGCGTCGGCTCATCCGCCCCCGCGTGATAGGAGCCCAAGTAACCAGCAGAAGCAATCAAGACCGCAGTCTTTTCTTGAATCACCTTCTGGTAGTGCTCTACCGGGTTCGATTCACCGGCGCCGAGCGTCTCGCGCATTTGCCCGGTCACCAACTCCTGGAAAGTCTCACCGAAGTGGCGAACCGTCAGGCTATCCATTTGGGACATGATGCGCGAAGAATGCGCCAGCAAAATATCGCCGGACAAAATCGCCACCGAGTTATTCCACCGCGAGTTCGCCGATTCCACACCGCGGCGCTGGTCTGCTTCGTCCATCACGTCGTCGTGATACAGCGTCGCCAAGTGCACAATCTCCACGACACCAGCGGCTTTGTAAACATTTTCCGCCTCGGGGCGCGGACCATATTCCGCCGCCAGCAGCGCCATCATCGGACGGAAGCGCTTGCCTCCAGCCTTAGTCAGGTGCAAAACCTTATCCGTGATGAAATCCTCACCGCGCGAAAGCTCCGAACGCAGCAGGTCTTCGACCGTTTCCATCCCGGCAGCGATGCGCGAATTGAGCTGTTCATCCCCCAAATCCACAGCGGGGGTGTAACCAGTTGACTGGTGTCGGCCAGTGGTCATATCCGAGGTTTATCCTTGCGCTCATTCGTTCCCATATTTCCCGTCCTAACAGTAGTCGACATAACAGGGCAAAACACTTCCGGGGGCGGGCTCGTGCAACAATAATTGCCATGATGCTTGCCGACGAAATCCCGTCCAACGATGTGACCTGCGATGTTGCGGTCATCGGCGGTGGCCCATCCGGAGCTGCAGCTGCGATTTATGCCGCGCGCGCCGGATGGGACGTCATCGTGGTGGACCAAGCAACATTCCCCCGCGATAAAACCTGCGGCGACGGACTTACCCCGCGTGCGATGGCGAAGCTGCGCGAGCTTGGGATTCTAGATGGGGTGAACCCGGGCTACCGCAACCGGGGCTTGCAGCTGCACGGCTTTGGCGGATCAGTGACCGCCGCATGGCCAGACGGACATTTCGGAGCTACGGGCACGGCCTGGCCACGGCGCGATCTTGACCACTACCTGCTGCAGCAGGCCGCGGCAGCAGGCGCACGGGTATGGACCGGGTATTCGGGCGCTGATGTCGTCGTCAAGAACAATTCGATCACAAACATCACCGTGCGGCGGGTCGGTGGCCAGCAGTCGGCACCATTGGGCAGCCAACAGCCAACAAACGACCAGCGGCCGTCGGCAAGCGAGGTGACGCTGCGGCCGCGGTGGACGATCGTGGCCGACGGGGTGCGTTCGACGTTTGGCAAGAAGCTAGGGCGCGAATGGCACCGCAGCGAGGTCTACGGCATTGCCGCGCGGTCGTATTGCAGCTCGCCATATTCTGCTGAACCGTGGATGCACTCGCACGTGGAGCTGATCGACGAAGCCGGGACCGTGCAGCCTGGGTACGGGTGGATTTTCCCGCTTGGCGACGGGACGGTGAACCTGGGATGCGGGGCGCTTTCGACAAGCAAACGGCCGGCGGCGATCAACACGAAAAAGCTGCTGGAATTTTATGCCTCGCAGCAGCAGACAGCCTGGAAGTTGGGGAAACCGCAGGACATCGCCTCGGCGTTGTTGCCGATGGGTGGGGCCGTGTCGAACGTAGCTGGGAAAAACTGGATGCTGATCGGCGACGCGGCGGCATGCGTGAATCCGCTCAACGGTGAGGGGATCGACTACGGGTTGGAAACCGCAGAACTGGCAGTCGGGCTGTTGGGGGCAGGCCCCGGTGGCGCGGGCGCTCACCCCGTATCTGCTGCAGGTCGCGACCTAGAAGGAAAAAACCAGCTCACAGGCCTGGACCTCACCTTGGTGTGGCCGGAAGTTCTGCGGGCGCATTTCGGTGAGGCGTTCATGTGGGCACGCACTGCGGCCCGGCTTTTGACCTATCCGCAGTTTTTGCCTGTGTTCGGCCCGTTAGGGTTGCGGGGCCCGGCGGCGCGCTATTTAATGCCAGCGGCTGCTCGGTTGATGGGCAACTTAGTTACCGACGAAGACCGGGATCTGATTTCCCGGTTATGGAAGAAGGCAGGAAAATATGCGGCGACGGCGCGAGCCGACACGCCGCTGTGGGATGCAACGGTTTAGGGAATACGGGGTTTAGGAAACATGGGGAACCTGCGATGCCAAAGCCAATGGCGAGACATAACTAAACAAGGCCAAACAAAGCCACCGACGATTTTGAGGAATCTGTCCAGCTTATCTGGTTATCTGGGCTTTTTAGTATTTTCGTCACTCGTGGCTACTGTGTTCTTACGCTCCGACAGCACGAGCTTTGTTTCTACAAACACCAGAAGCACGAAAATATAAACAGCAATCGCAATGACTTCAAGTAGAGGCATTTCCTGGAGCCCTCCGGCAGTAGCGCGATAAAGCATCCATGCAGCGGGTAATGCTAAGAGAACTCCAGCCCAGCCCACTATCCTGGCTCGTGGCCGATTCCCATGTTTAACTTCATAGATAGCAGATAAGCCCGCTACGCCTATCGCAATTATCAAAATAGTCAATATTATCATTATAGGCCACCAACTAAGCTTAGGGACGGCGAATATGGTTCCAGTAAAATCTCACAACGGCAAAATCTCACAATGGCATCGTATATTTTTTTCTTGACGCTTTACGGTACGCCCAATCAGACCCAACCCAGACCAATTAACCCTTCACAGCCGAATGTAGCGCCACAATCCCACCCGTCAGGTTCTGCCAACCGCACTCAGTCCACCCATTAGCGTTGATCTCAGCAGCCAAAGTCTCCTGATCCGGCCACATGCGGATCGATTCCGCCAGGTACTCATAGGCCTCCGCGTTCGACGAAATCACCCGAGCAATCGCCGGCAGCGCGCGCATCAAATATTCCTTGTAGACGGTGCTAAATACCGGAATCACCGGCGTGGAAAACTCGGCGACGGTGAGTTTGCCACCTGGTTTGGTCACCCGCGCCATTTCCCGCAGCCCGGCGCGGAAATCGTGGATATTACGCAGGCCATACGAGATCGTGACGGCATCGAAGCTGTCGTCGGCAAACGGCAAGTGCATGCCGTCACCGGCCACCTTAGGCACATCACGGTGGGCGCCGGCTGCCAGCATTCCGGTAGAGAAATCGCAGGCCACACACCAAGCTCCGGAGCGAGCCAACTGTACGGTAGATACCGCGGTTCCGGCTGCTAAGTCCAGTACCTTATCGCCGGGCTGCAGATCCAAACGCTCACGGGTGCGCTTGCGCCAATAATTATCGATACCGAGCGAGAGCACGGTATTGGTCAGATCGTAGTTTTTGCTGACCGTATCGAACATCGACGCCACGTCCACCGGCGTCTTCTCCAGTGTCGCGCGGGTAGGCTTTGGCGATTGCTGGGAGTTGTTGCCCTGCTCTGGCTTATTTGAAGAATCCACGCCACCAGCTTAATCGGTGCCGCCGTCGGAATCCCACGCGGTAGGAATTCGGCAGTCCGCGCCGAAAATAATTCTGCGGTTCGTGCCGAAAGGAATGCAGCAGTCCGCACCGTAGATGCGCCATGGGTTAGGCCACTGCGCTGGCCGTGCGAAGGGCATGCCGCAGGCAATGGCTTAAGCCGTACCACTTGCCGTGCTTGACGACGAATCCAGCACCGCCCGGTAATAATCCACCAGCTGCGAGCACACCGCTTCCCAAGTCCGCTCCTCTACCCCGGCGCGGGCGGCACCACGCAGACTGTCAACCGCCTCACCCTCTGTGCCAGACGATTGCGCAACCACCCAGGCGACGGCGTCGACAAGCTCGTCAGCGAAAGTTTCCGGGGCCAGCAACCGCCCGTTGACGGGGTCGTCGATGAGATCTACCGGGCCTCCCGCCCGCGGAGCAATCGTCGGCACGCCACTGGCCTGGGCTTCTTGGAGGGTCTGGCAAAAAGTCTCCAGCTCACCGGGGTGGACGAAAACATCAAAGCTGGCGTAGGCCGTCGCTAAATCGGCACCGGTTAGCGCCCCGCAAAATACTGCCTGTGGCAATAGCGCCTCCAGTTCACCACGACAGGGTCCGTCGCCGACGATGACCAGCTGAATGTCGTCGCGACCGGCAAGGGCTGCGAGCCGGTGCACGCCCTTTTCGGCGGCAAGTCGGCCCACATAGCCCACCACGGTCGTCGACCGTGGTCGCTGGCCAATCCATTCGCGGCGTAGGCACTCCGAGCGTTTGTCCGGGTGAAACAATTCCGTGTCCACCCCACGCCCCCAGCGAGCAAGATTTTCCACCCCGTGAGCTTCCAGCTGCCGGATAGTTTCTGTCGACGGCGCCAGGGTCAGCTGGCAATGATTGTGCATCCGGCGGATCCAGCGCCAGGTCGCACGCTGCAAAACCCCCAGCCGGTAGCGCCCCGCAAAACCCGCAATATCAGTTTGAAAAACCGCCACCCGGGGAATCTTTAAGCGCCGCGCCGCCCAACCACCACCGCGCCCCAACGCAAACGGACTGGCTAGATGGACGATATCCGGGGCGAATTCTTTCAGCGTGCGGAAAACAGTGGGCGTCGGCACGCCGATGGGTAAGGAATCGACGAACGGCAGGCGGATCGTCGGCACGCGCACGATGCGAAAGCCAGCGTAGTGAGAAATTTCGGGGTGATTGGGGCCGCGACCGTGCGCACCGGGGGCTATGACGATGGCCTCGTGTCCGGATGCGCGCAGGTGCTCGAGGATTCGCAGCACCGAATTGCTGACCCCGTTGACGTATGGCAGGAATGACTCGGCAACGATGGCGACGCGAAGGTGGGCCGGTGCGCTCACCGCTGCTTGGTTTCTTTCGGGTTCTGCTCGGGTTTTTTCGGGCGGGTGGCAAAAGAAATCAGCCGCCACAGCACCAAGGTGACCACCACGACGAGCACCGCGATGCTCAGCGCCGGGATGATAGACAACGTCCAACCGCGCCCTACGACTTTCACCAGGTCCGGGTTCTCACGCGAATACTGCACCCAGACCTGCTGGCCTTCGGCCAAGCCCGTCGGATACAACACCCCAGTTGAGGGCGCTTGGTAGAGGCCGGCGTCGTCACGAAATTCCACGGTGGTGCGCAGCAAAGACGTGCCAGTCACCGTCGCCAGGGCGCGACCTGGATCCGATTCAATACGACGATCATTCGCTGCCGTACCACCGATCATGGCAAACGAGCCCAACAAGCCGGCCGTGCACGACGCCGCGACCAGTTGGTGCAAGCGGCGGCGCCATTGCCGACGGTAGCGCTGCGGATCGACCGAGGCCGGATTGTCTGGCGCCGGATTGTCTGAGGCCGAGCTGGCCGGGTTAGCGTTAGCCGGGTCCGGGGTGGAATCTGCCATGAGAAACTCGTCCCTATCCCCCAACGACGGAAGCGATAGCCTCGTGCAATGCCCGGCGCGTCGCGCGCGTCGTGGCTGCTTCAATGACCACGACCGGCTCTGGCGACTCCGCCTGGCTCGTCAAAGCCTCGAGAAGCTCTTGCGGCGACTCGACACGCTGGTGGGCGATGCCATAACCAGCACAAATCGCCGCAATATCCACCCTGTGCGGGGTACCAAAAGCCTGCTCGAAATCACGCCGCAACCCCGGTTGGCCCACCTCGAGCGATTCGAAAATGCCGCCGCCGTCGTCGTTAGAAACCACGATCGTGAGGTTTTCCGGTTCCGGTTGGTCGACCCCACGCAGCAGTCCGCCGACATCGTGCAGGAAGGTGATATCCCCCAGCAGGGCGACGGTGCGCGGAGCGCGGATTTCGTCGGCACGCAAGGACTGCGCAGCCACCGCAACACCGATCGCCTGGGAAATATTGCCGTCGATGCCAGCGGCCCCGCGCGGCGAATACGTATCGACGCCGTCGAAGGGCAACCCGGTCAAAGCGACATCCCGGATCGGGTTCGACGGGCCGACGAACACCGTGTCGCCGACGGCCAAAGTATCGGTAACCGCGGCTGCGACGTGCAGGCCCGTGAAGCCGTGGGCGTCGTCGTCAAGCACATCGCGCACAGCTTGCACCGCCAACGACGAGGCCGCTTCGCAGACCTTGAGCCACTCACGGGTGGGCTCTCCGGTGGTCTTCACGCGGGTACCGCGGGCCTCGTTGCCATCACGCAGGCTGAGGAAATCCTCGGTGCGCGATAACACCATGACCTCGATGTCCGGATCGGTGATCAGCCCCATCACGCGGCGGTGCAACGTCGGATGCCCCACGACGATGACCTGGGCGGGTTTGGTGCGCACATAATAATCGCCGACCTCGGCATCCGCCTTCGCAAAAATCGCGGCTGCGGCTGGGTGGACCGGCACATACGGAGCCGGGGCGCTGGGCTCGGCAATCGTGGGGACATCCTCGAGACCGTCAACACGCCAGGCCTCATCACCGGCGATCACGAGTGTCGGTTTCGACAGGTCGACGGTGAGCTCACCGTGGTCTTTCCAGGATGCTTGTCGACGGCGGGCCGGGTGCGCGGGATCGGACGGTGGAATTGGGGCGGTCTGTGGCGGCTCAGTGGCCGGTTCGGGGGCCGGTTCTGGGGTCGATTCGGTGGCAGTGGGATCGTCGGCAGGCTCTGGGTTCGCCAGCTCGTCGGCAAGCTCTGTTCCCACCAGCGGCGTATCAAAGGCGACATTGATGTGGGCAACGCGCTGGCTGGACAGGCGCTCGGTCATGGCCGGCAGATCGTCGACAGTGGTGATCTGGGTGGTCTCGGTGACCGTCGCGAAAAGCCCCTGCTGCTGGATCGTCTGGGACGCGCCCGTGCCGACGAGACGCTGCGGGCGATCCGCACTCAACACCACGAGCGGGGTGTGCGAATGGGCGGCCTCGACGACGGCGGGCAGGCAGTTGGCAACCGCGGAACCTGAGGTCATCACCACCGCGACCGGTCGTTGCTGCACCCGCGCCAGGCCCAACGCGAGGAAGGACGCGCTGCGTTCGTCGACACGCACGTGCACGCGCAGGCCCGGGTGGGCGATCACAGCCAGCGACAACGGGGCGTTGCGTGAGCCCGGGCAGAGCACGACATCGGTGGCAAACTCCGCAAGGCGGGCAGCAACGTGGTGTGCAAGCTGGACGGACTCCGGCTGCGAATCGAGGCTGGATTGGGTTTGCGGGGATTGCGGGTCTTGCGGGGCTGCGGCCATGGTCTCCTACTCGGGTTGGGGGGTTGCTCAAGGGCGGGATGCGGGGTGCCGGGCATACGAACTGCATGGGCATGTGAAGTTAACAGGCATCTGCAGTGCATGGGCATCTCAGGCATCTGCAATGCACGGGCGAGTGGCTAGCCGAAAATATTACTCAACCACGTGCGCAGGTCGAATTCCTCGCCTTCCGGTGGCAATAGCTCTTCTGGAACCTCAGTTGGGATCTGATCACGCCAGCTGCCGCCACCCTCGGGTGCTGCGGGCTCTTCGACGATCGTGGTTGGTTCCGTCACGGTCACGTTGACCTCTTCGGTCTGGGTGGATGTCACCGTCGCAGGATTTGGAGGCGTAGCAGGTCGGTCATCTGCCGAGCGCCACAAGAAGAAAAACACGATGGCCAGTAGCAATGCCAAACCAGAGACGATACCGAGCAGCATTTGCCACGAGCTTGAACCACCAGAGCTTGCCTGGGCTTGCTGCGCTTGCTGACCCTGTTGGGCCTGCGCCGGTTGCGGGGCATAAGCAGGGTTATAGGCCTGGCTGTATTGTTGCTGGCCGTACTGCTGTTGACCGTATTGTTGCTGACCATATTGCTGACCGTATTGGTCGGCATATTGGCCTTGATACTGCTCGCCGTATTGCTGCCCCTGATACTGCTCGCCGTATTGCTGCCCCTGATACTGCTGGGTCTGCGGATAGGCCTGCTGATTCTGGTCCGGGAAATGCTGCTGCGGGCGCTGCTGTTGCGAGTAGTCGTGCTGCGAACGATCGCTCTGTGAATGGCCCTGCTGGGTCCGGTTGTACTGCGGCCGATCGATGTATTGGGTGCTTTCGCTCGAACCGAAGTACTCCGTGCGGTCATTGGAGCCGAAGTACTCCGTGCGATCGTTGTTGGCGCTGTTGGCATTGTTGGCACTGTTGGCACTGTTGGCGCTATTGCTATTACCGCGATGGCCAGAATTGCCGTATTTGCCAGAATTCGGTGTCATCAATCCTCCTCAGGGCTTAGGCCTAGTGTAGACATCTCACCCAGCCAGTGACCGTTTAGCGCAGACGCTTCGCCAAGGCCCGCCCGGTAGCCGTATCTTTTTCTGCCAGTTGAGCAGGTGAAACCTCCGCTAGGATGCGACCTCCAGCAGCTCCCGCACCAGGGCCCAGCTCGACGACGCGATCCACTCGCGCCAAGGCCTCCAGATTGTGCTCAACAATGACGACGGTGGCGCCATCGTCGACAAGCGCTTCCAATTTATCCAACAACTTGGCGCTATCGTGCGGATGCAGCCCCATGGTTGGCTCATCGAGAACATAGAGGCTCGACTTTTTATGCACCCGCTGCAACTCGGTCGCCAACTTGATGCGCTGGGCCTCACCACCCGACAATTCCGGCGCACCCTGACCCAACCGGAGATAACCCAACCCCAGCTCGTCCAACACCTCGAGGGCGCGGATCACCTGCTTGATCTGGCTTTCATCTGGATGGTTGGTGTTCGGGGCCGAGGCATTGGTGTCAGGCGAAATCAGCCCACGGAAGAACTCCATGGCCTCGGCAACCCGCAACCGTAAGATATCGGCGACTGTGCGATCGTGCCAGCGCACCGACAACGCCTCGTCATTGAAGCGCCCGCCCTGACACCGCGGACACACCGTGTACGTGCCCGGCAAAAACACCAACTCAACCTCGATGTGGCCCGCCCCGGAGCATTCCGGGCACTGCCCCTTTTTCGTGTTGTAGGAAAACCGCGAAGCATTCCATTTCTTGGCATCGCGACCATCCCGGCGCGCCTGCGCGGCAAAGATACTCCTGATGCGATCGAATATGCCGGTGTAGGTTGCCAGCGTCGAGCGCGGGGTACGACCAATCGGTTTCTGAGTGATCATCACGACGCGGCTGAGATCTGGGTGCTCCGTTGCTCGCTTGGCGACGACGTCCGTCACCAGCGTTGACTTGCCCGAACCGGAGACTCCAGCAACCGCCGTGAACTGGCCCAGCCCGACTTCAAGATCCAGCTGGCGCAGGTTGCGGTGGTTGATCCCACGCAGTTCGAGGTGGCCAGTGGCCGTTCGCGGAGCATCGGCGAGGGTAAGTTCGCGGTGTGCCAGGGCACGGGCCGTGGGAGCGGCAGTTGGCCCAGAATCAGACTCTGCAGCCGACTCTGCATCCGGTTCTGCTGTTGACGCGCCAGCCCTAGTGGCGTCGACAAGCTCTTGGGGCGGGCCAGCATAAACCACCATGCCTCCCCCATCGCCGGCATATGGGCCAATATCAATGAGGTAATCGGCAGCAGCCACAAAATCCATGTCGTGCTCGACGACGAACACATTATTTCCGGCCGCCAACAGCCGACGGATGACGGTAAGCACGGCAGCGCGTTCTTGCGGATGCAGGCCAGCGGTGGGTTCGTCGAGAATATAGGTCACGCCGAACAGCGAGCTATGCAGCTGGGATGCCAGGCGTAGGCGCTGCAGCTCACCCGCCGAAAGAGTCGGTGCGGCACGATCCAAACTCAGGTGGCCGAGCCCGAGTTCCAGGGCTGCAGCTAGCGGCGGGATGATCTGGGTGAGCAACAGGGCTTCGGCGTCATCTTGGGCAGTGCGGCTGGGCCCGGCCTCGCCAGCGCCTAGTTCTTCTTGCCGCCGGCACAAGGCCGCATGCAGCGATTCCAACGACCACGAGTTCAACTCATTAATCGCCACCCCTAGGTAGCGCACCTGCAAAGCAACCGGCTGCAGCCCCGCGCCGTCACAATTACTGCAGGTATGAGACTCCAGGAACGACTCAGTACGACGACGCAGCGAATCCGACTCCGTCTCACGCAGGGTCTTATACAGATATTCCGCGACGCTGCGCCAGGTGCCCTGATAGGTCCGCTGGATCTGGTCAGCACCACGGTGCGGCACGATCTCGACGACGGGGCGCTCACGGGTAAACAGGATCCATTCGCGGTCGGCGTCGGCAAGCTCGCGCCACGGCCGGTCGATGTCATAGCCTAAGGCTTCGAGAATATCGCGGAAGTTCTTCCCAGCCCACGCCCCAGGCCAGGCCGTGATCGCACCGTCGCGGATGGACATCTCCGGTTCATGCACCATCGAAGCTTCCGTGGCGACGAATTTCGTGCCCGTACCGCGGCATTCCGGGCACATGCCCTCGGCGGTATTCGGGCTGAAAGAATCAGAATTCAGCCGGGTAATGGGCTCGGTTGTCTCCCCGTCCGGGGTGTGCGCACCAGAGGCACCGTCGGTAGGAGCGACCCCGTCGGCAAGCCTGCTGTAGTCGCCACACCGGGAATACAGCAGCCGAACGATGTTCGACGTGGAGCTAATAGTGCCGACCGTTGAACGCGCCCCCGGTGCGGTGGTCTGCTGTTGCAGCGCCACGGTTGGCGAGAGGCCTTCTACGGAACCCACCTGCGGATCCGTGGCCTGGCTGATCAGCCTACGCGCGAACGGGGCCACCGACTCCAGATAACTACGTTGGCCTTCGCCGTGAATCGTGCCGAAAGCCAACGAGGACTTACCCGAACCACTGATTCCCGTAAACGCCACCAGCTTGCCATGCGGGATGGTCACATCAATGTGGCGCAGGTTGTGCAGGTGGGCGTCGTGAATATGTACGGCGGTCGGGACCTGGGTAGCGGTGGGGCCGGGTGCAGGGGCTGGTTCACGGGAAGAAGGCATACCCTCCAGTCTAAGGGCTGCAGCATCATCACGCAGATTGCACGCAGGCTGCTCTAGGTCGCGACCTAGATAGATATGCGCAGGCCAGAGGCGTGCAAATAACGTGGCCAGAAGTGAGCAAATAACAACGCCCAACACGCTACCCGCTTGCTTGTCGACGAAGACTTCCGGGCCGTGGCCCATCGACGGTTCGTACACAGGTCAGTGGCAGTAACCTGCCGGACAGTAACCTTCCGACGGTTAGCGCCCGGCCTGCTGCAGTTCGCGATAGGCCGCACGCAACCGGTCCAACCACCAATCACGGGTAGCGCCATCCGCGGCCAACGCAGCCAAGCGATCAGCATCCGGCGTCACCGGCGCGGTCGGAAGCATGCCGTCGACAAGCGTGCGCGGAGCTGCGACATCCTCAAGAAACAACGATCCCGTCGCCAAGCCAGCCGGGGCCGGGGCAACGTCAATCTCCTCGTCGTCATTGAGCTTCGGCAAACTCGCCACCGCCGCCAACCCAGCATTAATCCCGACCGCGCTATCCAAAGCCGAAGCGATCGTGACATCCATGTGGCGCGCGCGCAGATCCGCACTCAGCTGCAACACCCGGCGCACCCCACCCAGCGGGGCAACCTTGACGACGGCCACATCCGCCGCCTGCAAATCCGCTACCCGGTACGGATCTTCCACCCGCCGGATACTCTCGTCAGCCGCGACCCGGACGAAGATCCCGCGGCGCATCAGCTGGCTGCGCACCTCCGCCAGCTCCTCCGGAGTGGCGCACGGCTGCTCAACATAATCCAATGGCGCCAAAGCCGAGACCGCCTCGATTGCCTGTTCCACCGTCCACGCGCCGTTGGCATCCACGCGGATGCGCGCGCCCGGCACGCCCGCGAGCTCATCGCGAACCGCGGACACCCGGGCGATGTCGTCGGCAAGCGCTGCCCGGAAATCCTTACCCGGCTCGGCTACTTTCACCTTGACGCAGCGCGCACCCGGCATGCGGGAAAGCACCTCGGGCACACGGGCGGGATCGACGGCGGGAACCGTGGCATTGACCTCGATATAGTCCCGCTGTGGGGTAGGAAATCCCTGGTAGGCGGCCTCGAGACCAGAGCGCAGCCACGGCGCGGTCTCACGGACGGAGTAATCGGCAAACGGGGCGAATTCTCCCCAACCAGCTGGACCGTCGACAAGCACCACCTCGCGCTGGTGCAGGCCGCGGAACTTCACCGCCATGGGCAAGGAAACGACGTGGGCGCGCTCGAGAATATCGTCGAGGGGCGGCAGCCCGCCTGGGGTAGGAAGCCCGCTTGGGGTAGGCAGATCATCGTGTTCGGAAAAAATCATGCACCTAAGCCTAGCTAGACTGAAGGGCATGAATACCACCCCTCACCATCCAGACAACAGCGACGGCGCGGTCAGCTCAAGTGGCGCGGCGCACTCCGCCAACCCAAACAGCGAGGCCAACCCGTTCGACCCCAGCCAATGGCACACCGTCGACGGATTCGCCGACTTGACCGACATCACCTACCACCGCCACGTAGGCAACACCCGCCGCGACGGAATCGTGCGCATCGCCTTCGACCGCCCCGAAGTGCGCAACGCGTTCCGCCCGCACACCGTCGACGAGCTCTACCGGGCACTCGACCACGCCCGGCGCAGCCCCGACGTGGGCACGGTGTTGCTGACGGGCAACGGGCCGTCGCCGAAAGATGGCGGTTGGGCCTTCTGCTCCGGTGGTGACCAGCGGATTCGGGGGCGCTCCGGCTACCGTTATGCCACTAGCCATGATTCGGACGTCACCGGTGCCGATGAATCCGGCGTCGATGCCGCACGGGAGAAGGTCGAAGGCGGGCGGCTGCACATCCTGGAAGTCCAGCGGCTGATTCGCACGATGCCGAAGGTAGTCATCGCGGTGGTCAACGGTTGGGCTGCCGGTGGCGGGCACTCGTTGCACGTGGTCTGCGATTTGACGATCGCCTCCCGCCAGCATGCGCGGTTCAAACAGACCGACGCCGACGTGGGCAGCTTCGATGCCGGTTATGGTTCTGCGTACCTGGCGCAGATGGTGGGGCAGAAAAACGCCCGCGAGATCTTCTTCTTGGGCCGGGCTTACGATGCCACGCACATGATGAAGATGGGGGCGGTCAATATCGTCGCCGACCACGCTGAGTTGGAAGCCGAGGCCATCCAGGCGGCGCGCGAGATCAACTCCAAATCGCCGACGGCGCAGCGCATGCTCAAATTCGCTTTCAATCTTGCCGACGACGGCTTGGCCGGCCAGCAGGTCTTTGCCGGGGAAGCCACCCGGCTGGCGTATATGACCGATGAGGCTGTGGAAGGTAAAGAAGCGTTCTTGGAAAAACGCGACCCGAATTGGGAGGAGTTTCCTTATTACTACTAGGTCTCCGGGGGGTGGGAGGGGCCCGGTAACTGGCCCTGGCTCCGGCGTCGGTGCTGGCTCTGCTGCCGGATCTAGCCCTGGCATTAACCCACATTCTCGCCCACACCCTGTCCTCACCGCACTTCCGGTCCGGCTCGACGATCCCGGCGCGATTCTCGACGACCTCGAAGCCGCCATCGCTGGCCAAGCGCACTACCTACCAGTCCCCGCTGACGACCGCGCGCGGGCGCAGCTGCTGTATTCCTCGCAGCGCGTCGGCCAGCCCATCGATCCCGACATCGCCCTGGTCGTACCCACCTCGGGTTCGACGGGCACCCCGAAAGGCGCGCAGCTGACGGCCGCGAATCTGGTGGCTTCGGCCGATGCGACCCACCAGGCACTCGGCGGACCCGGGCACTGGCTGCTGGCCTTGCCTGCCTATCACATCGCGGGAATCCAAGTGCTGGTGCGCAGCCTAGTCGCCGGGGTCGATCCCGTGTGTCTGGATCTTTCCCATGGCTTCCGCATCCCCGAATTTGCTGCCGCCGCCGAATACTTAGATCACGCCCGGGACGGGAAACGCCCAGGTAGTCGCGAACCCATGTACACGGCGCTGACCCCCATGCAGCTCGATAAAGCCGTCGACACGCTCGAAGGTATCACCGCGCTGCGCCGCTTCGACGCGATCCTCATCGGCGGGGCCGCACTCAACCCACAACTGGCGGAATCTGCGCGCAAGCTGGGCATCAACCTCGTCACCACCTACGGCAGCGCCGAAACCGCAGGCGGCTGCATCTACGACGGGCGCCCCCTGGCATGCAGCTCCGTCGCAGTGGAATCTGGGCGCATCATGCTCGGCGGGGCGACCATCGCCGCGGGCTACCGCAACATGCCGGGCCACGAAGCTTTCGCCCACCCCGACTGGCCCGGCTGGTTCGCCACCTCCGATGGCGGGCGCATCACCGACGGGCGCCTGGAAGTCACCGGCCGCTTGGATGCCGTCATCACCACCGGGGGCCTGAAGGTGCACCCAGAAGTCATCGAAAATGAGCTCCTGGCCGTTCCTGGGGTCACTGGAGCTTGCGTCGTCGGGGTCGAAGATCGCCGCTTCGGCCAAGCCATCATGGCCGCTTATGAGGGAACCGCCGAGGTGGGCGACATTTTCGATGCGCTCTATGAGCTGCCCCGCTGGCAACTGCCGAAGGAGCTGCTGCGCGTCGAGGAACTGCCCCGCACCTCCCTGGGCAAACTGCACCGGGATGGTGTCGCGGAGTTGTTCCGGCGGCGCGGCTAGTCTTTGTCGATAAACCGCAAATGCTTGTCGACGTAACGCTGCCCAGCCACCGGATGGGTCTCCAAGAGATTATCCAGCAACTGGCGATCGTCGTCGGCAAGCTGCAGATTGGCGGCGGCCAGGTTCTCGCGTATGCGCGCCGGGTTAATACTGCCTGGTAATACCAGCATGCCGGCTGGGTGCTGCGCGCCGCGATCCAGCAACCAGGCCAAAGCGAGCTGGGCGGCGGTGGCATCGTAGCGGCGGGCGATTTCTGCAATCCGCTCAGCGTTGCGCTGGTTTTGCGCGAAATTCTGCGGGTGCAACCGTGGGCTGTTGGACTCCGCATTTGGTTCGCTCACCTGACCCGAGAGCATCCCTTTGGCCAGTGGACTGTAGGCGATAAAACCGATGCCTAGCTCGGCACAGGTTGGCAGCACGGATTCTTCCACGCCTCGCGACCACAGCGAATATTCGCTCTCGACGGCCGTGACCGGGAACTCGCGGTGGGCCCGGGCGATGGTAGCGGCGGAGGCCTCACACAAACCGAAATGGGCAACCAGGCCTTCGTCGACAAGCTCGCCAACGGTTCCGGCGACCTCTTCGATGGGCACCTGCGGGTCAACGCGGTGCTGCATGAACAAATCGAGGCGCTCGACGCCCAGGCGGTGAGCCGATTCCTTAGCGACGCGACGGATGGTCTCCGGGCGAGAATTCACCTCGCCGGTGGGTTGGCCGTTCTCGATATTCCAGCCGAATTTGGTGGCGATCGTGGGGCCGGCGGCCCGGGCACTGGGCTGGGCAGTAGTCTCGGCAGTGGTCTGGGCAATGGTCTCGGCAGTGGTCTGGGCAATGGTCTCGGCAAACGCGTCGCCAAGCAACTTTTCACCGGTGTACGGGCCCTGGATCTCGGAGGTGTCGAAGAAATCCACGCCCCACTCGGCGGCGGTGCGCAGCACCTCGATCATTTCCGCGCGGCGGGGCGAATCCGGGTAAGAGTGCGGGGTCATGCCGGTACAGCCCAGCCCAATCGGGAACACGCGTAGGGGCTCGGTTGCGCTAGGTCGCGAGTTGCCGAGGGTCACCAGATGGGGTTGCTGTGGCTGTGCTGGATCCGAATGTTTTTCGCTCATACTTGCCAGTCTAGGGCTGTCGTCGCTTAGCCCGCAGTCCCGCGAGGTCGCGAGTTACAACCAAAACAGCACGCCAGGGCCCTGCTGCACACCCACCCCATTGACAATTGTGAATGCCAATCTCCATAGCGCACAATGAATACATGAGCGCTACAACATATTCGGCCACTCCCCGCGATTGGATCCAGGCGGCACGCCCGCATACGTGGCCGAATGCGTTCGCACCGGTTTTGGCCGGAACCGGCGCTGCGATGTATCAGAATTCGGGCGGATTTTTCGCGTTCTTGTTGGCGCTGATCGTAGCTTGGGCCTTGGTGATCGGGGTCAATTACGCGAACGATTATTCGGACGGGATTCGCGGCACTGACGACGAACGCACCGGCCCCACCCGGTTGACCGCCAGCAAGTTGGCGCGCCCAGCGGCTGTGAAAAAAGCCGCGTTCATCTCCTTTGGCGTCGCCGGCGTTGCAGGTCTCATCCTGGCGCTGCTCTCAGCCTGGTGGCTGCTCCTGGTCGGCGCGTTCTGTCTGGCCGGGGCGTGGTTTTATACCGGCGGCAAGCGCCCTTACGGTTACCGGGGGCTCGGTGAGGTCGCAATCTTCATCTTCTTCGGGCTGATCGCCGTGCTGGGAACGGAATATACCCAAGCCGGTGCTGTATCCGAACTCGGCATTGTGTTGGCCATCTCCGTGGGAGCGATGTCCTCGGCGGTGAATCTGACCAACAACATTCGCGACATCGCCACCGACAAGCCAGCGGGCAAACGCACCCTAGCGGTGATCCTCGGAGATTCGCTTTCACGCAAGCTCTACACCGTGTTGCTGATTGTGCCCTATATCGTGACCTTTTTGGTCGGCGTTTTCGCTTTCCCTGCCACCTGGATCGCGTTTATTTCCGGTTACTGGGCTCTCAAGGCGCTGCACCGCGTCCATTCCGGGGCGCGCGGGGTGGAGCTCATCGCCGTGCTGGCGCTGACTGGCCGCACAATGGCCTTGTGGTCGGTGCTGATGTTTGCGGCACTGGCATTGGCCTAGCCTGCGAGCTATAACGGAATTGACGGCGGAAGCAAGCCCACAGGGAGGGCACATATGGCGGGTGTGATCACCGCATTCACAATCATTTTGTCGATCATCGCGGTCGGCTACGGCCTTTCCAAGTTCGGCGTCATCGGCAACGACTCCCAACGGCTGGTGCTCAACAAAACTGCCTTTTATGCGGCCACCCCCTGCCTGCTGTTTTCCTCGCTCGCAACCTCCGACCCGCAAACGCTATTTTCTCCGGTGCTGGCTGCCGTCGTCGCCTCCAGCTTGCTCACCGGCGCCAGCTACATCATCGCCTCCCGGCTGTTTTTCCCCAACGATGTGCCGACGACCACCATGGGCGCGGCGTCATCTTTCTATTTCAACTCAGTCAACATTGGGCTGCCCGTCAGCATCTACGTCGTGGGTGAAGCGAGCTGGGTGATTTCCATTCTGATGCTGCAGATGGTGTTTTTCACGCCCTTCATCTTGGCCGCACTCAGCGACGGCCATGGGCGCACCCGCAGCGCCAAAATCTTCGACGGTATCCGGTCTGGCTTTAGCTCTCCCCTGGTACTCGCGGGAATCGGCGGCATGGTCGTCGCTCTCACCGGCCTGGAAATCCCCGAGGTTGTGCTCGAACCCATCTCGATTATCGGTGGCGCATCCATCCCGATGATCTTGATCAGCTTCGGTGCTTCGCTGACATCAATTCACATCCTGGACGACCCAGCCGATCGCCCAGCCGTCATCACCGCCACCGCCATGAAGCTCGTGCTCATGCCGTTATTTGCCTGGTTAGCTGGCATGGCCTTGGGGCTTTCCGACGACCACCTCTACGTCGCCGTCATCCTCGCATGCTTGCCGACGGCGCAAAACGTCTACAACTACGCCGCAACCTACCAAAAAGGCCTGGCCGTTACCCGCGACACCGTATTCTTGACGACGTTCGCTTCTCTGCCCGTCATGGCCGTCGTAGCGGGGATTTTCGGCGGTTAGCGCGCTTGTTGGCGGCTGGCTAGGTCAATCTAGCGGCCGGTGCGCGTCTGCTAATGACCAGCCGGGACGTCTGGCTACCGTCCGGCCAGTTCTCGGTTGACCCACTCCTTGCGTGCCTTGCGCTGCTGCGCCAGCTTGGCGACGGCCTGTGTGGTTTCAATCCGGAGTTTTTTGAAGATCAACATCGACAGCGGCAGCGCCACCAACAGAGCCAGAAGCGCAGACACCACCAACGGCACTTGTGCTCCGATGAGGACTGCCAACGCCTGAATCACGATGGTAAGCCCCAGGAAAAGCCCCAAACGCGCGCCCCCGTATTTCAGCATCGCGCGGCTCGCTTGTTTGCGAGTTTGCGGGTCAAGCTGGGGCTCTTCGCTCGGTGCTGAGTCGCGCAAAGATTCATCGCGGGAAGTCATATTTGCGTGATCGCCGGCGTTCGAGCTGCTGCTGGCTGCACCGGCACCATTTGGATCGGTACCATCCGGAGTGCCGAGCTGCCTGTCGGCCTGGCTGCCGGTTCGTGCGCCATTGTTGTCTGGTTGATTAGTCACAAGGTTCATCCTAAATCGCCCCAATCGTGCCGTAAAATAGTGCGTATGGGAAAGCTGATCTTATTAGCTCTAGTTGTCTTGGCCGCTGTCTTGGTATGGAAGGCCTTTGGCCCAGCTTCATGGAACCAGAACCGCCAGGCGACCTCTTCGGCTCAACGACCTGCCATCAAAGGTCCAGATGATGATGAAGAGTTCCTATGGAACATCGAGAAAAACCGGTTCAAGGAACGTCGTCGGCAAGAACAAGAGCAACAGCGCCAATCTCGTGAACGTGGCCGTGAACAGGGCGACGCGAAGGAATCGGGTCAAACAAAGGGGTCAGGTCAAACAAAGGGTTCAGATAACCCGAAAGATCCTGGCAATCCAGACGATAAGAAAACCAACGGCCAATAAAACCGCCGCAGCCGGGCCAACTAGCGGCCTGCCACCGGCGGCCTGCCACCTGGCACTTGGTCGTTGGGCCACCCAGCTAAATGCCCACTCCCCAGCCCGAAAAACGGACACATTTCCTGCTACTTAACCCTTAAAGACGCTGAAGGACCTTAAAACGCCGAAAGACTTTAAAGACGTCAAAGAACTTTAAAGACGTTGAAGCGTTGAAGGCTACGTCAACCCAGCGTAAGAGTGCAGCCCCGAGACCACCATATTGATGAAGAAGAAGTTGAAGATCATTGTCGCCAAGGCCACGATGTTGATCCATGCCGCACGCATCGCACGCCACCCGGCGGTTGCACGAGCGTGCAGGTAGGCGGCATAGAGGATCCAGGAGATCAGTGACACGGTTTCTTTCGGGTCCCAGTTCCAGGGCCGTCCCCACGCGGCTTCGGCCCAAATCGCGCCCAGCACGATTCCTAAACCAAGCACGGGCAACGTCACGATGGCCGATTTATATGCCAGGCCATCGAGCTTCTTCGCGCTCGGCAATGGCTTCACTATTGCCCCGAGGATGCCACCGCGTTCCTGACCCTTGGGCTGCCAACGTCGCAATAAATACAACAGCGACGCCATGCCCGAAACCATGCCGATGGAACCGCCCAACACAACGATGCCGACGTGGATCGGCAACCAGAACGACCGCAGCGCCGGCACCAAAGGTGCAGACTCCGCATACAGCTGCGAACCGCCGACGAACATCAAAATGACCACCGGGATCATCAACCACGGCCACAACACTCGCCATTCCTGGCGTTGGCTGATCACGATCGCGGCGACGACCATGGTGAGCAGTGTCAGCATGAGCGAGTACTCATACATATTGCCGAACGGAAAACGACTAGTAGCCATACCGCGTGTGAGCACGGTACCGGCGTGGATGATAATGCCCAGCCAGATCAGCGTCTGCGCCATTCCCGACCACTTGCGGGCGCCGGCTTCGAGTTCTGCAAGCGACTTACTTGGCTTGTCGACGTTCTTGACCCCGGCGGCTTCGCTGCCACCGTCGACAAGCGAATCGCGTGCGGCAGGCCCCGAACTCGCAGGTTGTTCTAGCTCTTGCCCTGCTCGTGCTTGGGAGCTTGCGGCAGTCGCCATTTGCAGCTCGGAATGGGCTTTGTCAGATTCGATGCCAGCTTGTTCGTCCGCCTGCGACTCGGCATTCTCGCGCTGACGACGCGCATCGATAACGCCTTGCACCTTCACATAAAAAACGAGACCGACGATCAGCGCGATCGCATAAATGACAAATGACGTCCGAAACATCAGGTCCGAGAAGTTGGACAACGTGTTATCAGCAAGCATTAATTCACAATTTCCTATCGTGATGTCGACGTTTCCAGCATTGTGCCCGCAGGCTCGCGGGCAGTCTTGGTAGTGCTGGCTGCGTGGGTTGACCAGCACAAAAACTCAGGAAACATTTCCGTTTCAAGTTACCGCAGACCAGCCCCATGCCTCAACTAATGATAGGGCCGACATAATACTTTCGGTTGATTACTGAGGTTAATTACTGCGGTTCGTTGGAGCTAATCCCGGGAATACAACTCGTCTTCTTCTACATCTTCTGGATCGGGCAAACCAAACAGCGTGCGGTAGATCTTATCCAGCTCTTCTCCCCAGCCCGCGCGGTCGGTGCGGGCCAAACCAGCCATCTCGATACCGGTGGTGCCGTCGCCGTTATCGGTAAACCGCACCCAGATCCGGCGACGCTTGATCACCAGCGAACCGACCAGCGAGGCCAACATCACGATCGTCGCGAGCAAAACCCAGCGCTGGAACGGATCGTGCGAAATCTGATAGTTCGCAAACTCCGAGGCCCCATCGAAGGTGAGCTCGGTGCCGTCGTCAAGCGTGATCGACTCGCCAACTTCCAAGTTCACCCGTTCCAGTTTCTGCAACTGGCCACTGTGGATCAAGGTCTGGTCCAGATCAAAAATCGACTGCGCGATACCCGTGTCCAAGCCCGCATCGCCGCGGTACACATCGATGGCCACTGCCGGGTCCCGCATCTCCGGGAACGACGACGTCAACAGCTCGCCAGTTTCACCTTGCCAGTCAGCCGTGGGCGCGAACAGGCCCTGCAGCGCAATCTGGTTCTGGCGGCGCTCATACAGATCCGGATACATCCCAGCCGGCGGGTCAAAACGCATCGCACCCGAAGACAAGAAATTCACCAAATCGTCCGGACGGAACTGCAAAGTCTGGGTACGGGATTCGCCGTTCGGCCACTTCACCGTGAACGTCGGGGCAAAACCGTGGCCCTGCAGATACACGCGATCATTGTTCAGCCGCAGCGGTTCGTTCACGCGCAGCTGGTAATCCTGCCAGGTTTCCGGATCCGAGAAAATATCATCACCGCTGGCATAGGAAACATCCGAACTAAACATTTCAGCCTGGCCGCTCGGCAAATAATCAGCCTGGAAATTGTGAGCAATAAAGCAGAAAGGGTTCAGCCCGGTGCCGTCGAAAAGCGGTCCAGCGCGGAAGGAATCGTAACTAGAAACCGAAGCATTGCAGAACTCCGTCGATTGGTCGACCTGGACCGCATCGTCATAGCTGCCCGACTCGGTCACGATAATGACCTGGCCTTCGTAGTAGACCATGCGGCCAGCAGCCACTGTGATCAAAATGGCGACCAGCGAAATATGGAACAGAAGGTTCGCCAGCTCGCGACCATAGCCGCGCTCCGCAGAGATCGAGGCCTTGCCCGCGCGGTCGTCCTCGGCGCTGAATTCCGCGATCCGCCACCGGCGCAGCAGCCCTAAGGTTTCGGCGCGGGCGTCGGCAAGCGGTTTATCCAGTTGCCCGGTGTGGTGGTGCGGCATCCGATGCAGGTAGCGCGGGGCGCGAGTCGGGCGCGCCTTCCACGCCTTGTAGTGGTCAATGCTGCGGGGAATAATACAGCCGACCAACGACGCCGCCAGCAACGTGAAAATTGCGATGAACCACGAAGACTGGAAGACGTCGAAAAGCTGCAGCGTATCGTAGACTTCGGCCAGTTTGCCGTTATTCTCGATGTACTCGTTGACGTTTTCCTCGTTGAGCGAGCGCTGCGGCAACAACGCTCCGGGCACCGCCGCGATGGCCAGCAGAAACAGCAGCACCAAAGCCGTGCGCATACTCGTCAGCCAGTGCCAGGCTTTTTTCAGCCAGAGCCAGGGCAGCCAGGTTTTGCGCGCTTGCTGCGCTGCCTGGGTCGTCTGCGCTGGTTGCTCTGGTTGCGCGGTTTGGTGCACGGTGGTGCTCCTTACGGGGTCGAGGTGCTGGGGTGCGAGTAGTGGGTCCGGAGTTCGGCTAAATCAACGTCGTCCCATAATCCACGGTCCACTGCCGGATGTAGTTGATGAACTCCGCCCACAAGCCAGTAGCCAGAGCGAGGCCGACGAGGATCATGAGCACACCACCGGTGATCTGGATGGTGCGCGAATTCTTGCGCAGCCAGTCGATCGAGCGCATCGCCTTCGCTGAACCGAGTGCAAACAACACAAACGGCAAGCCCAGCCCCAAACAATAACCAATGATCATGATGGCACCGCGGGCGGCGGTACTGCCTTCTGTGCCTGCCGAAATTGAAATGATCGCCGCCAGCGTCGGGCCCAGGCACGGGGTCCATCCCAGCGCGAACACGCCGCCCAGCAGCGGTGCCCCCGCCCAGGTGCTCCATTTCTTCGGCTGCGCACGAGTATCCCGCTGCAGGAATTTCACGCCGCCCAAAAACACCACGCCCATCAGGATCGTGATGATGCCACCCACCCGCTGCAGGGTTTCCGCGTTGGCGTTGATGGCACTCAAAGCACCAAAAACAGATACGGTGGCCAGCAGAAAAACCACCGTGAAACCGGCGATAAACAGCAGAGAGGCTCCAACCACGGCCCATTGGCGACGCTTGGCGACGCGGACGCCGAACTTCTCATCTGCTTCCACCGATCCCCCGGCCACGCCCGCAAGGTACGAGATATAGCCCGGCACCAGCGGGACGACGCACGGGGAGGCGAAAGACACCAGTCCAGCCAGGGCCGCGGCGAGCACTCCAAGGATCAGCGGACCGCTGGCGGCGGCGTCGGCGAAAGTGGAGGCAGACGAGGCTGCGCCGGTGGTAGCTGCGGCAGTCACGTTAACTACGGCAGTAGCGTCGGCTGCGGTGGTGAAAATGTTCATAAGCTCCATAGGGAAGAACGCCGGCTAGCTTTCGTCGAGAAGCGGCAAAGCTGCATCCAAAATGTCCTGGTCAGTGACCTCGCGCAGGAAAACGGCTGCCGGGCGGTGCTGCTTGTCCAGGATGATGGTCGTCGGCACCACCGAGGTCGGGATACCACCCATCGCTGCCGCAGAACGGAACGGCGGATCATAAATCGACGGGTAGGTCACGCCGTTATCTTTGACGAAATCCTGGGAAATGGTCTGGTTATAATCGCGGACGTTGATGCCCAAAACCGTCCCGCCAGATTCGGTGAGTTTTTCGTGCGCACGTTGCAAGTCATCGACCTCCGCGCGGCACGGGGCACACCATTGGCCCCAGGAATTCAAAACGACGACTTCGCCTGCGAAATCCTCCAGCGAGAGCGTCTCGCCTTCATCCATTAACGACGGGCCGCGCAGGTTCGCGATCGGTTGGCGTTCGGATTCCTCGTAGAAAATCTCGGTCTGGCCACCCGGGGTGTGGAATTCGAAGGTTCCGCCTACATCCGAGACGGCATTCTTATTGGCCTCTTCCGACGCGCACGCCGCAAGTGTCAACGGCAATGCGCTTGCCAACAATACGGCAGTAGCGATCCGGGCAATTTTTGGGGCCCGAGCTGGGACACTACGGGAAGCGGTGCGCGAGACTGCCTGGGCACGTCGGAATGGTCCAAAAGTCGTATTCATAGTGTCCCTAGTATCGCCCAACATGGCAACTGAGCCAAGTCGGGAATTGGGCTAAATCGCGTGTGCCGGGGTCGAGTATCTGATGTCGATGATGTCCTCGCCGCTGAAGATCAGGCTGGTGACCGACGCCAAATCGCACTGCCGGTTCCACGGGGCGTGCGCCAACGCCTGGCCACGGACCGTGCGCTGCACCATCACGATCGGCAGCTGGTGCGAGACCACAATTGCCTCGTGCCCCTCCGCTTTGCGACGAAGATCATGCACCGCCCCCATCATCCGGTCAGCGATATCAACGAACGGCTCACCCCAGGACGGCTCAAGCGGGTTATACATCTTCGGCCAACGAATCGGGTTCCACAATTGCGAGCGCCAGCCTTTGGTGCGCAAGCCCTCGAAGTCGTTACCCGATTCAATAACCTCTGGACACTCGACAATATCGAGGCCAGTAACTTTTGCGATTGGTTGCGCGGTTTGCTGTGCACGCAACAGTGGAGAAGCTGCCAAAACGGCCACATCATGGTCTGCAAAAGACTGTGCGGTTCGGGCTGCCATCGAATGCCCCCGCGAGGACAAATGGTAGCCAGGGATGCGGCCATAAAGAATCTTGCCCGGGTTAAAGACCTCGCCGTGGCGCACCAAATGGACGATCGTCACCGGAATCTCTGAATTCGTTGCGCCCGCTCGGTTGTGCTGGCTCGTCGGGGTCGTGGGCATAGCAGCTCTCCTCATCTTTCAAGGGTTGGCCTGTCGGGGGTTGGCTTGTCGAGGGTTAACTTTGGCTTTAGGGTCATTTCTCTACAACCACTGCAGCGTAGCGTAGCAGCACGGATTAGCACAGCAACGCGGGCTGGCACGGCCACGCGGGCTGGTACAGCATTGCAGCCCAGCGCAGCGCAGTCAGGCAAATACGCAGTCAAGCGCTAATGCCCACGCCCTGTTCCCCGCACCTAGGCTTGTGCCTGGGCTGCAGCCTTCGCTGCCGGAACCAGCGCCTTTTCCAGAATCTCAAAGTCATCATCGCACAGGGCATCGTTCACAAACCACGTCTCAAAAGCTGATGGCGGAACCACCACACCGTTGTCCAGAAGCGCGTGGAAGAACGGGCCAAAGCGGAATGTATCTGCAGCTTGCATGTCAGCGAAGTTGCGCCCCTGACCTTCGGCGAAACGCACCGACAGCATGGTGCCCGCCCGCTGAATATTGTGCGCGACGCCTTCGGCCGCCAGCGCCCGGGAAATCATATCGCTGAGTTTGTCTGCGTGCCCGCCAATGCGCTCGTACAGGGATTCGTCGGCAAGCTGCAGCGACTTTGTGCCCGCCGCAACCGCAACCGGATTTCCGGACAACGTACCTGCCTGGTAGACCGGCCCTTCCGGAGCCAAATGCGCCATGATTTCCCGCCGTCCGCCGAAGGCCGCAGCGGGCAGACCGCCAGAAATGACCTTGCCGAAAGTCACCAAATCGCCAGCTACCCCGTCGATGCCATACCAGCCCTTATACGAGGTGCGAAAGCCGGTCATGACTTCGTCGAGGATCAGCAGCGCGCCATGTTCGTGCGCCAAATCCTTCAATGCCTGGTTAAACCCGTCGTCCGGGGCTACGGTGCCCATGTTTCCGGCGGCTGCCTCTGCGATCACGGCCGCAATCTCGCCGTCGTTTTCCGCGAAAGCCTGCCGCACAGCTGCCAGGTCGTTGTACGGCACGACGATGGTTTCCGATGCCTGCGCCTTGGTTACTCCTGGGGAGTCCGGGCTTGACGACGTCAACACGCCCGAACCCGCAGAAGCCAGCAAGGCATCCACGTGGCCGTGGTAACAGCCCTGGAACTTGATGATCTTGCTCTTGCCCGTAAATCCACGCGCCAATCGCACCGCGGTCATGGTGGCTTCGGTGCCGGAGTTGACCAGGCGGACCTTGTCGACGGCCGTACGCTGGGCAATCAATTCAGCTAATTCCACCTCGCCGGTGGTGGGGGTGCCAAATCCCAGGCCCTTCTCGGCTGCCCGAGTGACGGCCTCGACGATCTCCGGGTGCGCATTTCCGTGAATTCCCGGACCATAGGAACACAGCAAGTCGACGTATTCATTGCCATCGACGTCGAAAAGCCGCGAGCCTCTGCCGTGGTCGATAAATCGCGCGGTGCCGCCGACCGCGTCAAACGTGCGGGCCGGGGAATTCACTCCGCCCGGAGTGATATCCACGGCGCGGCGGAACCATTCTTCGGATTGAGCTTGGCCCTTGTCGACGCTAAGGGCAGCGCCGCTTAGGCCAGTGCTATTCGCAGCGGTGTTGTTCTCTGAGGCGTTGTCCTCGACAGGATCGTTCTCGGTGGGGTTGTTTTTGGCGGGGTGATTTTTGGAGGTGTTGTCATCAGTCATGGCTTCTATTCTACGGGCTTGCCGAATACGCGAAGCTCTTAAAACTGGCGAATAGTCGTTGCAGCATACCGAGCCCGCTACCAGTGGGAACCCCAGCTGGCGAGCTGCTTAACCGCCTAACGGCTTAACCAGGTAACTGCTTAACTGCTTAACCAAGTAACTGTTTAGCTGTTTAACTTAGCTGTTTAACTGCTGTGCCAAATTCTGGGCCGTGCGGCGAGCATGCGCAATAACCGCTGGTACGCCCACCCCGCCGGCCCATGCGCCGGTCGCTGCTACGCGATCAGCATCGGCAAGCGCTTGTTCAGCACGACGCACGGTTTCTATATGGGTGTGGTCATAGCGCGGCAACCCGCCAAACCACCGCTGGGTATAGATTTCTTCAACCCCAGCAGCCCTGCCGTCGAAACCAGTCAACGTCTTCAGATCGTCCAAAGCATGGTCGACGAGTTCATCCTCTGGAGCTCGAGCAATGGCATCGTCACCGAAACGCCCAA
Organism: Corynebacterium drakensteinense; assembly: GCF_041224285.1. Lineage (NCBI taxonomy): Bacteria > Bacillati > Actinomycetota > Actinomycetes > Mycobacteriales > Corynebacteriaceae > Corynebacterium > Corynebacterium drakensteinense. The sequence goes on from NZ_JAXOFP010000003.1 coordinate 138,907, forward strand.
AACTGGCCCGGAGAATCGTGCCCTGCTTAGCCACATGCGGCCACTTCCGGGAAGACAATGTGAAGGCCTTCGCAGTGACACCTGGCTGATCGGCGGCCACGAGGATTCCGGAGTTTTCGGGCAGTGCACCGCCTTCCGGGTCCACGTCGGAGGCAAACCGCAGTCCCACTACCGCTGAGCTGGCCAATTTGATAGAACTCAAATGTTCGGCTGCCTGCGCAGTAGCACCAGGTAGTGACTTAAGAATCCGCGAGGCCATGGGTGCCGGGGTAGCGACGAGGACAGCGTCGTAAAGCGTGTCATCGACCCCCATGCCCGTCAACCGGTAGAGTGCTGCCCCACCTTGCCCCGTGACCGCTTGGATACCGGTGACGAAAGTCTCCAAGTAAATCTCGGCACGAGTGGCTTCTGCCAAGCGTTCGTACAAGGTGGCATAGCCCTTGCGGAACGTACCAAACACGGGGCTTGGCTTCGCAGCAGTACCTGTAGGCTTCGAGGAGCTGCTACTAGCGACCTTGCCGACGGCCGCACTCAACGTCACCGGTTGTCCGTCGCGAGCCAACTGATCCAGGGCTTCTGCAAGCGCTGGAACCGTCGCCCGGACCCCGAGATCGTCAGCGCCACACGAATACACCCCACCCAAAAGGGCTGACACACACCGATCGACGACCTCGTCGCCATAGCGGTCGCGCACTAAAGCCCCCAGACTCTGGTCGCCACCGACCTCCCAGGCAATGGGCTCACGGTCGGCTTCCGCGTCAATAGCCGCAACAGTTTCTGGGCTCACCAAACCCGCGACCGCCGCGCCCGATGCCGGAATGCCCATCACGCCACCAGTGGGAAGAGCATGGGTCTGGCCCTCCGAATACAACAATGGGCGCAAGCCAGACGGGTACACGATCTCATCGGCAAGCCCCAATTCGGCAAAAAACTCGTGGGCATCCTGGCGACGCGCCAAAAACGCCTCCGCCCCCATGTCCACCGGGCCGCCGTCGAAAGGCACCGTGTGCAACTTGCCACCTATACGCTCAGAGCCTTCCCAGACATCAATTTCGGCCTCCGGCAATTCCTGACGCAACTGATAAGCAGCAGTCAAGCCGGCAAGACCAGCTCCAATGATGGCGCAACGAGTCATGAAAATCCCTCCGGATGGATCAGATATGGGCAATCACTACCGAGTTGGGCGTTCGGTTTTAGGTGTTGGGCATGGGTGTTGGGGTGATTTTTGGGACTAATTTGGCGCGGAAACGTCACCGGTTGCCGTATCGTGGATCAATTCCACTGCACGGGTGATGTCTTCTGGGGCGGTATTCGGCAAAACGCCATGGCCCAGATTGAAAATGTGCCCCGTGGCCTCGCCCGCTTTGATGGCGCTCGCGGCTTCATGTTTAATACGCGCAATCTCCCGCGACATCGCCTGCTCACCACTAAACAAAATCGCCGGATCCAAGTTACCCTGCAGTACGCGCGGGCCCACGGCACGGCTAACGCGCCCAGCGGCAACATCCATCGGCACGCGCCAGTCGACGCCCATCACTTCCGAGCCGGCCTCACTCATCGCACCGAGCAACTCTCCTGTGTCAACTCCAAAGTGGATCCGCGGAATCTCGCCGCCCACAGAATCCAAGATGCGCTGGGAATACGGAAGGACGAACTCGCGGTAGTCGCGCTCCGTGAGATAACCAGCCCAAGAATCGAACAACTGCATCGCATCGATACCGGCATTGATCTGGGTACGCAAAAATCCAATCACCGTCGGGGTTATCTTCTCCATCAAAAGGTGCCAGGTTTCTGGATCTGAGTGCATCAACGACTTCGTGCGCTCATGGTTTTTCGACGGACCACCCTCGACAAGGTAGCTGGCCAAGGTAAATGGGGCGCCGACGAAACCGATCAGCGCTTGCGAATCCGTGAGCTCCTCCAAAATCAGACCGATGCCTTCACTGACTTCAGTGATTTCGTCGTCAAGCACCGGCAAGTCACGCACATCTTGTGGGCTACGTACGGCCTTGCCCATAACCGGGCCACGGCCAGGGACGATCTCCACATCAACGCCAGCGGCTTTGAGGGGGATCACGATGTCAGAAAACAAAATCGCCGCATCTACATCATGGCGACGAACCGGCTGCATCGTGATTTCTGCCAACATATCTGGCTTAAAACACGCATCCAGCATGCTGGTGCCTTCGCGCAGTTTGCGATATTCCGGCAGGCTACGGCCAGCCTGGCGCATAAACCACACCGGCGTCCGGTTCGGCGTACGACCATAGGCGGCATCAAGGAAAGGGGCATTGTTCAAGCTCCGACGCGTCATAGGCTCTATTATCCACTAGGTCGCGACCTAGAACGAATCTAGCCAGCTCGGGGGCCTAGCCTGGTGGAGCGAAAAGGAGTTTACGGCGCAGATCAGGGGTCAGTGCTGGGAATACTTGGACCTAGAGCCGTGGGGCGGGCAGCACATGCCCCGGGTGGTTCCGGCTGTCGAGATGCCAGAACGAGTAACTAACTGAGCTATAAATAGCGCTTAGGAGCCAGAACGTTTAGGAGCGAGACTTAGGAGCCAGGCTTTGGATCAGCCTTGGCTTCGCGCTTTTGGTCTTTTGTGCGGCGCTCAGCCTGCTTTTTCGCTTGTTTTTCTTTTTTCTGCTGCACGCGTCGTTCTTGTTCAGCACGCAATTCTTGCTCGAGCTGCCGCATTTTCTCTAATTCCCCGGTGTAATCAAGCGTGTCATTGCGGCCACCAAAGATCAGCGTCAACACCGCAGCTACGCCAACGAGTACCTGCAGGTTGCCATCAATAATGTAGAAGGCTTCTGGAACCTCGGACAGCGGATTTCCCGAGGTGCCGAAAATCAGGACCAGGCGGAAAGCAAAATACAACCCGAAGAAAAACAGCATCCGCCGCGCCAAACCAGCTCGCTTGTGCTGCCTATTCACAAGGTAGAGCATCGTCGCCAAAAGCCCCAGTAACAACAGCGAAATAAGGCCCATCACAACGATGGAGCCGTAAACACCGATATTAAGCAGACCATCACTCATTGCTTGGCCGCTTTCTTCGATACTGCGAGCGGCCAGAGCCTGCAGCTCGGAAGGATCCCACAGGGCCATGGAAATATTGAGAATTTGGTGAATGAGTTCAACAACCAGGGCGAACATCCACAACCAGACATAAAGACGCACCGATTCCGGGCGATCGGCATGTGCTGGGCCGCTTCCTTTGCCTGGATTCTTGTTGGGCGAATCGTCGGACTTCCCGGTCTGTGCAGAATTGACCGGCCTGGTGGTGCGAGAAGGTTGTCCTACGGAATTAGCTGGAGGTTGCGTATTCACCATAGAGTGCACCTTATACATGATGTCATTTTTGTGCACAGTCTGTGTTCCCAACCACGCAGCCGTACAACGCACACACAGGATCCGCCGACAAGCCCGTCGGCGGGGCCTAGCTTTAGTTCTGACTCTGGATCTAGCCCTGGTTCAACAAGCGCGCGGCATCAGTCGCAAAATAAGTGAGAATCTGATTTGCGCCGGCACGCTTGATGCTGAGCAACGCCTCCATCATGACGGCATCACGATCCACCCAGCCGTTGCTTCCAGCTGCCTGAATCATCGCGTACTCGCCCGAGACCTGATAAGCCGCCACGGGAACCGGCGAAAATTCTGCAACCTCGCTGATGATATCCAGGTACGACAAAGCGGGTTTGACCATGACAAAATCCGCGCCTTCATCAATGTCCAATTGCACTTCCAACAGCGATTCGCGGCGATTCGCCGGATCCTGCTGGTAAGTACGACGGTCGCCCTGCAACGAGGACCCCACGGCTTCCCGGAATGGACCGAAAAACGCAGAAGCATACTTCGCCGAATACGCCATGATCGCGACATCATGGAACCCAGCAGAGTCCAAGCCCTCGCGGATCGCCGCGACCTGGCCGTCCATCATTCCCGACGGTGACACCAAATGAGCGCCTGCAGCGGCCTGGCTCACGGCCATCTCAACGTAGCGATCAACGGTGACGTCGTTAAGCACCCCGCCGTCGCCGTCGAGAAGCCCGCAGTGGCCATGGCTTGTGAACTCATCGAGACACGTATCGGCCATGATCAACAACTCGTCACCGAATTCTTTGCGCAGGTGCGAAATTCCCCGGTTAAGTATGCCGTTTTCCGCCCATGCTTGGGAGCCGGTTTCGTCCTTGTCCGCAGGAAGTGGCACACCGAATAGGTCGACGCAGCGCACCCCCTGTTCTAGAGCCTGCTCGGCGGTTCGAATCAATGAGTCAAAAGTGTGCTGGTAGACCCCCGGCATCGACGAGATAGGGTTCGGCTGATCCAGGCCATCCGCGATGAACATTGGCAAAATGAAATCGGCAGGTCGCAGTTGCGTTTCTGCCGTCAATTCACGCAATGCTGGGGTGGTGCGAAGGCGACGAGGTCGCCGAGACAAAGGGTAATCCACGTGGGGACCTTCCTAAACTTCGAAATTGTGTTGTGGTGGGCGACTGCAGTGGCCCGATGAAGCTCGCGAAAAGCTTAGGCGCGGGTCGTGGCCACCGAGGCTTCCGTTTCCCCTGTCCTGGCACCAGTTTGCTGCGACTGGCTAGCCGAGCTAGCACCAGAACCGGCCGTGCTTGCTTTTCGACGCGTCCTGCGTTTCTTCCGCGGTGCAGGCAGGTTGCCAGTAGCGCGTAGGTGTGCGACGTGGCTGGCCAAAGCATCGATCAGGTGGGGCACGTCTGCCACCTCGGGGACGACGTCGACACGCAGCCCCATTTCTTCGGCTGCAGCCTTCGCCATCGGCCCGATGCAGGCGATGATCGTGCGTTGGTGTGGTTTACCCGCAATACCGACAAGATTGCGCACCGTTGATCCAGAGGTAAACGCAACCGCGTCGAAGGCTCCGGTCTTAATCATGTCCCGAGTTTCCGCTGATGGCGGGGCCGCGCGTACCGTACGGTAGGCGACCACGTCGTCAACTTCCCAACCGAGGCCCTGCAGACCTTCCACCAGTGCGTCGCCGGCGATGTCCGCCCGTGGCAACAAAACCCGGCCCACAGCATCGATGTCTTCCACATACGGCGGGAAGGACTCAACCAAGCCCAGTGCATTTTGGGCATCCGCTTTCGGCAGGGCCTCAGGGACCATGCCTTTTTCCCGAATCGCGGCAGCGGTCTTACCGCCCACGGCAGCCAGGTGCACGCCAGCAAAATCACGCGCATCCATTCCCAGCTCAGCAATCTTGTCCCAGACCACTTTCACCGCATTCACGCTGGTGAACACGACCCACTTATAACGGCCTTCGACGATGCCCTTGATCGCGCGGTCCATCTGCGCAGGGTTGCGCGGCGGTTCGACGGAAATCGTCGGCACCAACTGCGGGATCGCGCCGTAGGATGCCAGTTGCGCTGACATCGGCCCAGCTTGTTCTTTGGTACGCGGCACCAGGACACGCCAACCATACAAGGGGCGATTTTCCCACCAGGAATACTTTGAGCGGTCATCGAAGCTACGGCCCAAGGTGACAACCAACGTGCCGTCGAGTTCAGCATTCAGCTTGCCCAGTGTTTCCAGGGTGGCCTCGTAGGTGCGTTGCAGCCGCGTAGTGCCGTTGACCGTGACAAACGCCGGGGTTTCGACGCTCATACCGCGGGCGGTGAGTTCCTCTGCGATCGTCGGCAGGTCGGCGGCCAGCGCCTGCAGCACAATGGGTTGCGTGGCGACGGACAACTGATCCCAGTCGACCTCACCATCGGTCATGTCCGCTTCCGTGTAGGTCGAACCCAATGCAATACCTGCAAATGACGGAACCGTCGACGGCAACGACATGCCGGGCACGACCTGAAACTCCATACCGGCAGCACCAACCGCAGAAATTTCCGCCAAAATCGCCTCGCGGTTCAGCGGATTACCGGCCACCAATCGGATGACGTCGGCACCTTCGGCTTCGTCTAACGCCGTACGCAATTGGGAAACGACCTGGTCACCACCAGCAAATTCCCGCACATCCGCGGCCGTTGGGGCGGCTGGACGCGGAGGTTTCCGCCGTGCCCCTTGGGCTTTCGCCTCAGCGCACATGCGGGCGTATTCTTGCTCTGCAGCATCCAGTTTTTCTTGCGGTACTGGCAGCGCCGAGCCCACGACTTCGCGTACCCCTTCATGCACCTGCGAGTCTGCGACCGCAATGGTGTTGTACGCGAGCACTTCCCTAGCGCGAACTGTCAGAAGGTCCGGGTTGCCGGGTCCGGCGCCGACGAACACCACTTTGCCTTGGTGTGCGACGGAGGGGGCGTTACTCATAAAGACCTTTTCTACGCGCGGTCACGGACAGGAAACAAAAATAAATCACGACGAAGCGCCGTCACCTGTGGTTTTGCTCTTAAGCCGACCCAAAACGACAACGGCACAATCTCGTGTGCTAGTACCAGCTTAAAGTAGACGGTGTGAAACTAAAAAACAAACGAATTAATCAGAATTCACTGGCTAGGCTTGTCGACGGCCCTAGCCATCGACAGCCCTAGTCGGCTGGGCTGTGTAGCTAACTCAGAGTTGGCCTACCAGCTACCGCCGAGCGAGTATTGCCTACGCCTCGCCCAACAGCTCAGCTGCACCGTCGGCAAGCAGTGTCTGTGAAATCTCTTCGCCCACCGCAATCGGGTCGGTGCCGCTGGCTGTAGCGACCAACCGCTTTTTCCCGTCCAACGCGAATACCCCACCGTGTGCGGTGATGATTCCGGCATCCTTATCGTAAGTCGAATATGCAGCAACCGGCGCGGTGCATCCAGCTTCCAGGCGATTCAAGATCACGCGCTCTGCAAAGGCACAATCACGATCTACCGCGCTGGTTAGCTTGTCGACGACTTCGACCACCTCGGCATCATCCACCCGGACTTCGACGGCTAAGGCTCCCTGCGCGGGTGCGGGCATCACCACATCCGCGTCAAACACCTGAGTGGCTTTATCTACGTAGCCATTACGCACCAGGCCGGCGTAGGCCAGGACAACGGCATCTAACTCACCGTCATCAATTTTGCCCATGCGGGTTTCGATGTTGCCGCGCAGTGGCCGTATATCCAGATCTGGACGCAAGGAAAGTAATTGCGAAATCCGACGCGGCGCTGACGTGCCCACGCGTGCACCTTCGGGCAGCTGCTCCAGGGTCAGTCCGTCACGAGCGATCAGTGCCTCACGGTTGTCGGCGCGCTTGGGTATCACCAAGTGGAAGCGCTCATCGGCAGCCGTCGGCAAGTCTTTAAACGAGTGCACTGCTACATCGCACTGGCCGGCGTGCAGGGCCTCGCGCAACTTCTGGGTAAAAACTCCCACTCCGATGCGCTCAACGGGTGCCATATTGACGTCGCCTTCAGTCTTGACGATCTTCAGCTCGGCCGCAGTGCCTTCTGCGATGATCCAGTCCCGCACGTGGCCGGCTTGGGTGGTGGCAAGCTTTGAACCTCGGGTACCAATTTGCAACATGTTTTTACTCCTTAGTTCTGCTTCGGCGATGAATTCGACCCCAAGATCTCTCCCAAGGTCTCTTCCACGGTCTTCCCGGTAGCCCCGTCGGCACCGCTTGCCCCAGCATGGCCCTCGGCGCGGTCACCGATACCGGCGTGCTCATCGGCACCGGGCCGATTATTTCCTAACGCGATGACCTCCTGCGGCAGCGGAAGCTCCTTGGCATCCACAGCCACCGAACTGCCGTCGATTTCCAGTCCGAATAATTCCTGCAACGCCGTTTCGTGACTCACTGCCCCCGATTCCGCCGCGAGCTTTTTCGCCCGCACCGTAGGTTCGTGCAGGAGCTTGTCGACGGCACGCCGGATCGCAACCTGCACTTGGGCGAAATCATCTTCCGGCATGTGCGGCCTGCGTTGCCGCAGGCGAGCCATCTCGCACTCGATAACCCCAGAGGCATGTTTGCGCAGCGCCGATACCGCCGGAACCACTTCTCGCACACGTTGTTCAGAGGCGAAAGCCTGTAGTTCTTCCCGCACAATACGCTTGGCGTCTTGGTAGCCAATGGTGGTGTCTTCGTCTTCGCTTTGCGCCGACAACGACTGGTGCAGGCGCTCAATATTCACCAGATCAACGCCGGACAGTTCAGCGGTATCGTCAGCAATATCCCTCGGCAATGACAGGTCGATCAGCACCACGTGTTCACGACGTTGCCCAGGTATCGAGGCGCGGTCCACGGTGTAATTATCCGCACCGGTGGCAGAAACAACGATGTCTACCTCACCAAATGCCTGGAAACGGTCTTCGAAATTTACCGCTTCTGCCTGCACCCCAGCCTGGTGGGCATGATCGACGAGGTTATCCGCACGTTCGCGGGTGCGGTTGGCGACGATGAGCTTGTCGACGCCGAGCCGCCCCAGGTGAGTAGCAGCCAGCGACGCCATCGCACCTGCTCCCAAGACGAGCGCGGTACGGCCGATCAGTAGGGGTTCGTCGTCAAGCTGTGCCCGTTCGGTCTGCCCACTCTGGGCACCGCGCAGGCTCTCGGACATCGACAAATCCATGTACTGCAGCGCCTCATTGAGCGCAACGGTCACCATCGAAGCGCCGGCTTCGTCAATATCGGTCTCGGTGTGAACACGTTTGCCCGCACGCAACGCTGACTGCGCCAAGGCATGTAAAGTTTTGCCCGCCGTATTCGCAGCGACTGCCCGTTGGTAACCCTGCCGGACCTGGCCGATGATCTGTTGCTCGCCTACCACCATCGAATCCAGGCCTGAGGCGACAACCATCATGTGCTCGGCAGCTGCATCGGCATAGCGAACATAAAGGTAGCTACGAAGTTCGTCGATATCGATTTCCGAAACCTCGTGTAGCACGTTCACCACGTCCTGCACACCCGAGTGGAAAGAATTGGTCACACAGTACACTTCGAGGCGGTTGCACGTCGAAATGATCATGGCTTCGGACAACGACGAGGTCGCGACAAGCGCGGCAGCAGTCTCCTCGCGTTGCATGCCATCCACGCTCAGCCGCTCTAACAAGGCGACTGGAGCCGAACGATGGGACATTCCCACGACGAGCACGCTCACATTTTCCTCCGCTATCTCAGATATAACGATTCGCTTCGATCTAGCTCCGGCTGAATCTTCCGGCTGGCCACCCAGGCGGGCCCAGGCACAAGCCGGGCATTGCGCCAGCTCCGACGTTACACCAGCCCCGACGTTGCAACTCTGGCCTTGCGACGCCATGGCCGCGAGCATATCCCGCCGGTCTTGGTGTCCCAAGCCTTCTGATCCAGTAACGGTATCAACCAAAAGGATAGCCCCAACGGGGCTCGTTAACAGAATCCTGCCGAATATTGACCGCTTATTGAGTCAAAGCCTTTTCCAACTCATCGTTGTCGACTTCCCAGCACGCAAATTCCTCGTCATCAAGGACAACGACGGGCACTCGATCACCAAATTCCATCGCTAACTCTGGATCTTCATCAACATTGCGCACGAGCAGCTGCGCGTTGGATCTCTCGATTATCGGCGTGATCTGTTCGCGCACCCGTACGCAGGAACCACAGTCAGTGCGCACCATGAGTTCAACGATGTGGCTGGGTGTTCTCGTCGCGCTCTCAGCCCCCATCGCATCGACGCGGGATTTTCCAGAAGCTAGATCGGCCCCGTCACCAAGTCCATTCGGGCGAATCCGTCGTGAGGCATCATCCATATTTTGCAATTCCCTTTCTCGTACCATTCTCGACCTGGCTTTTCCCATCTCGACGCGGCCTGTTCCCGTCTCGACGCAGCGTTTGCCTTATCTTGGCCCAGCATCTGCCCCATCGCAATGCAGCTGTTGCCTCATTGCGGCCAGCTTCTGCCTCATTGCGGCCAGCTTTTAGCTCACCACGCCCCAGCAGTTGCCTCATGCCATCGTCACGCGCTGCCAGGTTGCGACCTGACACAAGACCGCAATTGCGCTAGGACGCCGATTCAAACACGCGCAAACTCCACTATGCCCACGCATGCAGTTTCGCTCAGCATTTCACCATTATGCCGAACCTCGGTAAACGGCACGTTTGCTATAAGCAGGTAGAGTTTAGTGCGTGAGTTTCTTGTCTGATTCTGATGGTGGCGGGCTAAATTCGGCCGAAGATTTTTTGGCTGAATGGTCCGCGAGTCGCGGTAATTTACGACGTTTCCTCGAAAACAAGGTGATGCCACCTTTAGATGACGCACACCAACAAGAAGCCGGTGAGGCTGCCGCAGCCACCGCAATTAGCGAAAACTTTGGCATAGATCTTCCCTCATTCGATTCCGGTGTGGCATCGGTGTCGGGGTCTGTGGAAGCCGCAGGCAGTTTCAAACTCACCCAACCGGACCCGGAAATTCCCCAAGATTACGGCGCAGCTGCATTCTTCGACGTCGATAACACGCTCATCCAGGGCTCATCGTTAGTGGTTTTGGCCATGGGCCTCGCGCGTAAACGGTTTTTCCGCGTCCGCGATATCCTGCCGATCGCATGGAAACAAATTAAATACCGAGTGACCGGTTCAGAAAACATTTCCGACGTAGCCGAAGGCCGCGAGCTGGCCCTGGAATTCATTAAGGGCCGCACGGTCCAAGAGCTCAACGATATTTGCCAAGAAATTGTGGATTCCCGTGTCGCGGATAAGGCATACCCGGCTACTCGCGAGCTAGCCAACAAGCATCTGGCTGCTGGTCAACAGGTGTGGTTGGTGACGGCCACACCGGTGCAGTTGGCGCAGATTTTGGCTCAACGATTCGGTTTTACAGGTGCACTGGGCACAGTTCCGGAAGTTAAAGATGGCAAATTCACCGGGCGTTTGGTCGGCGATATTTTGCATGGGCCAGGTAAAAAGCATGCAGTTGCTGCCCTAGCGGCGATGGAAAAGCTCGATTTAGAGCGTTGCACAGCCTACTCGGATTCCATCAACGACATCCCCATGCTCACCATGGTCGGCAACGCGGTTGCCATCAACCCAGATCGCCCGCTGCGCAAAGAAGCCGAGGCACGGGGTTGGAAGGTAAACGACTACCGCTCTCTGCGCAAGGCAGTTCATTCGTTCGGTATTCCTGCTCTGGTCACAGCACTATTCTCTTACGGCGCCTACGGTGGCTGGAAGATTTGGGGTTCCACAAAAAACTAGCCTGCCGGCCCAAGTCTGGATATTCTCCAGAACTTTCTTGACGACGCAATTCACGACGTGATTGACGATGTGACTAACGACGCGATTGACGACGCCCGTCGTCAGCGCACGCCCCAGCTCGTACCTATAAGACAGGCCAGTGAGGCGCGCTCGTCGCCAAGCCGCAACCCACCCGTCGTCAGGCTGTGGATAACTTGAGTTATCCACAGATTTGCCTGCCCACGCTCCCTCCGCCAGTGCACACCCACACAGTTGGTTTTAGCGTGATGATCATGACTCACACCAACACCTCGCAAGAATCCGCTACAACATCAATTGCCAGGCAGATTGCAGATCATGCCGCAGCGAAAACTGCTCACGAACAGCAGTCCACGAGCGGACCAACATCGAATCCTCCAGCCGACCGCCCGCCTCACCTGCATAATCAAAAGCGTGCCGATGCCTGGAACCGCATCGCCGACATCACCTCAATACTGGCAAAATTAGAAGCCGAGCTAGCGGACCTAGCCGACGATCTGGCAGAATCCAAAAGTCGACATCTCGACCATTACGCCACGATTGCACGAGCCTTGGAACATCTCGCAAAAGCGTCGTCATGCCGCCGTTCCAGTGAAATCGCACTTGCATGGTGCGCTGACCGCAGTAAAATCGGCCGCCTGGTTGGAACCACTACAGCCCGGGGTTTTTATACCAAGCGCTTGGGCTATTCCACGTCCCATGCCAATTCTGTTCGTGCGCTCGCGAAAACTACCTATGGCTCGATCTACATCCCCGAATACCATCCGGATGATGACGAGCTTGCCGACGAATCCAGCAACCAACGATCCCGACGCCTCCGGTCAGCGAAAAACAAGCTCAACCAAGAAAAATATGCACAGACGAAAAACCGTCGCCTAGCGCGCAGCATCTCTCCGGACCAGCTCGCCGCGATTGACCACCAACTTCGGCATCTCAACGATACCTCTGTGCCGGGAAAGCATCGGGTTCGTATGGAATCCCTGCAGCAGGCTGCGCAGGGTCGGGACTGCGCGGATCTGTCTCACTGGTGTCGGGAGCGGATCCGCGAGGCCAATACCCACCCTGATGCGCATTCCACGCCGGAAAAATCCCGAGCATCACAGCAATCAGCACGTGCGAAGCGTACAGTTACGCAGCCGCGTGAGCTTCCCAATGGGATGATGAATTTCGGGATCACGACGGATTCCGCGTTTGCCTCTCGCGTCGAAGCTATTCGGGCCAAGGCAATGCGGGTTTGGAAAGCTCGCCAAGCCGACGCCACGATCACTGAATCTCGTACACTGCCCCAGTTCGTGCACGACTATTTCATGGATACGATCCTGGGGCCTGTCCCGTCCTCCGTGGAGAGTTCGGTGCCGGCGACCAGAAAGCCGATGGCGAAGGAAACGGTGGCATCGGCACCATCCGCTCTCACACTCGACAACTCGCCGACCCCACCTAGACGAGATCACGCAGGCCGAGTCGCAGCGCAACTGGTCATTGTCGGCACGATTGATGATTACCTGAATATGGGGCCATCCACTCGCTTCCAAACAGATACCGGCGACGCACTGACCCCAGCAGAAATTATGCAAATCGGGATCTCAGAATGTCATCTGGGGATCACGGACAATAGCCGCGCTGAGCTTCTCGATGCCGGAAGGGTGCGAAATATGTCGCAGGTCCAACGCGCCTTCCTTACCGCCTTGGAGTTGGTATGTAGCCACCCGGGTTGTAGTGAGCCGGCGGCGAACTGCGAAGGGCATCATATCGCTGCCTATTCGCACGGCGGCAAGACTGACCTGGACAATCTCACGCTGCTGTGTCCTTATCATCACCGTGCAAACAATGACCAGCAGGACGGCAAAAACAATAAGGGACACATGACCCGAGATTCCAAGACCTATTTGGTTGGCCGGTATGACCCCGAGACTGGCCGCACGGAGATCAACGAATCAGTAACAGCGCGCAAGGCTCCAGGACGACGTCTTCTCATGCAACATTCGCAAGCAGCGAAACCGGCAACGGCACAGACAGCGACTGCGAAGCCGGCATCTCATCGGGGTTCGGCACAAGCGGCCTAAGCAGAAAACTGAAAAAGGTTCCCTCTCGATGGGGCAGAGCGAACCAACCGCATAACCACATGCGGATCATCGAAGCTTTCTGGGGCTTTTAAGCCTTCTCAAGCCTGCTGAGCCCAATATATTACTAGGTTTCACACAGAGGGTTGCTCAGGAATATTTGATGCATTCAGGTTCGCTAAACTCAGCCCGGGATCGTGTCCACGCAATTGTGGTGGCGCGAGCTCGTCTAATTAATTCAAGAGTCTAGGTGTTTGCACGACCACCAATTTTCGTGCCCACTCATGTACCCACTCATCCAGATACACCAAAACCCTGTGCTCCCCAATCATTTTTAGCCGTAAACTGCCGAGCGGCAGTTCATGGCAGCATGACTGGTTCCACAGGGTGCGTGCTGGCAGCCAATTCTTTACCGAAATGGCAGCCGCTGAATAAAATCAGGCCGTTTACTTACCCAATTTACGACGCTGGACGCGGGTGCGACGCAGCATCTTGCGGTGCTTCTTCTTGGACATGCGCTTACGGCGCTTCTTAATCACTGAACCCATGGTCAGTACCCTCAATTCTTTGTTGATATCTGTACAAAACTACCGACACTAATGCTCAATACCTTAGCGATTCCCAAAGAGCTTACCCAAATTAGGGCCGCCGTCGGGAGACAAGTCTACCGGCAAGTCGGTTCCCTGAAGGCTGACAAGCCTACAAACACCGACCCCAGCGTGTTCGCCAACATAGTGAGTCCGTGGGCTACCCGACTTCGTAGATCGACGAGTTCAGGTATTCACTCACGGCTTCTTCGTGAACGCGGAAGGAACGCCCTACGCGCACAGCTGGCAGATCACCAGCATGCACGAGGCGGTAGACCGTCATCTTCGAGACCCGCATCATTTCAGCAACCTCGGCGATGGTCAGAAACGTTCCTTTGTCTTCATGTGCCATATATATCTCACCCTTCAGCTCGTAGTGCGCTGCAGGCTTCCCCTCCCGCAGGACTTCACACGCACGTGCTCAAACTAGTCTAGCGTGTCACTTGTGGCTATTGCGACCCACCCCTGCACATTAATCCCAAATTTCGCTGCAAACATCCGCAATACCACCTGAAACGCAACTGTTCAGACGTTGACTTTTTAACGGATTTTCCGCATTTCCGGGGGCACAAAATTGGCCAAAGATCACAGCATTGTAAGTAATCTGCGCCACGATCGCCCAGTCGTTGCTTGACGACGATTTCTTGCTCTCCACGTGTTTAATCGGATTCCTGTCGCTGCACGTGTTCAAGGACGATTCCCGTAGCCCCACTACTCAAGGACGATTGCAGGTAGCTGCACGTAATTTCGGCTGGATCCATTTTGAAACCTGGCGGCTCCACACACACACCGCCGCCGAAACCGATACCCCCACCGACGCCGACACCAACGTTGAGACCAACCCCCGGAAAAGAACGCGCAGCCAAACAAGCATAGGTCCGGAACAGCACAAAACTCTTGTTATTGCGTCTGGGACAGGTTTTCACCCGATTTTCCACCGAATCTGTCAACCGGTATAAAAAGCCCCCTGTGCATGGTGTTGCCATTCGTGTCACAATGACAATCACCCAGCGCAGGGGGACAGAATTCTCCGCTCTAGTGGACTCTCACTAAAAACGTCTACTTCGAACGTTAACCCAGTTCTTTCGAACGGTTGGCACACGCTTCAGCGGCACGGAAGAACATTCCGCGAATCCCGGACTCTTCCAATTCACGCAGGGCGTGGACCGTCGTGCCGCCCGGCGAAGAGACGTTCTGACGCAGGGTTGCTGGGTCACGACCCGAATCCGTCAGCATTTTGCCTGCACCATGAGCAGCGTTGGTCGCGAGTTTTTCAGCCACATCGCGCTTGAGACCGAGCTGCACACCGGCGTCGATAAGCGCTTCTGTGACCAGGAAGTAATACGCTGGCGACGACCCCGACATCGCAGTAACGGCATCCATGTTGTCTTCTTCGACGATGACCACTTCGCCAACTGCTTCGAGGAGCTCAGAAACGCTCGTCATTTGCTCATCCGACACGTTCGTTCCCGGTGCTACAGCGTTGACACCTTTGCCAACCAGCATTGGGGTATTCGGCATCACACGAACCACGGGGACGCCATCGCCCGCTGCCTTTTCCATGGCGTCGATAGTCAGGCCCGCCGCCATCGACACGGCCACGGTCTTACCTGAACGGGACTGCAGCGTACCGGACACATCTTCCAAAAGGTCGATGATGTGGTAGGGCTTCACACAAAGGAACGCGTAATCTGCATCTTCGATCGCAGCCGCGTTATCCGAAGTGGTATTCACGCCGTAGTTGTCCTCGAAGTATTTGGACTTATCGGCGCTACGGTTCGTAACCGTGATGGACTTGGGATCGTAATCGGAGGCTACAAGACCGGAAACGAGTGCTTCGCCGATCTGTCCTCCACCTAAAACAGCAATGTTAGTCATAGGTTCTACGATGCCAGAAAGCAAAACCCCTAGCCACCGCGTTGGGTTGGACTAGGGGTTTCATGACATCTCCCTGCGACGGCCGCCGGCCGGCACGTCACTAAAGCAGTGCATCACTTCTCACTGGTGGCGCACCGCCTGGGCCACGTGCATTGAGTCGTTGGGATCGTCGTCAAGAATTTTGCTCGTGGGCAAGAGAGCACGGGATCGTTGACCGCGGCTCCGGATATAGGAGCTATAGAACCACGAGGACGGCTGGGCCAAAGGTCAGCAACAGCCCGACGATCACAGCCAGGGTCATCGACAAGCCATCGCGTTCCGTACGCAAAGCGTGAACAATTCCCGCCATAACTCCAGTTACACCGACCGCGAGTGCTGCAACCAAGAAATTATTCAGCGAGCCCCAGAGCATTTCGAAGCCCTTGAAAACGACCACGCCAAGAATGATTCCGGTCAAGGCCAGCAAAACGACAGCCAACGGGTTCATGCCTTCGCCCTCGGCAATGGATTCGTCGTTTTCGGCATCAGTACCGGCATCGACGTCGGGACCGGCGTGAACCGGGGCTTCTTGTTCGCGCTGCTCCGCCGCAGAAGGTATCGGGCTACCGAAACCGCCAGATTTCTGCTTGTTCTTGCTCTTCTGTGCGCTTGATGCACCCGGTGCGCTCTGCGTGGCAGCATCGTCCACGCTCTGGAATTCGGAGGTATCGTCGCTAGCTCGCTGCCCGGCTTGCTGTTTGGCCGTAGAGGTGGCCCGTCCCGCAGAATCTACCTTGGGGATCTCGCCTGTGGTGACGGTATCACCGCGGTCTTTGCTGGAGTGCTCTTGTTCTGCGTGGGCATCGGTAACTCGCGAGATTTCTGCGGTCTCATCGGAAGCAGGACTCGGCTTTTCAGGGACAGATTTAGCAGCATCTGCCGGTTTCGTAGCCAACCCCTGGCTTCCAGGTTTGTCCTGCTGACCACTCTTGGCGGACTGTACGGCATCCGCAGAACCGGGCTTTGCGGCTGCACCAGATTTCAGGGTGGAGCCCGAGGAGCCCGCGGCCGCACCAGAGGCACCGGTGGCCTTGTTAGAGGTGCTGGAAGCTTTTTCAGAACCCTTGGTTGGGGTCTGCTCAGCTGAACCCTTGGTTGGGGTCTGCTCAGCTGGTTTCCGGTTCACGGTGAAAGATTTGGTCTTCGTCCGCGAGTCCTGCTGCTTGGTGACGGTTTTGTCAGCACCAGTGGCACCGTCGACGGGCTTAGTCTTTTCCGAGCTCGCGCCTTTGCCCGCATTCTTACCGCTACCGGCGCTATCGCTTTTACCCGCGTTCTTGCCACTATCCGCAGGTTGGGCACCGGCGCTGTCCGACTCCTGCTTACCTGCCTGCGTAGCTCGACCACTGCCCGCACCGGTTCGGCTCGACTGCGATCGGCCATCCGTGCCTTGAGAGGTTTTCTCCTTGGAGCTTGGAGTCGCAGGAGTTGCTGCCCCAGGAGCCGGTTTTTTCCCAGCCTGCTCGCCAGAGGCTTCATCAATCGGCGAGCCGTGCTTGGATTCCTTCGGTTTGGCCTTGACCTTTGGGAACGACCCAGTCAGCTCCGCGACAGAAACGCCACCGTCTTCCATGCTGCGGCGACGACGCCGACGCGGCTTATCAGAACCATCTTTGCCAGCACCTCGACTGCCAGGCGCGCCGTCGCCATCGGATTTCTCTTTCCCGGCGCGGGCCAACAATTCCGCGACTGTTAATTGCTTGTCGTCAGACATGCTGTTTCTCCCTACTCCAGTCCTTTATCGATGCGACGCAGAATCACGCCTTCGCGCAGTGCCCATGGGCAGATTTCGAGTTCGTCGATTCTTAATGCTCGCATACTAGCCTCTGCAACCAAAGCACCGGCAACAATTTGGTGCGAACGGTCGTTGCTAACCCCTTCGAGCTCGGCTCGGTCCGCAGCCGTCATGCGCGAAATAAAGGCAATGAGTTGCCGCAATCCCGGCGCCGTCAGTGTGCGCCGAACATAGGGGCCTGCCGACGACGGCGCCGCACCGGTCAGTCGAGCCAGAGAGCGGATCGTTTTGGAGGTTCCCACGGCAATTCCGGGGTCGCCATAGGCGCGGATCTCGCTAGCAACGTCCTTCAACTCGGCGTCGATGTAATCACGCAGGGTATTGATCTTTTTCTTGCCCGGCGGATCAGTGTCGAACCAGTTGTAGGTCAAGCGTCCAGCGCCCAAATCCAGCGAACTCGCCACATCCGGGTGCTCATCGGTACCGGTACACAGCTCCAGCGAGCCACCACCGATATCAATATTGGTAATCCGCCCCGCTGACCAGCCATACCAACGGCGCACGGCCAAAAACGTCAGCCGGCCTTCATCCTCACCCGACAGGATCTCCAGACGCACGCCGGTGTGCTTTTCTACTTCGTCCAAAACATAAGCCGAGTTGGTCGCGGACCGAATAGCAGACGTCGCAAAGGGCATGAACTCGTCACACCCGAGCTTATTCGCCAGCTCTTTGGCTTCCTTAACCGCGGCAATCAGCTTTTTCAGGCCGCGGTCGTGGATATTGCCGTCGGAATCGAGCTGCTCCACCAGCTTCAGCGAGGTCTTCCAATCGCTCATTGGGGTTGGTCGACCACCGTCGCGGACATCTACTGCTACTAGGTGGACAGTGTTGCTGCCCACGTCAATTACACCTAATCGCACACTCCTAGCCTAAACGGTCTACGGTGTCTAGGTGTGAATCACGCACGCTCTTCTTCTGTTTTCCTTGGTTTTCCTGCAATGTCGCCGGCTGGGAAGTCTATTCGTGCTGGCCGCGAAACCGCCCCGGATTTCCCTCGGGAGTGGTTCGAATTCACCAACCCAGACGATCCGGAGCATATTTTTTCCGTCGATCTGACCTGGGTGGAATCCCACTACAGCTGCCGTTTTGGCACGCCGGAGTGCTTTGGCATTCGGGAAGGCATCACCGACGTGGCGTGTTGTACCCACGGGGCTTTTCTTGCCGACGAAACCGACCAGGACCAGCTTTTCGACGCCGTCGCCGAAATGCCCGCGAAATATTGGCAACTACGCCCTAGCACTACCGATGAACACATCTCGGGTGTAGCGCCAGCTGGCGAGTTGGAACCCTGGTTGGTCTGGGACGAGGAAGAAAACGACGACGGCGAGATGGAGCCGTCATTGAAAACCCGAACTGTCGACGGCGGCTGTATCTTCGCGAACCGTCATGGGTGGGAAACTGGCGCAGGTTGCGCCCTGCACCAGTGGGCGATGGCAGAAGGTGAGGAATTAACCGTCGTCAAGCCGGAGGTGTGCTGGCAGGTGCCGATTCGTCGACATGAGGATTACGAGACACGCACCGACGGGGTGGAAATTTTGCGCACCGTGATTAGCGAATACGACCGGCGCGCCTGGGGCAACGGTGGCGAAGATTTCGATTGGTGGTGTTCGTCAGCGCCGCAGTGTCACACCACCGGCGAACCGGTATGGAAGACACACCGGGAAGAGCTCACCGCGGTCATGGGAAGGCGCAATTACGAGGTGTTGGTCGAGCATTGCCAGTTACGCCAAAACGCCCGCGATGCCGGCGTAGACTTACCACTGCATCCGGCAACGCGGGAAGCCCAGGCGGCCCCGGCGGCCGCAGGCGGAACAACACACAGCCATTAGGCGGCGAACTGGGCCAGGACTTCTCTGTGGCCGTTCTTATAGGCTGCGAACTTGTCGAACTTCTAAGCGTCGAACTTGTAGCCCAGCCCCCGCACAGTCACCAGTTGGGACGGCCGTGAAGGTTCTGGCTCAATCTTGGATCGCAAGCGCTTGACGTGCACGTCGATGGTTTTAGTATCACCGATATAATCCGAACCCCAGATGCGGTCGATCAGCTGGCCACGAGTCAGCACACGGCCGGCATTTTCTAGCAGGTATTCCAGCAGGTGGAATTCTTTCAGCGGCATCGGCACAGCCTCACCGTCGACGTAGACAATGTGCCTATCGACGTCCATGCGCACGCGTCCGCCCTCGAGTACGTTGTCGGACGGGCCTTCGGCATCGGTCTCCTGCGGATCGGCACCACGCCGCAGCACCGCGCGAATCCGTGCGGTCAGCTCGCGGGCGGAATATGGCTTGGTCACATAATCGTCGGCGCCGAGTTCCAGCCCGAGCACCTTGTCGATTTCCGAATCACGCGCGGTCACCATAATGATCGGCACCTGCGAGGTAGCCCGGATCTTTTTGCATACCTCGGTGCCAGACATGCCAGGCAGCATCAGATCCAATAACACGATGTCGACGCGCTCGGATTGAAACTTGGACAACGCGCTCGGCCCATCGGCTGCAATCACCGTCTCGAATCCTTCTTTGCGAAGAAGAAACGCCAGTGGATCGGCTAACGACTCTTCATCTTCAACGATCAAAACAGTAGCCATGGGGCTTTGTCCTTCATGTGTCGGTGAGTATGTGTATCTGACTTAATTGTGTCTGAATTGCTATCTAGCGGGCTAGCAGACTGGCGGGCTGGCCACTGACGACGTAGTGCTCCGAATCACTTCTCATTGGTCATACGAGTGATTCTATAACACGGCGTCCGGCGCGCCCCGTATCCGACGAATGAGAAATAACGCGCCAGCTCCGGATTAAGCGCTGCCCGCGTCTTCCTGGTCGCCGTCGCCGTCCCGGCCGTCGCCCTGATACCGCGGCAAAGCCAGGGTGAAGGTCGTGCCCTCGCCCAGTTCCGAGCTCAGGCTGATATTGCCGCCATGGTTCGCGATGACATGTTTCACAATAGCCAGGCCCAGGCCAGTACCGCCGGTCTGGCGGGAACGCGCCTTGTCCACCCGGTAGAAACGCTCAAAAACCCGCTGTTGATCGTCAGCTGCAATGCCAATTCCCTGGTCAGCCACGTGGATGCGAACTTCCCCCGCGGATACGGCCTCGTAGCTGATCGTCACGGGCGTGGCATCGGGCGAATAGTTAATGGCGTTGGAGATCAAGTTCGACACAGCCGTGACCAGGAGGTTTCTATTGCCTTCCACGAATATGCCCGAATCAAGCTCGTCTGCGCTTGTCGACGGCGCAAGCTCTGCATTCGCCAAGCGTTCGGTGCCATCGCCGGCCTGTCCGGCATCACCATCACTACTGCCAGCACGCCCGCCAGCACGCCGGCCATCACTACCACCAGCACTACCACCATCACGACCGACAGCACTATCACCGTCGCGAGCACCAATACCATCACCGCCGTCGCGGGCACCAGTGCTATCTTCAGCGTCGCCAACCCCACACGCTGCCGGAGTGCGCAAAGCAATATCGTGATTCTCCGCTGCCATCTGGTTACGCTCGACGGCAGCCCGGATGACGTCATTCACCGAGACCGGCTCAATTTCTGGCAGAGCCTCAGCGCCCTGCAACTTCGACAAAGAAATCAGTTCGTTGACCATATCGGCCATGCGCGTGGCTTCACGCTGCAGTTGCTTGCCAAAATGCGCGACGTGTTCGGGATCATCGGGTGAACCCAGCAATGCCTCGGCCAGCAGCGCCATCCCACCAACCGGGGTTTTCAGTTCGTGGGATACGTTGGCGACGAAGTCCCGGCGCGCCGATTCCATGCGCACGTTTTCAGACTCATCAGTGCCGTACACCACCACGAACCTGTCGTCGACAAGCGTGAGCGGTTTTACCAGTGCTCGCACATGAGAAATCCGATTACCGGTGCGACGCTTCGACATCGCCAAATCCAGAAAGCGGTTTTCTTTCTCCTCATCGTCGAACACGCTCGCGGCCACCCGCCACACCTGCTGGTCAACGGTTCGCGCGTGCACCAGCGCCATCTCGTGGGCCCGGTTATTCGACAGCATGACATCACCATTGCGGTCGAGCACCACGATGCCCGTAGGCGAACTCTGAATCACCAGGTGCAGCATCTGCCCGACGGTCACGACTTGGTTGGATTGCATCAGCGCGGCAACTCCAGCCTCGTCGGACGCCTCGGCGTGGTGGTCCTGTGCGCCCTGCTGCCGCTTATGGGATCCACAGTGCGCTGCACCTTGGCCACCGTCGTGGCCACCAGAACGAGCTCCGGGGTAGCCGCCGCTATGTGCCCCACCGTGGCGCTCGGGCCCGTGCCCCGAACGACGCCGCCGCTTGCGCACCACTGCAACGCCTGCCGCCAGCAGCACCGCTACCACCAGCAGCGTCACCACGACGGTGAGCGCAACGATCTGCGTCGTCGTCACGAGTGCTACTTGACCTCGCCGCTAGCCTGGCCCTGGTTAGCCACGGCTGCAGCGCCGGCCTCGGCTGCCTCTGGGTCAAGGTAGCGCCCACCCGGATTGGCGATGGTGCCATCGGCGGCGAACTCGTAAACCAATGGCATGCCGGTCGGAATGTTTAGGCCGGCGATGTCCTCGTCGGAGATCTGGTCGAGGTGTTTGACCAGCGCGCGCAGCGAGTTGCCGTGTGCGGCCAGCAGGACGGTTTGTCCCGCACGCAGGCGTGGCAAAATCTCGGCTTCGAAATACGGGATCGCACGGGCGACGACGTCTTTCAGGCATTCGGTGCGCGGCGGGTTCTCCACGTCGGCATAGCGCGGATCGCCGGCCTGGGAGTACTGGGAGTCGTCGGCAAGCTCTGGCGGTGGAGTGTCGTAGGAACGGCGCCACGACATGAATTGGTCCTCACCGTACTTGTCGCGGGTTTCCGCCTTGTTCAATCCCTGCAGCGCACCATAGTGGCGCTCGTTGATACGCCAGTTGCGGACAACGGGGATCCAGTGGCGATCAGCCGCCGACAGCGCGATGTTCGCCGAACGGATCGCACGACGCAGCAACGAGGTGTAGACCACCTCGGGTTTCAGCCCGGCAGCAGCAATCAACTCGCCGGCCCGGCGCGCTTCGCTCTCGCCGCGGGCGGTCAGATCCACATCCACCCAGCCGGTGAACTGGTTGGATTCGTTCCAGGTGGATTGGCCGTGGCGCAGCAAGATGAGCTTGCCGTTGTTGCTGGCATCGGCGCTGCCAGCGGCCGCAGATGAAGAGGCCACATTCGGGTCAGTATTAGGAGCAGAATTAGATCCAGTCATGCCTTCTAGCATGCCACGAGATCGCCCTTAATTGCCGCTGGCTTGCCGGTCACGCAAACCGGATTCGCTATCGGCGCGAGCGATGGCGTGCTGGAATACGTCGACGAGCTTGTCGACGGCCGCCGCCCAGGAAAACTGCGCAGCGTGACCCACCGCGGCTTGCCCCATGGCGATGCGGGTGTCATCGTCGTCCAGCAGATCCGCTAGCGCATCGGCCCAGTCAGCGGGGTCGTGGCCGTCGACAAGCGTGCCCGTTTCGCCGTCAGCCACCGCAATCGGCAGCCCACCCACGCGCGCGGCGACCACGGGGGTGCCACAAGCCTGCGCCTCCATGGGAACGAGCCCGAACGACTCGTTATAACTCGGCACCGCCACGATATCGGCGGCTTGGTAGACCGAGACCAGCTCTTCCGGCGGGCGGGTGTCGATGAAGCGGATGCACTTGGCGACGCCGAGTTCGCGCGCCAGGTTGTGGTAGTAATCGGGGCTGGCAGCGCTTCCCGACGGGCCGCCGCAGACAACCACGCGCAGGCAGCGATCAGGCTCGCGGCGAAACAGCTCGGCGGTGGCGCGGATGAGCACCTCGGGGCCTTTGAATTTCTGCAGCCTGCCGACGAAGGCCACGACCTTCGTGTGTAATGGGATGCCCAATTCGCGTCGGGAACGTTCGGTGTTGCGGTCTGTGCCCGGGGTAAACAGTTCTAGGTCGGCACCTGGCGGGACCACCACGATCTTGGATGGTTCGGCATCATAGTGACCGATGAGGTCGCGGGCTTCTTCGTCGGTGTTGACGACGAGGGTGTCGGCGTTGTCGACGAGCTGTTGTTCGCAGATGCGGCGCGCCTCGGATTCGGGGGTGTCGTCCGCCGAACGGTAGGCGTTTTTCACCGCCGCAAGCGTGTGGGCGGTGTGGATGAGGCTGATGCCCCACAGGTCGCGCAGCAGCCAGCCGACCTGGCCGGAAAGCCAATAGTGCGAGTGGATGACGTCGTAGGGTGATTGACAGGCGGTTCCGGGGTGGGAGGCTTGGCCGGTTTGACCGGTATGGCCAGTTTTACCGGATTGGCCGAGGTGGGCGGTTTCGGGCCGGCGGGCCTCTTTATTGACGAACTGCACGATGCCGCCGGTAAAGGCCACTAGCTGCGTTGGCAACGACTCTTTCTCTAACCCGACATACGGGCCCGCGATGATGTTGATAACGCGAAGGTTTTCGGCAAGTTGCATGACCTCCGGCTGCGAGGAGCGGGTGGCGCGGGTGAAGATATCGACGCCAATGCCCTGCTTCGCGAGCTGGCGGGCAATATTTAAGACGTAGACGTTCATGCCCCCGGCATCGCCGATTCCCGGCTGCTCGATGGGCGAGGTATGCATAGAAATCATGGCGATGCGCATACATGCATCCTAAGGCCAGACCTCGCGAAGGTGACAACCTCCTGCAGGGCCGGATCTGGGCTGGGACCCGACCTGGGCTGAGTCTCACCCTGGGCTGAGTCTCGACCTACGCTAGGAGCCAACCTGGCGCATATCGATATCCCTGGTTTCGCGCATCAGGAAGACCGCAACCAAGGTAATCCCGGTAACCACCGCGAGGTAGACCCCCACGCTGCCCACGCCATTCGAGTTGACCAGCGCCGTAGCGATAAACGGCGCGATCGCAGCACCCAAAATAGAGCTGACGTTGTAGGAAATTCCAGAGCCGGTGTAGCGCACGTTCGTCGGGAACATTTCCGGCAACACTGCCGACATCGGCCCGAAGATCAGCCCCATCAGGAACATGCCTATGGCCAACCACACGGTCACGCTGGCGATCGTCGCGCTGCCTTGAGTAAGGAAGATCCCGAAGGTTGCCGAAAAGACCAACATGCACACCGAGACGATGCCCAAAAAGCGCCGACGACCAATCTGATCGGCCCAACGCCCTGCTAATGGCACGCCGACGACGAAGAACAAGATGGTAAACAGCTGCATCTTCAAGAAGGTCACGTACGGAATGCCCAACCCGGCGGATCTCGCGGGATCAGCGATGCCGTAGGAAAGGATCCAGGTGGTCACCAAGTAGAACAGCGTGTAAGTCGACAGCATCACGGCGGTGCCCAGAACCATTGGGCGCCAGGCGGTCTTAAATACTTCGCG
The DNA here is from genome assembly GCF_041224285.1 of Corynebacterium drakensteinense. NCBI lineage: Bacteria > Bacillati > Actinomycetota > Actinomycetes > Mycobacteriales > Corynebacteriaceae > Corynebacterium > Corynebacterium drakensteinense. Next base: position 163,765 of record NZ_JAXOFP010000003.1, read on the forward strand.
CAGCGGCGAATTCGCCTTCTTACCGCTATCGACCGCTGCCTTAAACACTGGGGTTTCTTCCAGCTTGAAGCGCACGTACAGGCCAACGATCACCATCACCGCCGAAAGCAAAAATGGAATGCGCCAGCCCCATTCCATGAACGCACCGTCGGTCTGGCCGTTTTCGTGCCCCATGGTCATCACGAGAACCAAAAACAGCCCGTTCGCCAGGATGAATCCGAACGGCGCTCCCAACTGTGGCCACATGGCTGCACGTGCCCGGGCGCCTGGCTCGGCGTTCTCGGTGGCGAGCAATGCAGCACCGGACCACTCACCTCCCAGGCCGAGTCCCTGGCAAAAACGCATCAACGCCAGCAGCGCCGGCGCAGCGATGCCAATGGAGGCATAGGTAGGCAATAAGCCGATGATGAACGTCGCAATGCCCATCGTGAGCAAGGATGCGACCAGCGTGACCTTTCGCCCGGCGCGGTCACCGAAGTGGCCAAAGACCACCGATCCCAGCGGACGAGCAACGAAGGCCAAACCGAAGGTCGCGAACGACGCCAGCAGGCCGACCGTGGGATCTTCGTTTTTCGGGAAAAACAGGTAGGGAAACACCGCGACCGCGGCCGTGGCATAAGCATAGAAATCATAGAACTCGATGGTTGTGCCAACCGTCGAGGCAACGATAATGCGCCGGCGGGTGGTCTTATCCACCGGCCGCTTCGTCGGCCTGTCGCTGGTGTTCGTCTGTGAGGTCATCGTTTGCCCTGCACCTTTCTTTCTGTCTTGCCCATCTCTTCTGAGTGCCCGGTCTTCTGGCTGCTCAGTCTTCTGAGTGTTCGGTCTTCTGAGTGCCCGGTCATGTGGGCGCTAGGTCCCGAGTTGAAGCCCCGGTGGCACCACTAGTTTTCCCACGGATTGGGAATATATCTTAAATAATGAGACGAAAGCAAGGCAAAGATTCCACACAGAGCACACACAGAGCGCACGCAGAGCCGAGTACACTGGACCCAGTCTTATTCCAGTTCGGATGCCCGCCCATCCGCGGGCCCTCGGTCACCGAAGACGGCCACCCGAAAACCCACCACGTCAATAAGGAAGCACAGTAGTTTCTATGTCGGCTTTTGAATCACAGGCATGGCTGCAGCATTACGCGCCATCTACCCCACACACGCTCGATTACGGCAACGTGACCTTGCTGGATGTTTATGACAACAACTTGGCAATCAACCGGAGCAAGCCAGCGACGTGGTTTTTCGGCCGCAGCATGTCCTACGGCGAGCTTGATGAGCAGGTGCGTGGCATTGCCGCTGGCCTACGCTCCCTTGGCGTCGGTCCGGGCGATCGTGTCGCGCTCATTTTGCCGAACTGCCCGCAGCACGTGGCCGCGTTTTATGCTGTGCTCAAGCTGGGCGCGATCGTCGTCGAGCACAACCCGCTCTACACGGCACACGAGTTGCACGATCCGTTCGTCAACCATGGCGCCCGTGTGGCGATTGTCTGGGATAAGGCCGCGGAAACGGTGGAGAAGCTACGCCAGGATCGCAACTTAGCGCTGGAAACGATCATTTCGGTGAACATGATCGAAGCTATGCCGAAGTTCAAACAGCTGGCTCTGCGCATTCCGCTGCCGAAAATCCGCGAAACCCGCAAGCAGTTGACCGCCCCAGCTCCGAATACCGTGCCGTTTTCCGTGCTTGCCGACGGCTCCATGGGCGGTTCCGCACACGATTTCACCCCTGCCGACGGCGTCGACAAGAACACCCCAGCGCTGCTTCTATACACGTCCGGTACCACTGGCAGCCCGAAAGGCGCGCAGCTGACCCACGGCAATCTGTATGCCAATATCCTGCAGGGCAAGCACTGGGTGCCCGGCCTGGGCGACCAGCACGAACGCCTGTTGGGCGCGCTACCCATGTTCCACGCGTATGGTCTGACATTCTTCGGCACGTTGGGGCCTTTTTTGGGTGCGGAGATGGTGCTGCTGCCGTCGCCGCAGATTCCGCTGCTGATGGACATTATGAAAAAACACCCGCCGACATGGATCCCGGGCGTGCCACCGCTGTACGAGAAAATCATCGAGGCAGCCGAGGACAAAGGCATCGACCTGTCGAAGATCCGCAATGCTTTCTCCGGGGCCTCAACCCTGCCGGTGCACACCGTGGAAAACTGGGAGCGCGCCACCTCCGGATTGCTGGTGGAAGGCTACGGCCTCACAGAATGCTCCCCCATCCTGGTGGGCAACCCGATGAGCGAGGACCGCCGCCCAGGTTATATTGGCGTGCCGTTTCCGGACACGCAGGTGCGCATCGCCAACCCGGACAACCTGGATGAGACGCTTCCCGACGGGCAGGAAGGCGAGTTACTCGCCCGCGGCCCACAGGTTTTCCACGGTTATTATGACAACCCGGAAGCCACCGAGGCAGCGTTTCATGATGGCTGGTTCCGCACCGGCGATGTCGGAATCATGGAAGAAGATGGTTTTATCCGGCTGGTTTCGCGCATCAAGGAAATCATCATCACGGGTGGATTCAACGTGTATCCGGGCGAGGTGGAAGAGACCATGTTGAGTCATGCCGACGTCGTCGAGTGTGCCGTGGTGGGCCGTCCGCGTTCCGACGGTGCCGAAGATGTCGTGGCCTGCGTGGTGCTTCGCGACGGCGCTGAGCTGAACCCAGAGGGGCTGCGCGCCTTTGCCAAGGAACGGCTGACTCCATACAAGGTACCGCGCACCTTCTATCACTTCGAGGATCTGGCGAAAGACCAACTGGGCAAAATCCGCCGCCGCGAGGTGCAGGCTGACCTGCTGAAGCGCCTAGAGGATGAGAGCTAGGCTAGATCGCTAGCCCGAGGCCGCACCTCGACGCTGTCGCAAATATCAAAGCGTAAATTACCGGAGCGTGGCTCGGGAATCCCCCGGGCGACGCTCCGTTTTGTTTCTTTGCGCCCAAGTTGGTTTCGTTCTCCCCTACGCATCTCTATTCGTCTCTGCGTACCTGCCCCCTGTCACCCCTTGCTTGCCC
>NZ_JAXOFP010000004.1:0-165769 GCF_041224285.1 Corynebacterium drakensteinense
ACCCCGGTCGAGGTTGAAGTCGGGTTTTGGGAACAAGATGAGTCCTGGGAAATAATGGAAAATAAGGTAAATGCCTAGGAACAAAACCCAGTACACTTCACGCCCGGGATATAGACCCCGCCCCCGGGCCAGACAAACCAGGGTGGGCATGAAGCACCTGAGCCACCCACCGGTCAAGCACCCCCTGGGTCTCAAGTTTCACATCGAGCATGGAAATAGACAGCGGCGGCTTAGACCCACGACGCGAACCACCACGCCCAGTAGAACCCCCAGCACCTCGGCTAGGAACCAACAAATCATCTAAGCCCGGGGCATGCCGTTCTAGATCATGCAGAGCCCTGCCCAACATAGAGAGCAATTGATCTTCCATCACAGAATCAGTCCTTCCTTCCAGAACCCTTAAGAGATCGAAGAGAACTGGCAAGACCAGACCAGAGCCTGCCAGGCCCAGACCCACCCGTACCGTTCCTACCCGTACCGACCCGACCCGACCCGGCCCGTCCCGTCCCGGACATTTCCTGGACGTCACCCTCCGGTTCTGATCCGCGGACAGAAAATGGATTAGAAAATATCGTTCTGTTACCTTGCTGTGACCTTTCCGTTATAATGCCTGATCGTGGCTGTTTTTTGCCTTGAGATTGTTGCGTTATAGCCGTACTCTCTTGCTGATTATGCGATGTTTTGTGCCCGAAGAGCTCTGCAGAGCTGGCATATAGCCACGCCGGGGCTTGATCATCTGGTACCGATGCAGGTGCCCCACAATCACTGTGGCCGACATCTGGAGCTTGCTGTTGTTTCTGGCGCGATTCTGCACGGCGTCGTTGTTCTTCGCGGAACTCACGACGTAGACGTGCGGCATCATCAACTGCATCTGTCTCCTGTCTTGTGCTCGGTTCAGCTATCGGTGGCGCGCAATCGACTGGCGCCGCAGACGGCGCCGATGGGGGCGACTTCGGTGGACTAGGCGCTCGCTCCAGGCGCTGCTTGGCTGCCTGCTGCGGGTGGGGCTTTTTCCGCTCCGGGGTGGGGTCATCGAAGCTAATCTCGGTTTGTTTCGGGGTGAGCTTTATCCCCTGCGATTGTGCCCACGAATTTCCGTTGATGTGCTCAATGGTTGAGTCCTCGTAGTAGACCTCTTCCCGGCTAGGAACAGGCAACGGCTGCCAATCACTGGTTGACTTGTTTTGTTCTTTCCGGATGGAGTTACACCCACGGCAAGCCACCACAACAGTATCGACGGTGGAATCTTCATGTCCGTTCAACGAATCGATGGTGCCACCGCGGGCAGAGCGACGATCTGAGAAGCTCACGGTCTTGCCACACCACCGACACACATCTCCATCTCGGACACGCGCAGCAATCGTGACTTCTGGATTGCGGGAATCTCGCTTACGGGCACGGTCAATTTCGACTTCAGCTTTCTTTCGCATGTGCAGCAGTTGCTCATCGGTGACGATCATGTGCTGTTTGCGCCCATCGCATTCGACTGGCTCCATGAGCCCGGCGTGGGTAAGCAGGTCGATCATGTACTGGTGCCGTCCGGGGGCAATGGTTGCCAGCAATCCAGTGGATACAACATAGTCAGTTAAGTGTTGTGCAGAGACAGACGATGCGAGAACTAAAAAGCCCCACGCTTCATTGCGTAGGGCATGGTCACCGTCGCAGGCTTCGAGCAATTCGAAGAGCTTCGGATGCGTTAGCGCACTGTCATCGATTCGCAGCCAAGCCATGACAGACTCCTAGATTTTCTGGTGAAGGTAGTGTTCGTATTTCGGTCGTTTGCTAGCGGTGCGGGTGATTCGATGACGTCGCGGGGGCGCGCTTGGTGGGGTTTTGTTTGCGCGCCAAAGCGGGATAGCACTCACTGCATAAGCCTTGGCCGCAATGTGCCAGCTGTCCCGGTTTCGGAGTTCTGGCGGCTCGCACCATTTTTTCCCCACAACCACGGCAATAGTGCTGGTATTCTCCATGGGCTTTATTCGCCATGGTCCAGACATCGCTATAGCGTCCAGCCATCACCCCGTCGACACGCAAGCCCTGGCGCTCCATGTCGTAGAGCGCACGCTCACACACATCGAGCAGTGGGCAACGGTGGCACAGAATCTTGGCTAGGCGGTGGCGTTCGGCAACGTCATCCTCGGTTTCGGTAGCGCGCCTGCCCTCCCAAAGGTTATTGCGACGATAGCCCCGTTGCTGGCAAACACCAATTTGATCATCATCTCTCGCTATCCAGGCCATTACACAGACCTCAACGGACGCGCCTGAACCACGTGGGAACCTGACGATTTCACGGCAGCTACATAATCATCTTCAAACGAGTCATGCTGGAGGCCGGGGGTGTCTTCTGTAGGCATTTCACCGGCAGGTGTTTTCGCAGCGACGGCACGCAATCGCACCATTTTCCCGTCAGCGGCAACCCACCCCACCTTGTTGTCCTGGTCTTCAACAACGCCTGTCACGGTTAGCGGTTCTTCCATGGCTGCTGCTACCGCGCCCACACGCTTGATCTGGCGTGGTGAAAGCAACACACCGCCGTTTTCAATGCTCGTGCGCTCGTCCCACCGGTCTACTACACCTGCTACATCTCCAATGGCAGTACCTTGGGCAGGGTGGTTCGCTCGGTGCACCTGGGCTCGGCGCAAGTTCAGCCCCAGGCCTGACTCGTCAGTGCGCACGATGGTGTCATCGCTAATGAACAAGCCAACAAGTGGGTCGTCTTCCGAGTCGGAAGGTTTCATCGCCATTGCGGAAAAGACCCGTGCGCTAGCAACGGAAACCTCGACAACGGCATCGCGCTCATAATCCAGATCCAGGTAACTAATTCCGACATCGGCGGCGAGGAAAATCTGGTCATCTTCATTGCGCGCACACACTGACATCCATTGATCGGAGAGATCAAAACGGAACTGGATAATATCGTTTGGTTCTTTGCCTGCGATGGCAATCGCAGCTTTGACTGCGCGTTGAAATTCAACGGCGTAGGCAACGACTTTTGATCTGTGCTTTGTGCTCATGGTTCGTCCTAATCGTTTTCTTCGTTATCTTCTAGTAGTGAGAGCTGGCCTGGCAGCACAATGTGTGAATCGCCTGGAGCGACAATCCATTGCCAGAGTTGGATCTTTCTCCGCTCCGGCAGGTCCTCCCACCATCGCTGCGCATCGGATAGCTGGCTCATGCTGTGTAGCGCTCGGTATCGATGCCGAGCTGTTCACATAGGCGGAGTGCGGCTGCCGGTAGCTTGCGTGGATATGGTCGGCATTTGGATTGATCATGGATACGCCATGTGGTGTAGCCCTGTTGCCTGGCCTGTTCGGCTTTATCTGGATGTATGGGCACCGCTACGTTGTTCATGATTCCGGTCTTGGCATCTGCATGCTTTTCGACGATATGGTTTCCGGTTACATCGTCGGCGGGCTCGAACTGGATCCAGTTGCCGTATTTGTTCAGTATCCACCGAATGCGTTTCCCGCACTCCCGGCAGTTATGAGCGGAGCTCATTACGTATCCTTTCGTGCTCACGCATCAGTTCGTCCCAATCTTGGAGCAACCGCAGCAAAGTTATGTTGGTGATGTCCTGGACGACGGCAATGAGGTAATTCAGATGTTCGGCGACGGTGAACGTGTCAATGCCGTCTTCTTTGAGCGCCTGCTTAATTTGCGCATGGAAGTCGTCGGCTGCGTTGTCAATCTTTTTCGGCGCCTGGGTGTAGACAATCTTGCCGTCACTGCGGCGATGGTAATTAGGCAGCTGCATGATCATCTCCTACCTGTGTTGCGTGCTTTTTGCTTTGGGCGCCATGTCCGAATAGTGCGGATTCGACGTCTGTGAGGTCTTCTTCCATTGCGTTGTGTGCTTCGGTGATTGCCGAGAGGGTGGTCTGCAGCTGGATTAGCCAGGAGACGACGATGACGAGCGCTACAAGTAGTGCGAGGAATGCTGCGATAATGAGGTCTGTCATGGGCTTTGTCCTATTTTTTGACTGAATTTGTGGTGTCGAATTGGTCGAGGAATGCGTCAACGCATTTGCTGGAGAATCGAACCGAGCGGCCAATTTTCCAGGGGCCGAGGTAGTCAAGTTCACCGGCTTCGGTTCTGCGGTAGATGGTCATTTTGGAAACTCCGAATATTTCTGCGATGTCTTCGACGCTGTACGCGAAGCTTGCTGCACGGGCATTCATGCTGTGGTTCTCCTTTCGTCAGATATGTGGGTCAGTGGCTTAGGTCGTAGATGTTGTCTGTTGCCAGCGCTTCGATTTCGGAGCGCAGGTAGAGAAGTTTGCGGCGGGTTAGGCGTACACGTTTGAGTCGGCCTTCGCGTGCCCAGCGGCGTAATGTGTCTGCGGATACTCGCAGGTATTCAGTGGCTTCAGCTACTGACATGTAGGGGCTGTTGATGTTGGTGGACATGGGCATTTCCTTTCGTTGGTGTGCTTAGATAAATCACATGGCTAACCCGGCAGAGATTCTTTTCAATCAGTTCAATGAGTGGCGCAAAGACCAATCCGCGAGTTCTTTACGCAAGGACACAAGGTCGTTGCAACGCCACCGCATCATGGTTGGGCACCTCAACGACGTCGAAAAGCTGTTGTCGGTGATGGAAAAAGACGGCAAACGCGTGCAGTCGTTTAGGAAGTATTTCCCTGTCTGGTCACGGTTTCTTTTTGCATACCCTGATGGCTGGAGTATTAGCTCGAACACATTAATCAGCGTCACAGATCTTGATGCACTCGATATGCTGATTGATCCAATTGATAGCTACTGCTTGCACGCAGATGAAGAGAAGTTCGACGACCTTAAGGCTTATCTCGATCGGGTTAAGCAAGCCCTGGACGATGACGAGACTCTCCCATCCACGGTTAAGCTGTCCACACGGACGCTTGTCGAAAATCTTGTAACCATCATTGATTCCTATGCCATTTATGGAGATGTTCGGCTGGACGATGCTTTGCAGCGTCTGCTTGGGAATCTCGCGATGGTTGCTATGCAAAGCAAGAAGTCCGATATCTGGCGCAAGATTCTCGACAGATTCGTTTTTCCCTGGCTTGCAAATCAGCTTCCGGGCTTGCCGATGGCGGAAGTCCTTAGGTCTCTGGTGGGTTAAATTTCATGGCTTTTTCCAAAGCTTCTTCCCTGGCGAGGTAGACCGCCCGTGCGGAAATTTCACCATGCATGATCTCGTCGTAGACGTTGTCTAGAGTCCAGACCACTGCCAGGAGTTCTGCTCGGGTGATGTCTTCGGGAATGAATGAGCGTGGCATTGTTTCTCCTTGGTTTCCACGTGATTTATCGCTATTGAGTTCTCTGTGATGTTTCATGTGATTAGTTCTTGGAATGCGCAGGCAGTAATCCGACAACCTGGTAATTTTTGGTTATGGGGTACTTGCATTTACAGCCATTTTTTGATCTTTACTTTGAGCTAGACGACGTTTCGGTAGCCAGTGTTTTTGAAGCCGCGCAGCAGGGTTTGCGCGAAGGGATGTTTATCTCCCTCTGTGGTGCAGACGGAGAGAGTGGGGGTTACCTCGAAGTTGATGCTGCACTCTTCGTTCCCGAGGTCACCGCCCGCGACGGCACAAAGATCGTTGATGGCGGCCTCCAGCTCTGGCTTAAACCGCTTTTTGTCGATGAGCCCGTTGCCGCTGATGAAGTACTCGTCGACCAGCTTTTGAAAGTCATGAAGGAAACTGACGGCTGTATCGTTATCGGTGCTGATAACGAGCTTGTGTTGAGTCTGGAGCGCGCACAGCAGCTTAGGCTTCAGGCTCGCAGGGTCAATCCGTTTGAGGACATCGTTTTTCCTAATCCATCCCATGATGATTAGTCCTATCTGTGGTTTGATGACGGGCGGGTATTCTGGATGCTGTCGTGAACTGTGCCGAGAAAAGGTAATGATTGTGGAACTCCGTGATGGTTGTTGGACTTCAAGAACTCAAAGAACCATTTGCGAAGAAATAATCTCCACCGCTAGACGCATTGAGTATGGTGATGGCAACTACCAGGAACTTGCACGCAAGATTCAGGAGTCCGCAAGAGAGCTAGCTCGCTATTCTCGATAGGGTTTGTTGGAATTCTTTGATTTCTTCGCGGCTTAGATCGAAGCAGTGAATCTTTTCCGGGAAGTGCATTGCGATTCTTTCTTCACCGGAGATTCGGTAACGGTAAATCCATATTCCAAAGGCCGTTGCCCCGGTGTCTTTGCTTTCACTCATAGTTCTCTCTCTTTTGGTCGATGAAGTTTGTAGAATTTCCGGTCATGGATTTCTCTTCCCTGGATTACGACCTGCTCATTTCGCTTGTCGCTTTGAGCTTTGCTCCCATCACCGTCTGGTTGGCTAGAGCGCAGCTGGCTCATGCCAGAGATTCCGAGATTGGTCGAAGCTTAGGAATCGAATTTCAAAAAACCGGTGAATTGGTGAACGACAATGCCGGTGAAGTAGTCAACGACAATGTGGTTGTGGCTGTGCAGTTAACCAATATGGGCATAGCTACAATTCCGAAGCTTTGGTGCTCAATCGTGGCGGGGGATCACTATTGGCACTTGGATCCTGTGTATGGTCTAGCTCCTGGAGAACACACTGCTGTTGTTCGTTTAGAGCTAGAGCGTATAAGCCTGGACGATGTGTTTTTGCATGTTGCATGGCCAGTTCCGGAGACTCTAGGCAAACGTAAGGGGCTTCGCTATCAAGCAGTACGCATGAATCTGGATCAAGAACTTCAACGATGGCGTTGGAAACCCATGGCACGCGTTTTTCGTGGATTGCATAAGGGCCGTCGCCCCATGGGTGTGTGGAAATCGTTTTCGCCTCGGTCTTATTCTGCGAAGAATTTGCCTGGCTGGCCTGTTGGGTCTCCTGTTGATTCTTTATCTTGGTCAGAAGGTGTACGCAATAAGCTGATATTGCCAAAGAAAAACCAGCCGTAATCATGGTGATGGTTTCCATTAGTCCTCCCTCCCCTAGGCGGCGGTCTTGCCGTTTTCTTCACTGAAGAACATTTGGTCAAGGGCTGTACCCGTAATTTCTTTAAGTTTGAGAAGCGTCACGATGTCCGGAACTGACTTCCCGGCGCGATAATTTCGGATTGTGCTTCCAGTTCGATTGAGAAATGCCTGTCCGAGCTGTTCATCACTGCGCGATCCCGTAATCTTTTTCGCTCGGTCAAGAACTTCTGGGTTTAGCTGAATCATGCTGATCTCCTAGACTTTTTGGTCAACTGTTAGACAGTATGGCTATAACTAAGCCATTTTGTCAAACATAATCCTCATTCAAGACATAACCGCAGGTAATTAACTAGACATAATGACTAACTAGCTGTACTCTTGCGCTCATGGATCACAGAGCTTGGTTTGAGACCGCGACTGATAATGCGACAGTGAACGCTGCAGCGAAGACCGCCGGTATTGTTCAGCGAACCCTCGCGCGACAGCTTGAAAGAAACCAGATAAGTGCGGAGAGCGTGATTTCAATAGCGGAGGCTTACGGCCTGCATCCCGTTGGAGCGTTAGTTGATACCGGCTTTCTCAATGAGAAGTGGGCCACCGCAATTGATCCGTCTCATGCCCTCCGTAAGGTAGACGAAGAAACGCTTGCCTACGAGGTGTTACGCCGAATGAAGATCGGAGCAAAGACAGATGTATTCACCACTCCGGTCGACGAGCTTTCAGATCGGCGCGAAAGAACTTCCGAAATGCCGTTGACGGCGGTGGCGTATAACGGCCCGGACGAGGATGCACAACGCGGCGATGGTGAATAATCCAGAACTACACCGCATCGCCGAAGCACATGGGGTAAAACTTGTGCGGCACACCGGTGGGCCACCAGGCTGGTACGACCATGCACGTCGCACGATAAGCACCAGGCGCGGCCAGTCAATCCAGCAATACCGCAGCGTGCTTGCACATGAACTAGCGCACGCGGTTTACGGTGACGTGCCGGTCGATAACGGGTTTTTCAATCTGCGGCAGGAAGCGCGCGCGGATAGGTGGGCGGCGAAGTTACTGATCTCGCCTGTGGAGTTTGCGTTAGCCGCGCAGTGGCATGGTGATTGTTTGCCCGCGGTTGCTGACGAGTTGGAGGTTACCCAGCACCTACTTGAGGTGTGGGTCGAAGCCCGGCAGCGGCGACAGCTGACCTAGCCCGGCACGGGCATGGTTGGTCTGGTTTTTGCGTTTTGGTGAAATCTGGGGAATTAGACCGTGGTGAGGTTGTTCGGAAACTCCGAAAGGAACCAGGTCAGAGCGCCCACGGTAGAGCATTAGATCACTACAATCTTGATGCAATCCGTGAGTGTGGCGACCCGGCACTGCATCAGCTTGGCACTAGCTTCTTTACCGATGGAACTAGCGGGTGGACGCAGCAATGTGCAGACGAAATGGGATCCTAAAAATTTAGGGTGGTGCAGAACTGAACAAAGGTTGAACTCTTAGGCAATTTCTAAGAGTTCAACCCGCGGGTTCATACAAACAGCGGGGTTAGAACAAGAGCTATGCGTAGATTCACGCAATCTTTGAAGATTCTTCCAGTTGACGCCTGAAATGCTTCTTCATGAGCTCTTCATCGATAACGACATCGGAGCTCGCACGTGGCCGAACGCCCGCTTGTTCACGGGTGAATGTCCAGGGCGAATCCGGCATATGGGTCAATTCACTAAGGTCCGTTCCGCTTAATGCACCATAATTAGTCAACACACCGTCAACAACAAGTTTCTCGAGTTCCCCCAAGTTCTCCGGGTCTCCGATCCAGGACGAGACATGAAACTGTCCCTTATGGCGCGAAAATAGGTCGCGGTTGACTGGACCATGGCGCCAGGCCTGAAATTCAGCGTTGAACAACGGCTTTTCAAGCAATGCGAGCGACCAACCTTGCGAGAAATATGCCAATTTCTGCAGTTTCATTGCAGAAATCGGTTTCCCAAAATAGCGAACAATATAGGCGGCAACATCGTGAATAGTCGTATTATGCATGACTGCCACCTCCATCCCGACTGTCGCGTTCAGCCGCAAGTCTACTCTTAATCTGCCTATAAATCTCTGGCATTACGTCTTGCGTATCTTGCCCTCCTTTTCGGATTGTTGCAAATCCGACCTCAAACGCCTTGGCGATACCTAAATAAATTTCACGGTCATAGGTATAGAATTTCCGTTTTTCCGGGTAATCAATAGTTATTACCCCTCGAAGTCTCCGCTCTTGTTCACCGCCTACCCGTGCGCTCTCAATTGGAATGACAACAAACGACTGATACCCATTATGTATATTCGGATTTATCGCAACCAAGTCTTTATGCTCTTCTTGGACATCCTCGACAACGATTATTTGGCGTTCGCCCACAACGGCCCCCAACAGAGCCCTCCCCTCTTCGGTATTCCTGTCGAAGTATTCTCGTGCATCACCAGGACGGCCGTGACACTTTATAAGCTCAAACCGGTCACGATCTTCGTCTTCTTTGTCTTCTTCCATAAGCGCATACTTATAAACGCATATCCGGGCATCATCGCTCAATGCGCTCGATGTGCATGCAACCAGGTCATTTAGCAGTGCATCTTTATGATGGTCGAGCATGTCAGATTGGATATAGTCCGAAATTGGCTGGATAAACCCCGGCACTGCCGATGTAAATCGGCGCATATAATCCAACGGATTCGCCTTATTCCGAAGTATTAAATTCGTGAGATTTGGCGCGAATACACCAGCAGCGATAAATAACAGCAACAATGACGAGAACGCCCATTGTCCTTCGCCTAACGCCGGCGGTAACAACCCGGAACAAATAATGCCCGAAACACGGAAAGTACCCTCAATACTATGGCGCTTTGTCTCTTTTGGTTTCCGGAATTCGTTCTTATTTTGAGCAGGCTTTCTAAAAAATTTATTCCGCCTTTTCATACCGCATTCCACCCTGGCACACAGGCCTGTTGATTAAGCATCTGTTCCTCTCATCAATTAAGAATTGGATTTTGAGTTCTGCACCATCAAAGCTCTACTTCTGGCGCTATTCACCAAGCAAAGAATCCACACGCCCAAAGATTTCTTTCGTCTTCGTCTGACTTGCACGCATATACGTCTCAGTAATCGTCTTGAGATCCACCTGGCCCAGAATCTCACCAATCGCAGCCGGGGTCATACCTTGTTCCGCCAGCGTCGTAATCAACCACACTCGCCCATAATGCGGCGTAATGCGCACATCACCATACCCGGCGCGGGTTTTTGCCTTGTTTTGTGCGGTTCGGTAGGTGGTGTCCATGAGTAGGCGGCCGGTGGGTGTGGTGGTGACCCAGGCTGTGGGGGCGGTGCCTGTGTAGGTGCCTAGGTGATGACGGATGGTGTTGTGGAAGCGGGTGAAGATGGGGACTTCGCGGCGGCCGGCGTCTGTTTTGGGGTTGGGGTCGTAGACCATGCCTTCGCCGTGTTTGCGCCAGGCGGTGCCTTGGATGTGGATTGTCATGGTTGTGCCGGTGTCGGTGATGTCGCAGCGTCGTAGGCCAAGGGCTTCGCCGATGCGTAGGCCGTGGAAAAGGGTGAATATTGTGATGAGTTTGTAGCGTTCGGGCATTTCATTGACGATGGCGTTCATGACGTCGGTGTCTGGGAGTTTTTTGCGGTGTGGTTTTGGTTTTTGGATTGCGGATATGTTGGCTGCTGGGTTGGTGGGGATTATTTCGCGTTCGACGGCTGCGACGAGTGCTGTGTGGAGTCTTCTGAATGCGGCGTAGCTGGTGGACTGTATGCCGTATTTGGCGGCTAGTGCGTCCCACCAGTCGATAATGTCGCGGCGGGATAGTTCTTCGAGGGGCACAGCTTTGAGTTTTGCCGCGCGTCCGGTGGTGTTGAGGATTCGGTTACCGACTGATTTGCGGTAGTCCTGCATTGTGGAGGGCTTAAGGATGTGGCTTTGGGTTTCAAGCCATTGTTCTAGCCAACTGCCTAGTGTGTATGCCGGAGCGGTGTCTTGCTGTTTTTGTTCCGCGCGTTGTTTTGGTGGGCTCCAGGAGTCGAACTCGATGAGTTTGCGTTCGCCTTTGAGCCAGGCGGCTGCGTCGTCGTAGTCAAAGAATGTGGTTGGCGCCTTGTGTGCGCTGCCGTCTGGTCCGACGTAACGGGCGCGCCACTTGCCGGAGGGTAGTTGTTCGATTGATCCAAATTTCCGTTTGGTGGCCATGGTTGGGTCTCCTGGCGTGGAATTGTCGTGGAAGATTTGTGGAAGATCATGGCATATATGGAATATTTATGGAAGATGAACACCCCCACATGCACGCCTATGCACGCTACTGCACAGTTAGCATAACCGCAGTACACGTGGTGATTGCATGAGAAAAGCCCAGGTTATTGCTAACCTGGGCTACCCCCATATTGTGGAGCTGCCGGGACTTGAACCCGGGTCCTTCGTTGTATCGCCAGGGCTTCTCCGTGCGCAGTTCGCGGATGATCCTTGCTCGGCCCTCCGACTCGCACGAACACGTCTCGGAAGATGGGCCCAGTTATCAGTGAGTGTCCCTACTGGCCCTGATAACTCAGCCAGCAGGCTAGCTCTTTAGTCGATGCCAGGTTCCAAGCCAAGAGCATAACTTGGGCTGACAGACACGCGGTCGCTGCGATTTAATTAGGCAGCGAGGGCGTAGTCACGCTGAGAGTTCTTCTCTGCGTTTATTTGAGTTGTAACGCCGCTTACGGTGGCCGTTACCTTACACCGGCACGCTTCCCCTGGCTCAACAGACGAAGTCGAAACCAAATCAACCCCGCTGTTAGGGAAACCCTGTCGCTTCAGCATACACCGAACCCCAGGTAGCAGCAATCTCACCCCAGGTAGCAGCAATCCCACAGTAAGCAGCGGGCAGTGCACAACGGGATTCCGTTAGCATGAACCAATGCGAACAAAAGTCTTGCTCATCTCCGCGTTAACCACGAGCCTGCTCTTGGCAGCGTGTACACAACCCGACGAGGCGGCAGACCCGTTGGCTTCTTCTAGTAGCACCTCGCGGCAGTTCCCCACCGCCGACGCTGACGCGCACGAGCTTCTGCGCGGAATAACGGTCAGCAACCTCGTCGACAAGCAATCGCAAGATACCGCACGCGCTGCACTAGCCGATGCCGGTGTGCCAGAGCAGAGCATCACGCGGTTTTTCGAGCTGGTCGACGAATACAACACAGCCGTTCCCACAGACAGCCTGGTCAGCGATGGATTCACCGACTATGGCACACAGGATCCGGACTATGACGTCGCGGCGCTCACCACCGCCTGGCAACAACACCACGCAAATTACGCGGGCACCAACTGCCGGATTAACACCTTCACGCTGGCAGATTCGCTGTTCAGAGTGAATGACCAGGACAACCCAAACGAATCCTTGCTGTTCATCGACCAGGAATCTCTGAACAACGCCCCGGGCGAAATCCTGGATGAACAAGAGCGCCGGAAATTCGCCGCGTTCTATAGCAACATCCCGACGACCAACCAGCAGGATCCAGCCCAACACATCGCGGATATTCACACGCATTTCGACGAGCGCGGCATCGACTTTGCAGACACCAACGCGCGGGTGATCTCGATGTTCTCACACGATACCTTGACCGATCCGGCCACCTTATTCATCGGACATACCGGCGTCGCAGTACCGCTTGACGACGGCTACCTGTTCCTCGAAAAAATCGCTTTCGACATGCCCTATCAGGCCATCACCGTGCGCGATCTCCAGCAGCTTAATGATTATCTGATGCAGAAATACGACGACGGGCCGGACCTGGAGTACGGTCGTCCCGTCATCTTCGATAACGACGAAGTTATCGCGGGCATGCGGTTTGCCAACAAGTAGTTAACACAGCGTGAAAAGTAATTAACACAACGTGTCTGTGTTTTTGTCTCCGTTGACGTATTGCTGCAGTGCGTATTTGATCGCGGTGACGTATTCGGTCGCACCGATCGGATCCGGGTGGATGCCGTCCTCGCGCAGTGCACCAGGAGTGTGCATGGCGTGGGTGCACCAGTCAGAGATATAGACGTTGTCGTGGGTCTGCGCTGCCTCAATAATCTGCTCACGCGCGTGCGGCATCCACGACCGATCCCCATACGGCAACACCATGACTACTGTGCGCTCCTCTCCGAGCACCTCCATCATGGAATCAATTTCGCCAGGAAACGCCGAGCTGTTGGTGCCGAAGCCGAGCACTACCGTATCGCGCAGCAGCCCTTGCGATGCCAAGGACGAGGCAATCTGAATGCCGACACCCCAAGCACGAGAAACATCGGCGTCAACATAGATGCCTGGGAATTCCTCATCCAACGCTGCATAAGATGCGAGCATTACCGAATCCCCGATCGCTGTGATCTCGTCACCGGTCGGCATGGTCCGATCCTTGACGTCCGTGTCCTTGGTTTTAGCATCACCGTCGTCAGCGGATTCATCGGAATGGGCTTGTTCTTGCATCTGCTGACGTTGCTGCCGGTTTTGTTCTGCCAATGCGTCCAAGTCTTGTTCGAGGTTAGTTTTGGCAGAGGAATTTACCACTGCGTACGCAGTTCCCCCGACCGAGCCCACTGCCAACACGAATCCGACAACCCAAGTAGCAGCGGCTCCTACCGACGCAGACTTCCGTGGTCGGTGCGCCCAAATGGTGGTGAAGACCTTGCCATAGCCCTTGCGTCGGAAAGGGTTTTCTATCCAGCGGTAGCTCATCTCGGAAAGCCCCAACGAAATAGCCAGAGCCAACGCACCAAGCCAAACAGCATGATTTTCGACGACTTCTTCCGGCGCGAGCTCACGGATAATCATGATCACGGGCCAGTGCCACAGGTAGATAGAGAACGAGCGTTGACCGAGATAACGCATCAACGGGAATTCGAAAATCCAGCGTAGTGGGCGCACCTCATAGACCACCGCGTAAATCATGCCGGCACCAGCCAGGCTGGTGATAAACAATCCACCCCAGTAGGGGAAATTGCCATCGTCAGCCATGAACAACAGCTGCAGCACGTAGACCGCCGTGGCCGCCATACCAATCAAGGCAGCCAAGAAACGCGCCCGCGTGATTTCTAATACCGGCCATGAATCCCGCGTCGGATCCGGTTTGCTGGTGGTCATCAACATCGCCAGCACGGCACCAATCAGCAGACCAAATGCGTGGGTATCAGTGCCGTAGTACACGCGAGTCGGGTCCGACGTCGGGTCATAGATCACGGCCATCGCGATAGCCGAAGCCACCGCAGCCAGCAACGAGGCCAACGCGATATGCAAACGTTTGCGCGCTCCCCACACCGCAAGCAGCGCGAACAGTCCCAGCGGCCACAGTAGGTAGAACTGCTCTTCAACCGCCAAAGACCAATAATGCGCGAAAACTTCCACCTCACTATCCGCAAAATAGGAGGCAGAAGTAGCGATCTGGGTCCAGTTGCTTACGAAAAACAGCGAACCCAAAAATTGCGTCCGGATATTGACCGCAAAATCACCGCCGATGATGCCGACGATCGCGGTACAGATCACGAGCACCACGACCGCCGTCGGCATGATTCGGCGCAGGCGGCGCACCCAAAAGTCTTTGAGATTCAAGGTTCCGCTGGTGTCATATTCCCGCAACAGCAGCGAGGTAATCAAAAACCCCGAAAGCACGAAGAACATGTCAACGCCCAGGTAGCCACCTGGTAATACGTCACCAAAGAAGTGGTAGACCACCACCGCCGCCACAGCCAGCCCACGCAAGCCATCGAGGCCGGCAACTTGCCGCAATCGAGCACGAGTTTTAGACATGAATTCCAGCCTTATGCGCCATGTACTCCGTTAATGAAGAACACATCATTAAGAAAGAACAATTCATCGGGAAACCTCACTACCGACGAAAAAATACTAAACGTTGATGCCCTTCACACGACGACCCAGCTCACGGGAGACTTCCCGGTTGATGTCACGGCGCTTGATGTCCTCGCGCTTATCGCGGTTCAACTTACCTTCCGCGAGCGCGATCTCACATTTCGCTTTGCCGTCTTTCAGATACACCTTCAGCGGGACCAGTGTGCGGGAACCATCACGAACCTGTCCCATCAGCTTATCGATCTCGCGGCGATGCAGAAGCAATTTGCGGGTGCGTTTCGGCGAATGATTCGTCCAATGCCCCATCGAATATTCCGGGATGTGGAGGTTTCGCAGCCACACCTCGTTTTTGTCGATGGTGGCAAAGGCGTCGACAAGCGAAATTTTGCCTTCACGCATGGCTTTAATCTCGGTACCTACCAGCACCATTCCGGCCTCGTAGGTATCGAGGATCTTGAAATCATGGCGCGCCTTGCGGTTGGTCGCCAGCACCGCAGAATTGGCCGCCGCAGCGTTCTTTTTCGCCTTGTTTCCCTTTTTCGCCATAACAGCTGTAATCCTACTAGCTTTATTACTGAGCTTTGCTTTCGAGCTACATTTCTGCGCTCTACTTCCGTACGTACGAACGCAGCGTGATATAAGCCGTGATCCCAGAAAAGACCATGCCTGCGACCGCAACTGCCGGGAACGTCGCCCAGATATCACGGGTACGGATCGGAGCGATGAGCTGTGACTCGTACAACCCCGCCAGTGACGGATCCACAATGGTGAATTTGGCGGCAAACAAACCAGCACCAGCGACGATTGCACCAAGCATCGTTGCCAGCATCGCTTCGATGACGAACGGGGCTTGGGTGTACCAGCGCGAAGCACCGACGATGCGCATGATGCCGATTTCTTCACGACGGTTAAACGCCGCGATTTGCACCATGTTCGCGATCAGGAAGATCGCAGCCACGGCTTGCACCACAGCCAGGATGAACGTCGCATTCCGGATGGTATCCAGGTTGTCCGTCGCACCGCGGACGTCTTCTACCTGGTCGATCACCCCGTCGACCTGCGGTAAGTCACGAATCGGATCCAACGGTGCGGTGTCAGTCGGATCTGTCAGACGCACGTGTAACGCTGCAGGTAGGGCATCCGGTGAGGTTTCTTCGACCAGCACGGGGTCTGTCTCACCAAAGACTTCCACGAATCGTTCGTAAGATTGTTGCTGGGAACGGAAAATCACCGAATCAACCCCATCAGAGGATTCCAGTTTCTGCTTAACCTCGCTGCACTGTTCTGAGGTGCAGTCGTCATCGCTAGCAGAGATCTCCCCGTCCAGCTGCACCATGACCTCGACACGCTCGAGGTAAATGTCTTTCGTGTCCGCAGTCATCATTGAGACCAGCACGCCGGCAGTCACTAGGCTCAGCGAAATCGCGGTGGTTACGATCAACGCGAAAGCCATGGTGAAATTGCGCCCCAGGCCTTTGAGCGATTCTTTGAGCACAAAACTCAGCTTCATATTCTTCTCCTGCCCCTGCTCACGTAGTCGCGAGCGTTAGCGTGATTCCCCGTAAATACCGTGTGCTTCATCGCGCACAATCTTGCCGAGATTCATCTCGATGACGCGCTGGCGCATGTCGTTGACTGTGCGCGCGTTGTGCGTGGACATGACGACGGTGGTTCCTTTCGCGTTGATCTGGCGCAACAGCGTCATGATCTCATCGGCGGTATGCGGATCCAGGTTGCCGGTAGGTTCGTCGGCAAGCAAAAGCAGTGGCCGGTTCACGAATGCGCGGGCGATGGCCACGCGTTGCTGCTCACCACCGGAAAGCTCATTCGGCATGCGATTAGCTTTCGCATCCAACCCGACCATCTCGAGCGCTTCCATCGTGCGCTTTTTGATGCGCTGTGGGCGCTCACCGATGACTTCCAGCGCGAAAGCAACATTGTCATAGACGTTGAGTTTGCTCAGCAGCCGGAAATCCTGGAACACATAGCCGATGCGCTGGCGCAGCTTGTTCACCTCGCCGCCTTTGAGCTTGTTGACGTGGAAATCCGCAAAGTGGATATCACCTTTGGACACGTTGGTATCGCGGATCATTAACTGCAAAAACGTCGACTTACCCGAACCAGATGGGCCGATGAGGAAGACGAATTCGCCTTTGTCGATGTGCAGGTCGATCGCATCCAGCGCCGGACGCGTCGACGTCGGGTATTCTTTGGAGACCTTGTCGAAAGTGATCACAACTACCACTTTAGCCACATCCATCATGGGTAGGTCTAGTCAGCGTGGTTACGAAATTTCCAACAGTGTTATTGACCGTGGTGTTGCCAGTGATGTTGACAGTGATTTCGATGGCCCCGAATGAGCCGCTGATGGAACCCTAGACAATTTATACGTGTCCAATATATCGTGAGACGGATCACCAATAAACGGAAAATGCGTGATCGGCAAGAAGACCAACCACAGATTGGCCACAAACCATGAACACAACCGCGCCACAAGACACAAAAGACAAAAAGAAGGCGGGCACGAACTCGAAGAAAAAATCCGGTGGAAAAGCTGGTGAATCCGCCGGTGGTTTCCTTGGGCTGATCGAAAAGATTGGTAACAAACTGCCCAATCCGTTCTGGTTGTTCGTGATACTGGCAGGCCTGGTAGCCATCACGAGTTGGATCGGTTCCACCATCGGCATGAGCGCGACGCAACCAGATTCTGGCGAGACCGTCGAGGTCGAAAACTTGCTGACTGCCGACGGCATCCAGCGCATGGTCACCGATGCGGTGGAAAACTTCACCAGCTTCCCGCCGCTCGGCGTGATTCTGACGGTCATGCTCGGTGTAGCAGTCGCTGAGCATTCCGGTCTGCTCAGCGCCCTGGTGCGCTCAATGGTGGCGAAAGTCGGGCCCAAAGTTCTGACGTTTACCCTGGCACTGGCCGGTGTAACCGGATCTGTCGCCTCGGATGCGGTCTATGTCATCCTGATTCCGCTGGGCGCGATGTCATTCCACGCTCTGGGACGCTCCCCGATCGTCGGCGCGATGGTCGCGTTCGCTGCCTCTTCTGCTGGCTTTAACTCCTCGCTGATCCTCAATATCACCGACTTGTTGCTGGCTAGCATTTCCACCCCTGCCGCCCAGCTTGTCGACGAAAACTATGACGTCTCCCCGCTGGCAAATATCTTCTTCGTTATTCCTTCTGCGGTGGTTCTGGCACTGATCATTACGGCCGTGACCGAGCTGTTCGTTAACAAGCGTGCGCATGATCTAGTGGATCACGACAAGATCGATTACTCGCAGGTCTCTTTTGATAATGCTGCTGGTGGCGGCAATGACGACAGCGGCAATGACGACGATGACCAAGGCGATGCACAAGATCAGCTTAAGCTGGCGGCAGAAGAAAAAGCTGGCCTGCGCGCAACCGGTATCGCCTTGCTTGTGATGCTGGCTGCCTACTTCGCACTGCTGTTTATTCCTGGTTCACCATTGGCAGGACCAGACGGCGAAGTGATGGATTCGCCACTGATCCGTTCGATCGCAGTCCCAATTGCAGGCGTATTCTTCCTGTGCGGCATTGTCTACGGGCTGGTCTCGAAGTCGATTTCTAGCTCCGCGGATATTCCAGAATTCATGGCAGCTGGTTTAAAGACGATGCTGCCGATGATCGTGCTGTTTTTCGCCGTGGCACAATTCTTGGCTTGGTTCGAATGGTCCAACCTTGGCGTGTGGACGGCCATCACCGGTTCCGAACTACTCAACCGTGCAGATCTGCCACCGATCTTGTTGTTTGCCGGAGTAGTCGCCCTCGTCGCCCTGCTGAACCTATTCATCACCTCTGGTTCTGCACAATGGGCGCTGATGGCACCGGTAATCGTGCCGATGTTGATGTATGTCGGAACCTCGCCTGAGGTCACGCAGATGCTGTTCCGTATCGGTGATAGTCCGACAAATATCATTACGCCGATGTCGCCGTACTTCGCTCTGGCGCTAACCTTCTTGCAGCGCTATTACAAACGCTCCGGCGTCGGCACGCTGATGTCACTGGCACTGCCGTATTCGATCTCTATGATCGTCGGCTGGTTTGCATTCTTCATGATCTGGTATTTCCTAGGAATCCCACTGGGCCCAGGTTCCCCGATGGAATACCCAGCTAGCTAATCCGTCAGCGCGTTTGCCAACGCAGCGCCCGGCGCGGTTACCAACTCTAATCGGTAGCCGCGCCTTCCTGTGCCGCATCCGACATACGCCAGCGAATGGCGGCCTCTAAAAATCCATCAAGATCGCCATCCAGCACCTTGCCGGGGTCACCAACCTCAAAGTTGGTGCGCAAGTCTTTGACCATTTGGTACGGGTGCAATACATACGAGCGCATCTGGTTGCCCCACGATGCATTACCGCCCGCGCCGAGTGCATCCAGCTCGGCGCGTTCTTCTTGCCGCTTGCGTTCCAACAGCTTCGCCTGCAGCACTCGCATGGCAGAGGCTTTGTTCTGGATCTGGGACTTCTCGTTCTGGCAGGTCACCACAATCCCCGTCGGCACGTGAGTTAACCGCACCGCGGAATCGGTGGTGTTCACCGACTGCCCACCCGGACCAGAGGAGCGGTACACGTCGGTACGAATTTCCGAGTCCGGAACTTCGATAGAGTCAGTCTGTTCCACCACCGGCAAAACCTCAATCTCTGCAAACGAGGTCTGGCGTCGAGCCTGGTTATCGAACGGCGAGATTCGCACCAACCGGTGTGCTCCCTGCTCCACGGACAACGTGCCGTACATGTATTGACCGTGTACAACGAACGTCGCGGATTTAATACCGGCTTCTTCGGCATAGGACACGTCGTAAATCTCAACCTTGTGCCCTTTGCGCTCTGCCCAGCGGATATACATGCGCATCAGCATCTCCGCCCAGTCGGCAGCATCCACACCACCCGCGCCAGAGCGAATGTTGATCACGGCTTCACGCTCGTCGTATTCACCGGCCAACAAAGTGGTGATCTCCAAGGCGTGGATGGCTTCTGCCAGCGCTGCTAATTCCTCATCTGCGGCAGCTGTCGCGGACTCATCACCGTCGGCAGCTTCTTCGTCAGCGAGCTCATAGAGCACCGGAATATCATCGAGGCGCTGGCGCAAGCTCGAAAGTTTGCGCAGCTTAGCCTGTTTCGCAGACAGCTCCGAGGTGACTTTCTGCGCATGGCTGGGATCATCCCACAAGCTGGGATCAGCCGCTTGGTCTTCGAGCTCACGCACCCTACTCTGTAAAAATTCGGGGTCGGCTACCTGCTCGATTGACTCCAACGTGGTGGTGAGCTCTTTGACTACAGCAGCTTTATCCGATCGCATATCCACCCAGCCTACTCAATCCGCACTGTGTGAACCGAACGGATTTTCAGGCACAGGAATTTCAGGCAGAATGGTTGCCATGAATTCGCCTGCAGATTCTGCTTCCGACGACTCACGCACCAACGATCCCCAAACCAACGATGCTCAACTCGAGCTCGATAAAGCCATCGATGCCACTGCCAAAGCGTTCATGGTCGCCCACGTCGGCGACGACGACGGGCAGCTAGCCCAGGCACTGGTTCTCAACTCTGGGCGCATCGCCTGGCGGCTGCGCGAAAAGGGCCTGGAGCAGAGCACAAAAACCTCGATTTCCGACGTGGTTACCAACGCTGATCGCGCAGCCGAGCGCTTCATCGCGACGGTACTGGAAGGCATCCGCGCTGAAGATGGCATCGTCGGCGAAGAAGGTGCCCGCTCCCACAGCACATCGGGGCGCACCTGGGTGATCGATCCGGTCGATGGCACCTATAATTTCGCCTCCGGTTCGGATTACTGGTGCTCAGCACTCGCGCTCGTCCACGGCAGCACTGGTGATGCTGCTTCTGACGACGCTACGGATCACGCGGGTGATGGCGCTCCCGAGCGGATCATCGCCGCTGCTGTACACCGCCCTGCCATGGGATACACCTGGTTTAGCGGTGCCACAGAATCCGGCTCTATGCTCCCTACCACCCGCGATGGCGAAGCCGTCGCCAAGATCAACGACCGGCCACTTGGCAAAGCCTGCGTCGGCACCTATCTGCACCCGACCTGCATGGCCGATGAATCCACCCGCACAGCCTGGCACGCGGTACTTTCCCAGGCCGCTACCTTGCGCATGCTCGGCGCTGGATCTGTCGATCTCGCCTCAGTTGCCGATGGCACCCTGCATGCGTGGATGCAGCACTCCGTTCCCGCATGGGATTGGTTACCAGGCAAAGCGCTGGTCGAAGGCGCGGGTGGAACCACCGCCACCCACATGGCAGGTGGGGTGCGCTGGCACATCGCTGGAAACAAACAAACCGTCGCTGAGATCGTCGACATTCTGAAAGGCAGCAACCATGACTAACCCCCCGCCCCACTCGCTGTATGCCGAAGACCTCGCGCTCGCGTTGGAACTGGCCGATCGCGCCGACGGCATCACCCTGAATCGTTTTCAGTCCGCGGACCTGCGAGTCGAATCCAAACCCGATATGACTCCCGTCAGCGATGCCGACGTAGCGTGCGAAGAAATGCTGCGCGAACAACTCGGTGGCGAGCGCCACAATGATGCCATTTTGGGCGAAGAAATGGGCGGCACTCCGCAATTTTCCGGGCGCCAGTGGGTCATCGACCCCATCGATGGCACCAAAAACTATGTCCGTGGTGTGCCTGCCTGGGCTACCTTGATTGCTTTGCTTGTCGACGGCGAGCCCGTCGTCGGCGTGGTTTCTGCCCCAGCGCTAGGTCGGCGTTGGTATGCCGCGAAAGATCATGGTGCATTCCGTCGCGTATTCGATTCCGAGCCTGACCCGTTGTCGGTTTCGGCGGTCACGGATATTGCTGATGCCTCAGTGTCGTTTTCTTCCCTGGAAGGTTGGAGGGAACGCGGCCAGCTCGATAATTTCTTGGCACTCAGTGAGCAGACCTGGCGGCTCCGCGGCTTCGGGGATTTCTGGTCTTATTGCCTGGTTGCCGAAGGTGCTGTGGATATTGCTGCAGAACCAGAAGTATCCCTGTGGGATCTGGCTGCCCTCGATATTATTGTCCGCGAGGCCGGCGGCGCTTTTACCAGCCTAGACGGCGCAAAAGGCCCACACGACGGTTCAGCCGTGGCCACAAATGGGCACCTGCATGAGACCGTGTTGGACCTTTTAGCTCGCGGAGAATAACTTTCCGCGGTTTAAGTTTTCCGCGGCTTAGTTTTTCGGCGGTTTAGTTTTCTGGCAGCTGGAAGCCAGCGCCGACGCTGCCTTTCGCGTTGATGTCATTGATGATGGTGGTGGCGTCGGTGGCCATCGTCGGCACATGCACGAAGCCTTGCAGCGGGCTGCGGCACGATAGATCCAGCCCCGTCGGGTTTGCTCCACCAGAAATCACGCCGACCAAGCGGTTACCTACCAGCAATGGTCCGCCGGAATCACCCAACGTGGCGCAAACCTGGTTGAACTGCAAACCGCGGGCCTCGCCGTAGTGGACACCACAGGTGTGGCCAGTAGCAACACCGTTTTTACAGACCTGCTCACCAAAGCGTGGGCCAGGAGCGATCTCGTCGACAGTGACGTCATTATAGCTTCGGCTAATCTCGGCGTTCGAGCCGAATTCAATGATGGAATAGTCATAATCCGGGTTGGAGGCAACGATTGTGCCGGAGTTTCCGACCTGCCAGGAATCCGCAGAAGCGACATAGTCACCTTCTGCACCGCAGTGGCCAGCGGTGATGCCTACCTTGTGCCCTTGCGCATCAGTGCCTGCGACCGCAAGCGTACAGATACCAGAATCACCCACGAACAACGGAGTTCCCGGGCCGTATAGCGATTTGCCTTGCGCAAGATGGTCGTTGGATTCTTCGGGGATGCGCGGCGCATCAAACCACGAACCGGGCACGCGGTGCAGGATGAATTCTTCAGCTGGCTTGCCCGCTAGAAACTTCGACAACGGATCATTCACCCAACGCATGTGCGGATCAACCGCCGGGTTTTCGATAATGGCCGGACGTTCACCTAAGCCCTCGTACTCACGACCCTCGGCGTGCTGCGATGCACCGTTGTGCTTTTCAGTGCCATGTGCTGGGTCTTCGTTCGTTGCCTGGGCATTCTCTATACCGGTCGTGTCCGTGCTAGGCGACGCAGACTGTGGCTTTGACTGTGAGCCCTGCGCCTCGCGATGCTTCGGCAACACGTTGGCCAGCTGCTGATCGACGGCATCGGTGATTTCTTCATCCACCTCCGGGGTAGTAATTCCCCACTGTTCTAAGTGCGCGCGTGCCTGGCCCACGAATCCAGCAGAATCAACCACTGGGCCTTCTTCGATGGTTTTGCTCACTTCGGCAAAAGCCTGCCGTGCTGCTTCCACACGTGGGTTTTCCTGCCATGGTTGCGCACTCGCGCTCGCAGACCCTGTCAACAAACCTGCCGCACACGTTGCTGCCGAGGCCACCACGGCGGTGAGTACTCGACGTGCACTACGCGAACGCATTGGCGCTGTCATTACTGGCTGCGCCGAAGCTGGCTGCGTCTTGGCTGTTGGTGTTGCTTGCTGCGACGCTGGTCGTCCTCGCACGAATCATCCTCTATTCTGCTCGCGAAAAACTGCCGAAAGGCTGTGGTGTCCAAGATTTCTTCTGCCTTATCGTCGCATGGATTTTCCGCTTGCACGCTGGGTTAATCAGGTCGTTGAATGATAGTTATCAAACGGTTATTACCTGTGTACGCGAGCTGGGAGAACGCTTTTATTCATCGCATAGACCACCCCCATACGTGCAGTTAGTACACGATCTTTTCCGGATCTCCGAGCCGCTCGCCAAGCCCTACCAGCACAGCAAAAACCACAGCCAAAGCCAGCGAAATGCCTAACCAGAACGGGTACAACCTGGGTCCAGCCGCCTTCGCCAGCAACGCACCCAGAAACCCGCCCAGAGTGTTGAAGAGGAGATCGTCAGTAGAGCTTCGTCCGACAGAAAATGCGTATTGTGCTGTTTCGATACTGAAACTGCACAGCGCAGCCAGTACAGCGACTTTCCACACACTTGCCCACCCAGTCCGCGATCCACCGCGCACTCGATTACTTCCCCGGCGCGAACTTCCCGTAGCAAACACGATGAACAATAACGCACCAAAGGGAATGAATAAAGCGGTATTTCCGCCATATTCGAACACACTGAGGAACCAGTTCGATGACGAGCGCCAGACATCGAGTGGTTCCAGAATGATCTCACGCACCCGCTGGTTGTCTGGGTCCCAGAGATAGCCGATCTGGTAGAAGCTTTTCAGTAGGGTTAAGGCAATAATGACGGCCAACCAGGCCACAAACGCAATTCGGTGAAGGTTTTTCATTAGTCGTTATTGCCGTTTTCTGGGCTGCGGGCGGAAACCTGCGATTGTTGCTGCTGCGACGAACGCACGCGCAAAGACTCCAGGCCAGTCGTCGCCAAGGGAATTTCTTCCCGACGCATTGCTTCGAGCACCGCGGAGATAACTGCATCGGTGGCCTCACGGGATTCCAATCGCGTGGAACCAGACCAAAACAGTAGTTCAAGGCTGACGGTTTCAATTCCTACCTCGTGGTAGTACGCGCTCGGTTCGGGATCGTTGAGCACACAATCTAGGCTGTTCATCGCCTCGATAGCAACGGTTTTCGCCCGGTTCAGGTCGGCAGTCGTCGCTATATCAATCACGACCCGGGCACGGATGGTTTCGAATCCAGTCTGCACGACGACCTCTCCGGAGTGCATGAGCGTATTCGGCACGACGACGAGTTGGCCGTCAAAACGACGAATACTGGTAGAGCTGAGATAAATGTAGGTAATCGTTCCTGCATTATCGCCAACTTGCACCTGATCTCCTACGCGGAACTGATCACGGGCGAGAATCATGATGCCAGCGAACATATTGCCCAGCACCGTCTGAAAGGCAATACCAGCAGCAATGGAAATAACACCGATTCCGCCGAGAATATCGACCGGGTTAATCGATGGGAAGACCACCGTCATCGCCGCAGAAAACGCTAAAGCAGTGATGATCCAGAACACCAGTCGCCCGAGCACACGACGCGAACTTTGCACGCGGCCACGCATGTATAGATACAACCGGGTAATTGCGGTGACGACCGCTGCGATAGCGACACCGATCAGCAAGGTGATCAACCCTCTGAACACTCCATCCCAAGTGATCGTGCGGATGAGTTCTTCGCCAGGAGCATTCACGTTCATTGTCTCAAGCATTTATTCCGTCCTGCCCGTGCAGCATCGTGGTTCTGCTGCTTCCTCAAGCCTTGCAAGTTCTATACACTTTGCAGCTTCTTTACGCTCTGCAACTTCTTTACTCAGTATCTTAGGGACTATGAGCCAAGATAGCCGTCTAACCGAGAAATCCGTGACAGCACCCGATGGTTCCATCGCTGGCATACCGGTGGGCACCTACCCAGTGCGCGGGCACGAATTTTTGTTGTTTCGCGTCTTCGATGTGCGCGGCAACCACGAGGAGCCAAACACCGCAGATGCGCAAGATTCGCAGCAGCGGCAACGCCCGGCAGCTTTTTCCGTGCTGGCTGATCGCCTGTGGCCGCGTGGGATCAAAAAGGAAGACCTGCAGCCAGACCTGTGGGATAAACAGCTGTGCCCGTCGCAAGAACTCCGGAAAGAATTCCACGACGGACTGTCTTTCGACGATTTTTCACACCGTTATACAGCAGAATTAGATGAGCGAGCTGCGGCCGGACAGCTCACAGAAACTATTAAAGCCCTGCATAAAGCGGCAGGGCAAGGAAATATCGCCATATTATTCGCAGGCAAGGACACCGAGCACAGTCATGCTCGTATCCTCGCCCAATGGTTGGTAGAGGCTATCGACGCAGAATGAGCTTCGCTGCGATAGCCAGCATCACAAACGCCCCGCCTAGTGCTGCTGCACTACACGGTGGAGCATCCATCATGCAGGCAGAGCCCAAGCGGGGCGAAGATCAGTGAGCTAGTACGTAAAACTAGCTTTCGCGGGAACGGAACGGCATCGGAATACGCACACCGCGCTCTGTCGCCACTTCATCAGCACGGTTATAACCAGCATCGACGTGACGAATAACTCCCATTCCCGGGTCGTTGGTGAGCACAGCTTCCAGCTTCTTTGCGGCAAGCTCTGTGCCGTCGGCAACGGTAACCTGCCCGCAGTGAATGGAACGCCCCATGCCGACGCCTCCACCGTGGTGCAACGAAACCCAAGTGGCACCACCGGAGGTTGCGGTCAATGCGTTAAGCAGCGGCCAGTCGGCAACCGCATCGGTGCCATCGAGCATGCCTTCGGTTTCGCGGTATGGCGAGGCCACCGATCCAGAGTCCAAGTGGTCACGGCCGATCACGATTGGAGCTTTGACCTTGCCCTCTGCAACCAGCTGGTTAAACAGCAAGCCGGCCTTGTGGCGCTCTCCATAGCCCAACCAGCAAATACGCGCTGGCAGGCCTTCGAATTCGACATATTCTTCGGCAGCATCCAGCCAGTTGTGCAGGTGCTCGTTTTCAGGGAACAATTCCTTGATCGCCTGGTCGGTGACCTTGATGTCTTCCGGGTCACCAGATAGTGCCACCCAACGGAACGGGCCGAGGCCTTCACAGAACAGCGGGCGGATATACGCCGGCACGAAACCAGGGAATTCGAACGCACGGTTGTATCCGGCGTGGCGCGCTTCATCACGGATGGAGTTGCCGTAATCGAACACCTCCGCGCCTTCGTCCTGGAATTCCACCATCGCTTGCACCTGAGCCGCCATGGATTCGCGTGCTTTCTTGGTGAAAGTTTCTGGGTCAGCCTTCGCCTCGCGGTGCCATTCTTCGACGGAGTGTTCTACCGGCAGGTAGGACAGCGGATCGTGCGCGGAAGTCTGGTCAGTAACAATATCGACGGTCAGCTCACCGGCACGGTGACGCTTGAGCACCTCCGGGAAGATTTCGGCAGCGTTACCCACCACACCGATGGTCAGTGCGCGCTTTTCTTCTTTAGCCTGGTTGGCCATCTCGATGGCTTCGTCCAAGGAAGTGGTGACCTCATCGAGGTAACGCTTGCCCTGACGACGCTTCAGGCGAGTCTCGTCCACATCGGCGATGATGCACACACCGCCGTTGAGCTTGACGGCGAGCGGCTGGGCGCCACCCATACCACCGCAACCACCGGTCAGGGTCAAGGTACCAGCCAAAGTATCGTTAAAGCGCTTGGTGGCCACCGCCGCGAAAGTTTCGTAGGTGCCCTGCAAAATTCCCTGGGTAGCGATGTAAATCCAGGAGCCAGCGGTCATCTGGCCGTACATCATCAAGCCTTCGTCGTCGAGCTTGCGGAAGTGCTCCCAGTTCGCCCAGTCGCCCACCAGGTTGGAGTTCGCGATCAGCACGCGTGGCGCCCATTCGTTAGTGCGCAACACGCCGACTGGTTTACCGGATTGCACCAGCAGGGTCTCATCGGCTTCAAGATCCTTGAGGACGTCAACAATAGCGTCGAACGATTCCCAGTTACGGGCGGCTTTACCAGTGCCGCCGTAAACCACTAGGTCTTCCGGACGCTCAGCAACCTCTGGATCGAGGTTGTTCATCAGCATGCGCAGCGGAGCTTCCGTCTGCCACGACTTGGCGGACAATTCGGTTCCACGCGGGGCGCGAATTTCACGAGGTTGCGACATTTTCGTCAACGTCCTTTCACTCAAAAACTTCTTTTTCTCGTCTTTTAATGTAGAAGTTTTCTAGGTCACAAAACAGACGCTTGTCGACGATTTTGTCTGAAATTCGAGACGCAATCAGCGTGTGCGATTGCCGTACATCCGCGCAGAAATCTCTCGCGCACTCTCCTGCAAGAGGCGACACACCTCGGAAAATTGCTCGTCCGACAAGCTATTGACCGGATAGGTTACCGCCAGCGCCGCGGCTGGCCGTTGCAGATGATCCAATACTGCGACGGCAACGCTGGCTTGCCCCCGACTGACTTCTTGGACTTCCACATCGAAGCCGCGCTGTCGCACGTCGGCCAGGTGTTTTTGGAACCCGCCCCAGCCTTCTGTCGCATCGGAGGCCGAATACACCGCGCGATATTCCGTTTCCGGCAAATGTGCGAGCATCGCCCGGCCAGAGGCCGTGCCCACCGCTGGCAACCGCACCCCCACTTGGCTGATTAACGATACTGCCCTGGCTGCACGCGTTTCTTGCAGATACACGATTTCGGTGGCCGACAAGCGGGATAAGTGCCCCGATCCGCCCGCGAAACTGGCAATCTTCTCCAGATGCTTATGGCTCAGCCGCACCAACGGCTGCTGGGTCGTATAGGCACTGGCCATGGAATAGGCGGCAAGCCCGAGACCATAGGTGCGCTCACCGGCGAGATGGACGACAAAGCCGGCCTCGACCATTTCTGCGAGCAGGTGATAAGTCGTCGACCGGGGTATTCCTAGTTCTCGGTGTATGCGGGCTGCTGAAATCGGCACGTCAATCGTTGAGAGGAGCCGCAAAATATCTAGAGTATGTCGGGCAGCCGGGACCTGCGGAGAATTCATAAACTACAGACTAACGATTACAGACTATGAATTATTGCTCAGGAACTACCTGGGAACGGCTACTAAGGAACCTCTGAGCAACCGTATGACACCGCACCCGAGCTAGCCGCAGCACACGCAGGCTTTTAGAGCAGCAAGTGCGCGATTGGGGTGGCAATCAAGATCGTCAGCACGACGCGCTCGAACCAGATGATCACGATAGAAGTCAGGGAAATCGGGATCCGGGTAGCCATGATGCACGGAATAAGCGCGGAGAAGAAAATAATCATCGAAATCGACACCACGCCGACAACGAACTTCGCCACCATATCCTCTGCGCCTGCCATGCTGGCTGCTGGCAGGAACATTTCTGCAATACCAGTGGCCATCGCCTGGCTGGAATCCATGGTTTCTGGCAGACGCACAATCCAGGCAAAGGGGTAGAACAAATAGCCGATCCACTCGAATACCGGGGTGAAGCGTTCCAACAAGATGCCACCCAGGCCCACCGACAAGATCGAAGGCACGATGGCACCAGCCATCTTGATACCGTCGACGAAGCTGTCGACGACGGCACGCCACAGGCTTGGTGCATTTTCTAGTGTGTACAGCGCTTCATGCCACGCGGCTTTGAAACGGCTACCGGTCACTGCACTTTCTGGCTCGGGCGTTGCGCCTTCGCGATATTCATCCGGGATGCGGGCCAACGGCGGGATGCGCACGGTGATCGCGGTAACCAGGAAGGTAACAACCAGCGTGGTGAAAAAGAACGTCGTCCAGATTTCCATGAGGCCGAGTGCATTAGCGACGATGACCATGAACGCTGCGGAGACCGTCGAAAAGCCGGTGGCGATGATGGCTGCTTCTTTCGCGGTATAGCCACCGCGCTGATAGACGCGATCTGTGATCAAGATGCCCAGAGAATACGAACCGACGAACGAGGCCACCGCGTCGATAGCCGAACGACCCGGGGTTTTCCACAGCGGGCGCATCACCGGCTGCATGAGCACGCCGATAAATTCCAAGAAACCGTAGCTGACCAGCAGTGCAAGAAACGCTGAACCGATCGGGACGATCAAACCAACCGGGGTGGCGATCTTCTCCCATAAAAACGGCACCATGTCTTCGTCGCCAAGCACCCATGGCAGCGCATCCAATACCGCGAGCAGAGCGATGATAAAACCGATGACATTCGTGACGACGAAAATCGCCGACAGCGTGCCCTCTTTCCAGTTCTGGTTATAGATGGAGCGCACAGCTCCGAAACCAGCAAGAGCCAGGATGATCCACGGCACCAGCCCCGGCACACCATCGCGGACGATCGTGACCATGTGGTCGAGCGGGATCGAGCTTTTGTCTTGATAGGTCAGTGGGAAGAAAAAGACGAACGCACCAATGGCGCTGTAAACAAACAATCGCCAGATATGCTTCGGGATTGGCGGGTCGGTATGGCCGACGCTCGGCACGTTGGTGACATGCTTCGGTTCTGGAATGGTCGGAGACACGGCTATTCCCCTCTGGTTCGATGACTACTTGCTCGGGCGGACGCGGACACTAATCCCGCGTCACATTCAAACGAGATAAGTGATAGTCGTAACACTATTACTTGTTGAACAATGTGAGCAAGGCAATAGCCATAGCGCTAGTCTGTGATCACAGACTTACAGAGTTCACCTGCCATCGGTGCCTTCGGCAAGTCCCCGCATTCGCATTGAGCCTGCCCAACTTTTGCTAGCGAAACGCTACTTCCCCCACCGGCCTGCGCAGCTTGCGTGAATGCAACTGGTCTGGCCCTTCAGCCATCTTCTCGCAGGCACGCACCGCTGCCAGCAGGTGCTCCTCTTTCGAAGACTGATAAAACTTCTTCGCCGACTTGGGCAGTTTGGGCTCGTGATGCAAAGGCTTATCCGATACGCTCAGCAACGCCCCATACGGAACGCGGAAACGGTAACCGTTGGTAGCGATGGTCGCCGATTCCATATCGACGCCGATCGCCGTCGATTTCTGCAGTTCCCGATAGATATCGGACTGCGCGCGCCATTCCCAGTTTCTGTCAGACGTCGACAGCACGGTTCCGGTACGCAGCCGCTTGCGTAATTCATCACCGGACAATCCGGAAACTCTCCGCAACGCATCGGTGACTGCCATCTGTACTTCCGCAATCGGAGGAATCGGCTTTTCCATGGGAACCAGATTGTCGAGAACGCCATCGGAGCGGTCATAGCTATTCGCCAAAATCATGTCGCCGATGCGCATGCGCCCGTCGAGGCCAGCGCAATGCCCCACCATCATCCAGCAGTGTGGCCGGAGCACCGCCAAGCAATCAGTGATGGTCTTGGCATTCGACGGACCGACCCCGATATCGATGATGGAAATGCCACACCCGTCTTCCCGAACCAGGTGATAAGCCGGCATCTGGTGCTCATGCGCGTGCTGGCGACATACCTCGGCTGCGGGGATGTCACCAACCGGAAAGTGCAAGTCTCCGGGACAGACTAGCTCGGTGTATGGCAGCGAATTGCAGGCATCCGCCTCGTTTAGTGAGGCAGCGTAGTGCAAAAACACGTCGGTATGCAGCTGATAGTTAGTAAAAAGCACAAACCGCTGCAGGTTGCTGGCGTTCGCTCCGGTGTAATGCTCCAGCCGCTGCAGAGCCAGATCAACGCGCGGTGCGGTGAACAAACTCAACGGTTTAATCGGCAGATTCAAAAAATCTGCTTCTCCATCCGCGACAGCATCATCGACGAATGCAGAGTCAATCGGGGTAAAACGCCTCTCCACGGCAGCGATATCTGCAGCCGTCATCGTGGCGGGCTCCCTCTGTGTGGCGGCTTCGTTAAACAAACGTGCTGCCTTTTCGGAAGCCTCGTTGAAACCACGACACATGCGTAACGGGATCGGCTGTGCAGACACCCGAATTTCTACCTCCCCGCCATGGTGAGCGAGCAAATTAGAAATCTGTTCAAGCAGATAGCGCCGGAACATCCGCGGGCGAGTAATCGATGCCGCATATATTCCCGGGCGGTCAACGAATCCGTGCGATAAGGACGAATCAATCTCGCCAATCTCTTCGACGCTAAAGCGCAGCTCTGGATAGCACGCACGAATCGAGCTAGGCAACTGGCCACCAGCTATTTTTGCAGTGCAGGCTCTGCCATACTGCGCAACCAAATAAGACATATTTGCCTGATGGATCTCCTGCAGCCGATCCACCGCTGCCTCCGGATCAGTGAAAAACTGCCCCTGGCCCTCAGTCGTGGTGAAAGGTGCAGACTCGAACAGATTGGTACCCATGATCTCAGCCTAGACCGAAAACAGCACTACTCGGCAGGAGCGTAAATCCCTACAACACTTTGATCTACCGCAGCTTCCAATTCCTGACGACTAATCAGGTATTTGCGGCCCATTTTCCCCCCTCCAATGTAAAACTCCTCACCCTTGATAGCATTCAGATCCGCTACAACAGGAAGGCCTTCAGGAACCCCAATCGGGCCGATACTATCTCTTTCCATACCAGTTAATGCCAACGCTTCATCCATCGGAAGGAACGACGTTTTACCGCCCAACGCTTGCTTGAGACCTTTACTATCTAAACGATGAGTGGCAGGAACCAGAACGAGAGCATTATGTCGCTTTCCTGACATCTTGGTAGAAACCACAATCGAATTCAGACTTTGCTCCGCAGTAGCACCAGTCTCCTGCAAAAAAGTCTCAGTGTCTGAGATATCAGGATTGACATGAAGAACACGCATAGTTTTTCCTTTTTATTGTTTAGACAAGTTCGAAGAAATAGAAGACACCAATACAAATGAAGACTATGCCAGGCAAGAAACGAACAGCGGGAATTCGCGCCAGTGGCGAATTCGCTGCTGCTTTCAACAGCACGGACATCATGAGAAATACCAGCAGAGTCACCACTAGCAGAAGGCCGAGAACCAGGGATTTCTGGCTGAATCCAGTGTAGTGGCTCATCATCTGCGTAAAGAAAGAGGTAAAGAAAACCAGTGCCTTTGGATTCGAAATGTTGGTGACAAAGCCCAATCGAAACGACTTAGCCCATGTGCCTTTCTCTGGCGATCGCGTCGAAGGGGTCGATTCTGTCACGACTTGGTCGCCGTAATTGCGCGCTAGCCTTGCTGCGCCACGGAGAGCCAGAACTCCCAATATCACGAGAACCACGCAGCCGACCACCGGTAGCACGACTCGCAGGGTAGGAACAGCGACCAGCAACGCCTCGATACCAACCAGCGAGAGCACTGACCACACCGCCACTCCCAGTGCAGCGCCAAGAGCCGTCCAGAACCCCGCACGCAGACCATACCGCGAGGTTTGCAGACCGATAGAGATAATATCAGGACCCGGCATCGCCATAACGAGGGCCCAACTAAGAAAATCAGCTAGCACTGACATGCTCCATCTAATCAAGTGAACGCTCGAAATTAAGACCAGATTTCGAGCATGCCGTACGCTTTGAAAACAAGTATACGAAAATTCCCTAGCGGCGCTAAGCACCGCTAGGGAATCAGTTGAATATTGGTAGCGGGGACAAGATTCGAACTTGCGACCTCTGGGTTATGAGCCCAGCGAGCTACCGAGCTGCTCCACCCCGCGTCGGATGATATTCAATTCACCTGCCAGCTGAAGGCTTCCACTTTCAAACACCTTCGCGATCTCCCGCTCGCTGACATCATGTAACTATACATACCATCGCTAGATATACCAAATCCCGCCATGCGCTGGGCACACAGCGGGATTATCAACGATCTCGCGAGCAATATCTTACTGACGTTGCATCGCTGCCAATCGTGTTATCGCTAGTTCTGCGACTGGTAGTTTTCCACCGCACGGTCCAGGCGATCCAGCGCGCGTCCGTATTCCTCGAAGGAACCATCCCGCGCCTTTTCCAGCTCACGCAATGCGTCGTTGATCGCATCGACACCTTCGCCGCTAGCTGGCGGGGTTGGACCAGAACGATCCGCAGAATCGCGATCCGAGTCAGCATCTTTATCGCTGGAAGCCGAAGCACCAGCCTCTGCAGTATCAGCTGCATCAGCATCATCGGAGGAATCACGGGAAGTGCCCTCGTCACCATCGGCCAGGTCGATATCCTGGGCCGCCTGCGAGTCAATACCTACCTGCTCCAGGGCCTCACCGATGGTTGGCGCATATCCGATGCGTCCCTTATAGGAAACCAACACACGCAGCAGCTTCGGGAAGGCCGAGTCTTGGTCCTTGCGCTCGGCGTAAATCGGCTCCAAGTAGAGGATTTCACCGCCGCCTACCGGCAAAGTCAGCAAGTTACCGTTGTAGAGCTCGTTCGTGCGCTCCCACAGACCACGGTCACCAGCAACCTGGTCAGACGACATCATCGCATCCTGCGCCTGGCGCGGACCTTGCGTCTGCGTATTCGTCGGCAAGACACGTACGGTGATGTCACCGTAGTTTTCTGGATCCGAAGTCACCGTCATGTGCGCCGACAGGAAGTCACGCTCCAGACCACGGAATGGGGTCACCATCTGGAAGCTGGACTTATCCGGGTTTTCTGGGTCCGCGGCCATCACGTAATACGGAGGCTGCGGCAACTCCTGGGATTCCGGCTGGGTTGGGTCCAGAGGAACTGACCAGAAAGCATCGTTGGAGAAGTACACGCCTGGGTCATCCACGTGGTAGCGCGCGAGCAGGTTGCGCTGCACCTTGAAGATATCTTCTGGGTAGCGGAAATGTGCACGCAGCTCATCAGAAATCTCGGATTCGTCCTTCACGGTGTCCGGGAATACTCCGCGCCACGCATCCAATACCGGGTCTTCGGTATCAAACTCGTACAGCTCCACGGTGCCGTCGTAGGCATCCACGGTGGCTTTCACCGAGTTCCGGATATAACCGATGCGGTCATTGATCAGACGCTGCTCAGTGCCATCCGGGTTCAGTGCGTCACGAGTAGCCTGCGACAACGACATTTCCGTGCTGTATGGCATCGCATCCAAGGTGGTGTAACCATCCACGATCCACTTGATCTTGCCATCAACGACAGCCGGGTAGGTGTGCGAGTCGGTGGTCAGCCAAGGCGCCACCTTTTCGACGCGGGCACGCGGGTCACGGTCATACAAAATCTTCGATTCTGCACCAACGCGGTCCGACAGCAGGAAGTTCATCTCCTGGTATTTCGCGGCATAGACCGCACGCGAGAACCAGTTACCAATGCCAACTCCACCTTCTCCGGTATAGGTGTACGACGAA
This sequence comes from Corynebacterium drakensteinense, assembly GCF_041224285.1. NCBI lineage: Bacteria > Bacillati > Actinomycetota > Actinomycetes > Mycobacteriales > Corynebacteriaceae > Corynebacterium > Corynebacterium drakensteinense. The sequence continues at coordinate 34,543 of NZ_JAXOFP010000004.1, forward strand.
TTATCAGTGTCATATTCCACGTCGTTGCCAGTGCCCCCAACAATCGCATAGTCCAGACCATCTTGGGCCGAGGCAATGACCGGGCCATAATACACACGCGGCTGATCCACCTTGATGCCGAGTTCTTCAGCATCTTCGTCCTCGGCGCGAGAAGCCAAGGTCTGCAAATCAGACACGGTATACACCGGGAAACCACCACGGGTAGAACCAGCGGATTCTGCGGCTTCGTTGATGGTATTGGCTTGTGCTGCTACGAAACCGTTGCCGTGGGTGTAGACCGTGTGGCGGTTAATCCAAGAACGCTGGTTTTCACGCAATGCATTCGGGTCCAACTCACGTGCGGCCACCACGAAATCGCGCTGTTCGCCGTCGATCTCATAGCGGTCCATGGACAACACATCAGGAAAACCGTAGAAGTTACGAAGTTGTTGTTGCTGGGTAAACGTCGGCGCCAAGACATCTGGATCGAGCAGACGCAGGTTGGAAATCGTGTTTTCGTCCGCAGCAACGTCGTCGTCAGAAACCTCTCCCGCGCCCCAGTTGGTCTCATACTCCACGTTGGTGTCGTCGATGTTGTAGGCGAAACGGGTGGCAGCGATATTGCGCTCAATCGACTGCGCTTCTTTCAATGCGCGGTTCGGTTGGACGGAGAACTGCTCCATCAGCATTGGCCACGCGGTGCCCACCGCGATGGAAGTCACCAACATCAGCACCACAGCAAGACCTGGGATGCGCAGATCCTTGATCACGATCGCCATGAAGAAAGCCACAGCCACCAACGCAGAAACCACGATCAGAATGATCTTGGCGGGCAGATCCGCGTGCAAGTTGGTAAACGAAGCACCGGCAAAAATATCGTGCTGGTTAAACAGAATCGTGTAGCGATCCAAGAAATAGCTGGCAACCTGCACCAGCATCCACAACCCGGCGATCACAGCGAGCTGGATGCGAGCCGGCTTGGATACTGATCCCTTCACACCGGCAGCTTGGCTACCCACACGGATTCCACCAAGGATGTAATAGCCAATCAGCGAGACTAAGAAACTCAGAACCAGCAGCACGCTCAGCGACGACACCACAATGTTGAGCAGCGGCAGGCTAAAGGCATAAAAGCCCAAGTCCATGCCGAACTCAGCATCTTCACGGCCGAAGTCCCCGCCATTCAAAAACAGCAGGACGGTGCGCCAATAGCCTTGGCCCAAAAATCCTGCCGCTAATGCGATAACCAGCGGTGCACCGTAGAGGAATTTGCGCATCGTCGCCGCAATGGAATCGCGGTACTGGTATACCGGCGAGTTCACATCGGCCATCGAGACATCCGTCGGCCGGTTTTTCCACGTCAACCACCCGACCAGGAAGGTGACCAGGCCGGCGATAATGGCAAAGATGAAAAACAGAACAATGCGGGTAATAATCGCGGTGGTATACACCCCGCGGAAATCGACTTCACCAAACCATTGCCAATCGGTGTACAGCGACACCACCAACGGGCCGAACGCAAAGAGCACCACGATGATGCCGATCATCCACGACAAAATCCGCGGTGGTTTACGCAAAGTAGGTGAAGGTTGGTTAAGGCTGCCAGCCAAGTCCAACTCCTTTAAAATTATCGAAAACTGGAAAGCGTTATAGTGATCTAGCTTAGGCAATAGTAGACCGAAACAAAAGGACACCAGCAAAATGAACAAGCAGCAGATAACGCAGCCGATGCTGAACCGAGCGATGATGGAAGCCGTAGACTTTATCCACCCCGAGGGTTGGGATTGTCCGCCCACCTTGTTTGCGTTGGTGCCGACGAGCCTGTTGGCGAGCCAGATGGTCGATTTCGACGACTCAGCTCCCCTGACGCTGGTGGTGCAGGACGATCTACCCAACAACATTGAGCCCGGTTCAGAGCATCTGGCTGATTATGTCTCACGCGTGATCTGGCCGGACAACGTCGTTGGCGCGGTGTTGGCACAGGAAATCAAGTTCAAAGACACCGCGGATTCGCGCGATTCCGAGCCCCGCCCGGCGCGGTTGTTTTCCGGGGTCATTCGCGACGAGTACGCGGCCGACGAAATTGAACAAACCTTGCTGCAGTTGCGCCCCACCGAAGAAGAATTAGCCGCCGCCGGCCCATTCGCCGAAGACGACGTGCAATTACGCGGCGGCCCAGGAATCGCACCGGGTGTTATCGCAGCTTTACGGCATGGCCTCAACCAGAGCAGCGATAACGTACTCTAGAGTTTCACTAGTCTCAATAAAAGGTTGAAACTTTTGCCGACCCCGGGAGTTTTTCGTGTCCGCCATGTTTTCTGCTCGCACGCTCACCACTCGCGCTGCCACTCTTGCAGCCACTGCAGCCCTGCCGCTAACGCTGGCGGCGTGCGCCTCTGGCGGCGATAACGGCGATTCCACCCGGTCATCAACGTCCGTGACGACGTCGTCTAGCACCCCCGAAACCTCGGAAGAAACCACCAGCGCAACCCCGTCGACAAGCACGTCGAGTTCGTCGACAAGCACCACCGGCTCTAGTACGCACACCACGACGAGCTCTACAGACGCAAATGCAGCAGGTGATGCCGGAAACCGGCCAGCGCAATCCAGCGCGGCAACGAGTAGCACGTCGGCCAGCCAAGCACGCGGCGAGATGCCTGAATCGGTAGCAAACGCTTACGAGATCTTCGGCGAATTAGTTCCACGCTCGCTGTTCGAGCAATTCGACTCGTGCGAATCCGTCGGCATGCAAAGCTATTACAACTGTTCGGGAACCTCGGTGGGCCAATTCCAGTTCACAGAATCCACATCCAAGGCGATTTCTACCTTGCAAACCTTGACTGAATTGCGAACTTCCCAGGTCGTCGACGATTCGGGAGACCGCGTCGTCGGATGGTCGTCGTTGGGTTCTACCGCAATCATCACGGTGGTCAACACGGAATCAGGTTTGGTCATGCAGCACATGATCTCCGGTGACGCCGACGAGCCAGAAGAAAAGATTAAAGAGCTCGGGTTGGTGAGCTAAAACTCTCTGCGGCAGTTCTGCCACCCCGGCCTCGAGCACCAGCTACACGCCCACCCCGCGCCCTGCCCTATTTCTCGCAGGTAACGACGTCGTCGCCGTGGGCAAAAGCGTCCATGGCCGCGATCGCGTCGTCAAGGGTTTCCACTTTCGCGATGACCATATCCCCGTGATCCACGCTGGTCGCTTCCGCACAGTTATCGGCCGGCGCTAAGAACAACTCCGCACCGACTTCCGCGGATTTCGCGACTTTGTGCGCAATTCCGCCGATGGGCCCCACTTTCGAATTCGGGGCAATCGTGCCGGTACCTGCAACGAATTTTCCGCTGGTGAGATCGCCCTCGCTGAGCTTGTCTATCACCGCGAGCGAGAAAATCATCCCCGCCGACGGGCCACCAACATCCTGCAAATTATAGGCAACGTCAATATCGGCATCCGGGACAGAGGTCATCGTGATACCCAGTAATGCTTCGCCTTGCGCATGCGGGTTTTCTAGCAGTTCGACGTCTGCTTCTCGTTGCTCGCCGTCACGTTCAAACTGCAGGTGAATGGTCTCGTTCGGCTTATGCCCACGGACCGCGTTTTGCACATCCTCCGGCGAATGAATCTCTTGTCCGTCCACTTTGTGGAGCACGTCACCGTCGGCAAGCTGGTCTTTTCCTGCAGAAATCTCCAACACCTGCGCGATCGCGGTGTGCGTTGGAATATCGAGATAATTCATCGCGGCAACGGTGGCGGCGGCCTCTGAAGCGCTAAACGCTGCCTGGTTTTGTTCTTGGAACTGCTCACGGTCCGTTCCCGGCGGATAAATCTTTTCGATCGGCACCAAGGTGTCATCCGAACCGATCCAACGCGCGAAAGCCTGCGCCACCGTCATGTTGGTGCGCACCGAGACCGTCGTCATATTCAAATTGCCGGCTGGGGTTTCATCCACCTCGAAGCCCGCGCCTGCTTCCACGTCGACGACCGGGGTGCCATTGACATCGCTCAGGGTGTTAAACGTCGGACCTTTGCCTTCTGCTGCATACGGAACAGCGAGCGAAATGTCGGTACCCGGAATATGGTCCATGCTCACCAAAGCCCCAAGGATGACGACGGGGATTGCACCGAGAGCTACCGAAGCCAGTCGCGGCTTGTTGTTTCCCGCAGGCTTGGCGACGGATTTCCCCGCGCCGTCATTACTGGCGTTTCCGTTGCTATCGGCGTGTGTTTTGCCAGTGGTTCCAGAACCAGTACCGTTTGGCGTGCCTTTCGGAGCGTTCACAGCGTCATTCACGTATAAGAGACTACCGTGTTCGCTGACAGCGTTGGGTTTCTGGCCATGCAAGCCAGCGAGTCCGCCGTAATGTTCTGTAGGTTGGAGACATGACTAACGGATTCGGATTTTCCTTTCCCAATAGTGGCAACGGTGATGATGACGATGACCGTAACCACGGCCACGGCGGTGGCGCTGGTGGCCTCGGCGATATGTTGAACCAATTCGGCCAAATGCTGTCCGGAATGGGCTCGTCGATGAACAGCAACGACGATTCTCCCGTTAATTACGACATGGCTAAGCGCATCGCCGGCCAGCAGATTAAGTCTGCAACAAAAATTTCTACACAAGATAGCTCTGCCGTGGAAGAATCCACTCGTTTGGCGGAGTTGTGGCTTGACGACGCAACGGACTTGCCGACGGCAGAAAACCGCGTGGCTGCGTGGAATGCAGAAGACTGGCTGCAGCACACCATGCCAATGTGGAAGCGTTTCGTGAACCCAGTTGCCAAGCACATGAATGAAGCGCAGTTGGATTCGTTGCCGGAAGAAGCCCGGCAAATGATGGGCCCAATGTCGAATATGATGAGTCAGCTATCGGGTATGAACTTCGGTATGCAGCTGGGCCACGCCCTGGGGGATCTGGCACAGCAGGCACTGACCGGTTCGGATTTCGGCTTGCCGGTTGCCCCCGCTGGCACCACGGCGATTTTGCCGCACAATATTCAATCCATTGCGCGTGACCTCAACGTCAAAGGGCAAGAGGTGCTGGTTTATATTGCCGCACGTGAAGTCGCCCGTCAGCGTCTGTTCAAGCATGTGCCGTGGTTGAGTGAGCGCTTGGTCTCCTCGGTGGAGGAATACGCGGTGGGACTGGTCGTTGATACCAGCCACATCGAAGAAGCCGCACGGGATTTGAACCTGGAATCTGGCGACCCGCAAGCGATCCAGGATGCCATGCAAAATCTGCAGGGCATGGACTTGTCTCCACGGATCACCTCACGCAATACCGCCGCCGTCGCACGCTTGGAAACACTACTCGCACTCATCGAAGGCTGGGTGGAGTTCGTCGTCGACGAGGCGTTGCAGGATCGCATCCCAGCAACGAAGGCTTTGACAGAAGCTTGGCGACGTCGTCGTGCCTCGGGTGGATCCGCCGAGCAAGCTTTCGAGAAAGTCGTTGGCATTGAGCTCGGTGCCCCACGGGTTACAGATGCCGCCGAGCTGTGGCGTCGTTCCACCGTCGCGGTCGGGGTTGAACGCCGCGACCAGGTGTGGGAGCACCCAGACTTCTTGCCGCAACCAGAGCACCTGGATAATCCTGCCGCCTTCATCGACGGCTTGCTAGACGAAAGTGGCGACGAGGAATTCGAGGCAGAATTCGCGAAACTTGAAGAGATGTTGCGCGATGAAGCCTCCGACGAATCTGGCGACTCGGAAAGCGCAAACAACTCCGGCGAATCTGGCTCAGATGAGTCAGACTCCGGCGAGTCAGACAGCTCCAACAACTAACGCCAAAGCCGTGCACTTTGCATAATTCTTGGGGGGGGGATTTGCATGGCAGAAAGTACACACCGGTTTTGTTTTGCTCCTGGTGTGCGCACCATTCAACGCGATGAGGGCTGCGTGCAATTCGGTGCGGATGCGACCCGCGTCGGGATCATCGAAACCGCACAGCCCGATACGCTAGCTTCGGCACTGAATAAACTTCCGCGCGTTTTTTCGCGCGCGGATTTTTCTGCCGCCACCAAACCTGCCGGGTTGCTACGTTCAGCGGCGCACAGTCTGTTCGATGATCTTCTCGCCTACGGCATCGTTCGCTCTGCAGCGCCCAACCCAGTGATTGTTTTGGGTGCCAGCCCGCTGGCCACGATGCTGCGTAATGCGCTAGCGGAGTCGAACTTCGTGGTGCGCTCGCCCCTGCCAGGGGAACCAGAAGAAACATATCTGGGCATGCAAAATGTCTACGACCAGAATATCCCTGTGGTGGTCGTCGACCGGCTCGCGCAAGCAACGACAATGGCGCCCATGTTGCTCTCACTAGCACGTACGTGGGTTCCGGTCTCTCTGGTGGATGCCACCGGCATCATCGGTCCAGTGCATGTCGATGGTCTCGGTCCATGCCCGTTATGCGCAGAACTGCATCGCACTGACCGCGATCCCACCTGGCATGCGGCAGCACAAGGGATTAGCCGCGAACAACCTACAACTGGCCACCACTTCCCCACCGCTGCCGCCCATGCGACAATCGCGCACGTCATCGTGACCTTGGAAAGCTTGTGTGGGCTCAGCCCACCACCGGGAGCACCGCCGCACCGGGTGCATCCCGGGCAGTTTTCTGAACTAGACCCGTATGCTCGTCCGCAACACCGGGTGGTGGATAACCACCCGCGTTGCCCGGAATGTTTTATGCATACTGGCGGACAATATCCAATAAATCCTGGCCAAACAGCTGGGCTTTCTTTCGGCCAATTCCGCTGATCGCATACAGTTCATCTACTGTCTGCGGCAGTGCTTCGCTGACCGCCTGCAGCGTCGCATCAGAAAAAATGATGTAGGCAGGCACTTGTTCTTCGCGTGCGATCCGTGCGCGCCATCCGCGCAATTGGGTGAATAATTCTTCGTTGCCAGCTGATTCGCACGTTGCATGGCGGCCAAGAACCTTATCGCCGGGGGTGTGTAGCGCTTGTTTGCACACCCGGCATTTTTTCGTTTTGCGCACCCGCGCCGCAGACTTTTCGTCATTTGCTGGCGCAGCAACTATGCCGTCCAATAAGCGCGTGCGTTTGCGGTTTCCGCGCCCGCCTTCCTGTCGCGCACGAGCCCAGGACAGCGTCAAGTATTTGCGTGCACGGGTGATTCCGACATAAAACAAGCGCCGTTCTTCTTCAATCTGCTCATCGCCGGCATCAAGTGCATACCCAATCGGAAGCAAGCCATCGGTCAGCCCCACCAAAAACACGGCATCCCATTCCAGACCCTTCGCCGCGTGCAGAGTGACCAGGGTAACGCTGTTCATCGTCGGTGGTTGCTTATCTTCCGCTCGACGCCGCAGCTCTCCGAGAACAACCTCGAGAGAATCAGTACTGCGCATCTGCACAATTTCTTCGACCAGATTGACAAACGCCCGCAACAATTGCCAGCGCTCGCGCTCTTGTGCCCCATCTGGCTCTTGGGTAGAAAATCCCAACGGTGCCAGTGCCGCGCGAGTCACCGCGACGGGATCCGGCGGCAAGTCGCGGGTCAGGTGTGCACGGACAAGGGTTCGCATCGCTTCGACGATGACGGGGTTGTGGAAAAAGCTCGCCCCGCCACGCACTTGATAGGCGATTCCGGCGTCTGCAAGCGCTTGTTCCAGTACCGCGGATTGGGATTTTATGCGGTAGAGCACAGCGATTTCTTTTGCCTCTACCCCCTGATCCAACAAAGTCAGAATCTGCCCGGCGATCTCGCGGGCTTCGACCGGATCTGACTCATATTCGCGAAAAACCGGCTCCGGCCCATCTTCACGCATACCTTGCAGCTCCAGGCGCGTCCCGGCGATGCGCCCTTTCGCTTGCCCGATGACCTGGTTCGCAAGCTGGGTAACCTGCGGGCTGGATCGGTAGTCGCGCTGCAGCTTGACGACGTGTGCGTTGGCAAAATGCCGCGGAAAATCCAGCAGGTATTGCGGGGTCGCACCGGTGAATGAATAAATCGTCTGATTCGCATCGCCAACCACGGTGAGGTCATCGCGGTCACCCAGCCAACCTTCCAACACACGTTGTTGCAGCGGGGTAATGTCCTGATACTCATCCACCACAAAGGTGCGGTAGCGTGCCCGAAACTCCTCGGCTACCGCAGGGGCGTTTTCTAATGCACCCGCGACGTGCAACAGCAGGTCGGAAAAATCCAGGTGAAAGCCTTCATCACTGGTTTTCAGCTTCTCGTAGCGGCGATAAACCTCCGCGACCTGCTCAGCGGGAAGAGGCGGTGTGCGATCGATGCTGTCGACGTAGGCGGCATAACCATCTGCACCGAGCAGGCTCGATTTCGCCCATTCGATTTCGGTCAGCAGGTCATAGATGGTGTCTTTGCTGGGGCTAGTGCTAACAGAACGGGCTGCCCGGGCCACCACTGCGAACGGATTATCAAGGATTTTCCATTTCAGATCGCCCGCAATTTGCGGCCAGAAATACCGTAGCTGCCGTCGTGCGGCAGCGTGGAATGTCGTGGCTTGCACCCCGTCGATATTCATTTTGGCCAATCGGTCGCGCATCTCACCAGCTGCACGGGTGGTATAGGTCAACGCGAGCACACTGTTGTTGTTGGCAAAACCGTGGTCGATCAGATGTGCAATGCGGTAGATAATGGTGCGGGTTTTACCGGTTCCTGCACCAGCGATAATCGCGACCGGGCCGCGTGGAGCCGAGGCTGCGGCGCGTTGGTCGTCGTCAAGATCATCCAGATTGACCATGGTCTGTGCCTCTCACTTCCCCTGTCGTTGCAATCGCGCACTTGTGTCGGTCGTTGCCCGTGCTGGACTAGTTAGCGGAATCGTCTAGGTCACGTTGCTCGTCGACATGGCGACCGTGACAATCCCACGTGTGATCAACTAAGTCTTTGTCTTTGTTTTTGTTTCTGCTCTCTCTACTTTTGTAGTCGCGCTCGAGCTTGGCTTTTGTTGCAGAAGCATTTGGTGGTTGCTTGTCATAGTTCTTTTTGCGCTCGGATTCATCGCTTTTCCGGATATACAGCAAGCGATCCTGCGCGCGCAGCTCCAGAGTTTCGTCGGTATCGACGCGGTAGATGCGATCATTGCGGATCACGCTGAGCACAATGTCTGACAGGTGGCGCGGGTTGGCACCGACCTCGTAGCCTGCCACTGGGCGTTCGGCAATAAAAAAGCCTGCCGACGGGGAAAGCAGATCATCCATCATCCGTACCACCGACGGCGTGGACGTCGACAAGCCCAGCAAGCGACCCGCGGTCTCCGACGAGACCACCGTAGAATTCGCCCCGGATTGCAGCAGCAGGTGCCGGTTTTCAATTTCACGCACAGCCGCGGAAATCTTGGCTTTTTTGTTCATCTCGCGTGCCGACAGCGTGGCCAACACGTTGGTGTCGTCGCTGTTCGTGGCCACCACAACGTTTTTTGCACGCTCAATGCCGGCGATTTTTAGCACATCCGATTTGGTGCCAGAGCCCTGCACGGTGACGATGTCTTGGACTTCTGCCACACGTAGGCACGCGCGGTCAGGATCGACGACGACAATGTTGCGTACGTCGGTGCCGTCGTCAAGCAACGTTTGCATTGCAGATTGGCCTTTGGTGCCGAAACCGATGATGATTGTGTGATCGTGCACGTGTTTTCTCCATTGTTGAATCTGGAAGGTTTTGCGCGAACGCTCAGTCAGCACCGACAGGGTCGTGCCGACGAGCAGGATCAGGAATGCCAAGCGCGCTGGCGTGACCAGGATGATATTGGCAAGTCTCGCCCCGGTGGTTACCGGGACGATGTCGCCGTATCCGGTGGTGGTCAGCGAAATCGTTGAATAGTACAACGCGTCAATGAAGTTGAGCTCTTCGTTGTAACCGTCTTGGCTAATGTAGACGACTCCTGCGATGGCGAACACGATGCCGGTTGCTATCAGGAATCGCCGCAAGATGAGAAAAAATGGGTGCGAACGCATCGCCTCGGGGATGTGGATGACATCCTCCAAGGCATGGTTCGGCAACGAAGTCAGCTCAAAACGCCGGAGCTTCGCCTTAATTTTTCCGCGCATTACTGTGTTCTAGGTTCCTTCGGTCTCATCGAAGCCAGCGCGAGCGTTCGGCAGGTGCGCGTTGGGTCTGCTTTCTGCGGCATCTTCTCGTTCGAGCATGCTGGAAAGTTCACCGGCATCCGGCAACTGCGTTGGTTCGAATGTGTAATTATCCATGATGTAGTGGAAGGCTGCACGCACCGGTTTGTTCGTGCCGCTGATTCTCTGCCATGCTTCACGATAGACCGCCAACTGAATTATTGCCGAACGCATCTGCTCACCCTGCGGTGGCCTGCCGGTTTTCCAGTCGATCACCATCCAATGTTCGCCCATGTCGAAAACGGCATCCATGCGCCCTCGCACCACCGAACTGCCCAGGCTGTATTCAAACCCTTGCTCTATATTGGTGGGGGTTTTCTCCGCCCAGTCGCTAGCCAAGAAAGCTTCTTTGAGCTTGTCAAAGTCTGCTTCTTCGGTTTCGTCATTGCCGGGCAGCTCGGATTCGTCGAGGATAGCGTTGGCCCCATAGCGATCTTCAATCCACTGGTGAAATGCCGTACCACGCTTGGCATAAGCATTCGGCTTAAACGGAACCGGGCGCCGTTGGCGACGGGCGAATTGCGTGGGGTTATCGCGGAGCGCCACCAATTCCGAAGCGGTGAGTTCACCGGGGATTTCGACGTCGATAACCGGTGCTGACAGCGCGCGGTGTTCTTCGATCAGCGCGGTAGTTTCGCGCTCCCACAACGAGAATAATTCACCGCCCACCGGGGCGATCTCGTCTTCGGTATCGAGCGTGCGCACCGCTTCGCGGACAAGCTCTGCACCACGTTGGACCTCTGGCCGTGGGGTAACCGATGGGAATTGGGCGGTAGCGTCTGTGGCCGTGTCAGTGGCCGTGTCAGTGGCCGTGTCGGGGTTAGCGCCACTTTCGGTGGCAGCGGCACTTTCGGCGGCGATGGAACTTTCAGCGGCAGCGTCGTCGAGTTGCCAGTGCACGATGTTCACTGCCCCACCTTGTTCGTTTTCACCATCCTCAGTGGCCCGACGATAGATTTCGGCGAAGTGCTCATAGGGGTCTTTTTCCGAGCCAGTGATCACCAATTCATCTTCAGCACGTGTCAGCGCAACATAAAATAACCGTGCGCTTTCTTCCGCATCCACTTGTTTTTGCGCAGCGATAAATGCTGTTCCGTTTTCTTCGAATTCTTTGCGGTCCTCGGCAGCAAAAAGTTCGCTCCACTCGTGATGCGGAGGGCGTGCGGCATCGGTCAAGAATGTGCGGGTCTGTGGCTTATAGGTACTGGTATCGGCATGAGCGACATAGACGGTGGAAAATTCCAAGCCTTTTGCCTTGTGTGCCGTCATGATTTGCACCCGGTCACTGGAACGCGGGGTCTCGCCTGGGCTCAAAGCATCTTCGTGTTCCCGGGCTAAGGCAGCATAGTCGAGCCAGGCTGCGAGTGGTTCACCATCAAATTCTGCGATGGCTTCGAGTGCTTTATCAAGGTGCACTGCCCCGACACGTCGCTGCGTTAATACCTCGGTGCGCAAGTGGAAAGTTTCAATGATATCGGCAAAGAGATCACTGAGTGGTTTGCCCAAACAATAGGTGCGCAAGTAACGCAGTTTCGATGCTAGCTCTGTAATGCGTTGTAAACCTTGCTCGGTATAGCGTTCGGTTTCGCCAAGATCGGCAATAGCATCTGTGATTCCGACTGTCTGCTCAGCTTCTTCTTCCACGGCAGCAGCCAGCTGCTGTTCCAGAATGTCTTCTGGCAGCCTCGGTTCGCCATCGCTGCCACTGTGACCGTCGGCGTTTGCGGCTGTGGCATCTGTTTCTGCACTCTCATTTTCTCGGTGCCGCAGGCGGCCAGCAAGGTTTTTGGCTCGAGCGGCCAAGGCCTTGATATCCACCATGCCCAGGCCAACCGCGGGACCAGAGATCACCCGTAGCGCAGCCGACATGTCTTCTGGACGAATCAACATGGTCGCAATAGCCATCATGTCGGCGACTTCCGGGATTTCCAATAGCCCGCCCAAGCCGACGACTTCATACGGCACCCCGAATTGTTCAAGCGTGTCAGCAACCACCCGGGATTGTTTATTCTTGCGCACAAGCACCGCGGCACTAAATTTCTTATCCGGGTTGTTTTCGCGCTGTTGCAGGTACGTGCGGTATTTCTCCTGCAAACTTTCTGCTATCCAGGTGATTTCTTCTTCCACGCTAGGCCAGTAGCCAAAGCTGACGATGCCGGCTCCGGCCCCGGCGCGGGCTTCGAGAGCTGCGACGGGGCGATCATCACCACGGCCCAATACTGCATCGGACACCGAATTGGCGATATCCAGCACTGTCGATGGGTTCCGCCACGATGTCGTCAGTTCCTTCGTCGGTGCGGGCGCAGTGGCAAGAACAGCCGCTTCCCGATCGGCCGCAGCGTCTCCTCGGTTACCGGCATCCCCGACAGTGCCGGTTCCTGCATCGTCAGTGTCTGCAGTTCCGGTGTCTGCAGTTCCGGTTGCGACAGGAAAATCTTCGTTAAACATCGCCAAGTTTTCGGCAGTGGCACCGCGCCAGCCATAAATCGCTTGCATGGGATCGCCGACAGCAGTAACCGTCAAGCCTTCGTGCGGGGTGTTTCCGAACAGATTGCGCAACAAAACGCGCTGCGCATGCGAGGTATCTTGATATTCGTCCAACATGACGACTTTGGTGTGACGACGCTGCGAGGCCCCGACTGCCGGGTGTGCGCGAGCCAATTGGGCAGCGGCAGACATTTGTTGGGTAAACGTGACCGCGTTGCGTTCCCGTAATTCTTGTTCTAATCGTTCGATCAGCGCAAGATAATCCACCCGCACCTGTTGCCGATCAACCCACCCTTGGACAGTGCTGTTGAGGTTTTTGCGTTGCCGAGGTGCGCGCGGCAGATATTCGACTTCAGCGAAAGCGCGGGCGCATTCGTGGAAGTCGTCGGCAAAACTGAGGTTGCTGGCCATCCGGTCAAACAATGCGAGAAGCTCTTCGACGATGCTGGATTCTTTCTTCTCGGTATCCAGCGTTCCTTCGAATTCGCGCACCACCGATTGCGCAATCGAGACCAGATGCGCTTTGGTAATCAGCCGTGCGGTAGGTTCTACCGGCAACAACAGACCATATTCACGTACAAGATCACCGGCATAAGAGTCATACGTCGACACGCGCGGCGCGATCGTTTCTAGATTCGCACGCAGCTTCCCATCGGGATCGACTTCCGGTAGTCGAGGCGAATCGCGCAGAACCTGCAAACGATCGCGGATGCGCTTGGCTAGCTCCTGTGAGGCTTTGCGCGTAAAGGTCAACCCGAGGACTTCCTCGGGCAGCGCATAACCATTCGCTACCAACCACACCACGCGAGCAGCCATGGTTTCGGTTTTTCCTGCTCCGGCTCCAGCAACCACTAAAAGCGGGCCGGGTTTGGCGCCGATGATGGCGGCTTGTTGCTCAGTTGGGGCAAAGCGTTGCCCCAGAATCTCCGAGAGAAATTCTGGGCTGATATCCCCGGTAACGCCATTATCGCCGCCGCCTGCGGATGCGTGTTGTTGTTTGTGCTTTGCAGTCTGTGTGCGCGCCTGCTTGTGTGTCGTCGCACTATCTGTCTGCTTAGACATGGGTGATCACATCCCCTTCTGCTTGTGCCGGGCACACCGGGCGCAGCGAGCAATACTCGCAATAATCTCCCGGGCGCGCAGTAACCGTCGATCCTGATAGCTCGGCGATCAGCGGTGGGAGCTGGTGGTGAAATTCTGCAAGTTGTTCTGGCTCCAGCCGTGCTTGTTCGCGCGTGCCTGCGGCATTTTTTCTGCCCATGGGATAAAGCAGCATGGCCATCCCGATCTCAACGCCGTCGCCGGTGACGATTCGAACTTCTTGTTGCCGGTCTGTCACCACTTTTCCTTTGCTCAGGGCGAGTTGGTAGGCGCTAAGCTGTGGGTTCTGCGCGGTGTCGGCTTGGCTCGGCATCTGCGACGACGAAGACGTCTTCAAGTCGACGATGACGTAATTGCCACCGGCATCTTGTTCTAGCCTGTCGATCCTGCCGACGAGACTCACCCCGGGTGCAATCTCGACGAAAATGTCGATTTCGCTGCCGACATAATCCAGCGCTTCGCGGGTGCTGTGAATCCAGTCTTTGCTTCGCGTCAGTAGCTCGCGGAATTGTTCCTGGCTGAAGGCTTGGCGCCACGCTGGGCCATGGTAGGTCGCACGGAAGGCTTCTTCAGTCTTCATCTGCGCCCATTCCGGATCAGCCCCGCGGCCAAGTGCTTCAAAATAGGCGTGCACCAGCGTGCCTTGGCGCATGGCATCCGTGGTAGTGGAATCGCCGAGCTTTTCGACGATTTCACGCATCGGACAATTCAGCAGCCCCTCGATACGCGACGGCGACAGGCGAACCCGGTCTGGTGTCGCGACCTCGCCGGCGACGGTTTCGGTATTAGCCCACCATTGCGCAGGGTCTGCTCCAGGAACTCCGGCGGCTGCTAATCGTGCTAATTGGCGCGCGGCTTGCTGGGTTTCTTGCTCGCCGGACTCTGGATCACAGACGACTCTGCGTAGCTCAGCGATCACGGATGCTGTCGATAACAACCGCGGCACCGTGACCGATTCTGCAGTTGCCGATATATCCCCCGTTTCTAGACCAGCGCTATCGCTGATTGCTTGCGCAGCCTGCCGTAACGCGTCGTCACGATCGTGCACTGTGGCGGCCGAAACAATCTGTTCAGGCTCCAAGGAATATTTAGTGCACCAGGCAAGAAAAAACCGGGATGGCTCGATAATTTCATCCGCGTGCGGGGCATGGACCGCGGTGACCAGTTGGAGTGAGCGAGCCCGGCTGGTCGCCACCCGAAACAGGCGCCGTTCTTCGCCCAGACGGTCTGCGGCGTGGGAGACGTAATCATCCGGCGCGATGCCGGAATCGAGATAATCGACCAAGTCTTCCTGGCCGAACAGCGAGCCAGTCTCCGCGAGGTCTGGCCAGCTACCTTCCTGGACACCATTGACAATGACGGTATCCCATTCGCGACCGATCGTGCCGTGAGCACTCACGATTTCCACGGATTCTGTGCGCGAGCCACGGCGTTCCCGCACGCCAGTAGGCAGTTCTTGTTCCGTAATATGCTGCACGAACGTTTCCACAGAAGCTTCTGCACGGCGTTCGACGAAGTCTCCAGCCGCATCGAACAACGTCATTACCGCATCCAGATCACGGTCCGCCTGCGAACCGGAAGCACCACCGCGCAACGCGGTGGCAGCCAACCGGCCGGAAAGCTCAGTAGCCTCCCAGACAGCCCAGAGCACGTCTTCGACGCTTCCACCAGCAAGTGCGCTGCGTCCTGCCTGAATGACTCCACGAATCCGCACTAAGATATCGATTTCGCGGCTCGTCAGCAGTTCTGCGAAATCTGGCAGTTCTTCATCGCTATTCAGTAACTGTGCCAAGGTGTCGATGCCGCGTTGAGTGGGATCGAATCGACGCAAACCGCGAATGAGGCGGCGCAGCGTAACCGGATCTGCCCCACCGACCGGCCCGAGCACCAACTGTTCTAGCTCCGTGCGCGTGAGTTCCTGGTGCAGGGCACGAATACCCAACAAGAGATGGGCGACCACTGGCTGCTCTGCAAGCACGGTATCGGTGGGACTGATATAGACCGGCACACCGGCGGACAGAAGGGCGCGACGGATAGCCCCCATATCCGCGCTTGAGCGCACCACGACGGCGATATCTGACCAGGCCACACCATCATCGAGGTGTCGGCGTCGCACCGCATCAACGACGGCTGTGGTGTTTTGCGCCCATGATTCTGCCAATAGCGCCCGGCGTCGTGGGCTACGGTGCATATCGCGCAGCTCGAGATGGTGTTGTGCAGGTAGCTCATCAAAAAATTCGCTGCTGGCACCGCGGAAATGGAAAATTGCGTGGTCGCGGTTGCCTCCGACGACAGCGAGCTCCGCGCCATCAATGAGTGCGCGTAACAGTTTGCCGGCGGTCGGGTCCAAAAGCTGGGCATCATCCACGATCACGGTGTGCCACGGGCTCAACTCGCGGATCTCATCCAAACTGCGGGAGACTTCTGCCATGAGCTCAGCCGCAGAGAACCGGTAGGTGCCCTCTAGCTCCATCATCTGGGTATATTCCCGTAG
Source organism: Corynebacterium drakensteinense (assembly GCF_041224285.1). NCBI lineage: Bacteria > Bacillati > Actinomycetota > Actinomycetes > Mycobacteriales > Corynebacteriaceae > Corynebacterium > Corynebacterium drakensteinense. The sequence goes on from NZ_JAXOFP010000004.1 coordinate 50,723, forward strand.
GAACTGCGCAGCCGCGGTCCACATCGGCCGGTGGAATTGCCGCCCCAGTGTTTCGAGCCGTTGTGCGGTCACGCCGCGCTCGACTGCGCGCAATAAAAAATCGCGTAGTTGGCGTCCGAATCCGAGATACGTCAACGCTGGGCGCACATCTTCCGGCCAGTCCACCGATGCCTCGGGAGATGCACTGAGACCAGGATCCTGCTCAACAGCTGTCTCAGCAATCGGTTCTGCCTGCGTCGCTGCCACACCTTCTGCATAATCTTGTGCCTGCAAGCGCAACAATTCGCGCATCATCGCATCTTGTTCTGCGCCGCTGATCAACCGCAACGGAAGATCGCTGAGTAGACGTAGTAACCCGAAAGCGACCGAGTGCACCGAGCGCACCAACGGCCCTTGCGAGTAGTACTGCGACACTCGCTCAGAAAGCTCTCGCCGCAGCCGCGCACCCGATTCTTTCGACGGGGCAATCACGACGATCCCCGACGGATCCTGGCCTGCAGCTAGACACCGCTCCACGCGTTCAACGGTGGTATCAATCAGTAGGGAGGAAACACCGGATCCAGCTGGACCTGTTACTTTCCACAGCCCCTGCGCTGGCAGGTCTAGTGGCCATTCGCGGTGGTGTGCTTGTCGGGTGTGTGAGACCAGCCTGACGTCAGGATTCGGATGAATTTTCGTCATGCATTACAGCATGGCATATGCCCGTGACACGAGAAGGTCTTCCACCCGATTAATATGGGAACGTGTGTTCGCTTTCGCTTCGGGATGCAGGTTATTCACATGACGGCGGTATGCGACCGCCCGCAGCAACAGCTGATCCATATCGCGAATGTGGGCGAAGCGATCACAAATCGCATCGTCTACGACGCCAGCAACCAGCCCATCAACAATCGCCAGCGCACAGGTATAGCCCAGGGGACGTGGCGCGGCCGTGGGCACCAGATCCACGATCATCGGCGGCAGCGAGTAATGATAAATCGTCGAGGCCAACAAATCAGCATGCCCGACGCAGTACTGCGTGTCCGAATCCAACGCGCGGTAGGCCTCGCCGGTTTCTTGCCACGCCGCCGCTTCCGCACGCGCGAACACATCATCGCGCGCAGCCGTCGGCATGCTCACATCGCGCAACCGTTTCGCCAGGTTGAGCCCTACGAGCGCGGTTTCATCCACCCGCCGCGATAGCTCACCTTGGCTCCACGCGCTAGCCTTCCAGCCAGCCACCGTATAACGGCCATCCGTTGACAAGATCGGCCGTGCGATCCGTGCTCCATCGACGGACAACCCGGCGCGCACCTTCGCCGACCACAGCGCCGTCGGAGACGCTTGCGAGAGCACCATGTCGCCGATTTTGGAGCCATTATCCCAAGCGTGACCCAAGGAAATGGGTGGTTCAGCTGGGGTTTGAAACGCTTCGCAGACGTGATCAGGTGGCACAGGCATGGCGATTGTTAAGTCTCTTTCTCCGGTTCGTGCAGAGCATCAAGCGCGGCTCCGTCGGGAAGCGGGCGCGGATATGGCCACGGGTTCGGGCGGCACGTGTCGGGATTATCCGGGTAGACCTCTTCAGGGTTGAGCTGGAATAGCTCTGAGTTTTGCAGGCTGATGGTTTGTTGCATCATCACCGGTGCGAGGTTGCCGTCTCCAGTACAGGCTTGATGGTGGGGATAACCAATGGCGTGACCGACCTCATGGTTGATCAAATACTGCCGGTAGGCGCCCAAATCGCCCTGGAACGGTCCGGCACCACGCACCCAACGCGACTCATTAAGCAACACCGTCGAGCCACCCGTAATCGTGGTGTGGCACGAGGTTTCTAGCTCCAGGTCCACCCCACACATCTCTGCCGTTGTGGCAACAGAGGCGAGAAGAATGCGGGTGTCTGGCTCTTCTGCCGGGTGTACGTGCACGAACTTAAAAGCTGGATCGTAGGTCCACCCGCGGGGGTCTGCCAGAGTCGCATCCACCATTCGGGCGAGCGCATCATCGCCGCCATAAGGTGCGGTGTCGAGGCCATCTTCGACTTCCACGGTGTAACGAATGGTTTTTTCTCTGCCTTCGCCCACTTCTTGTCCGGGCGTGCCGACAGCGTGGAATTCTCCCGCACCATTCGCAGAATAGGTACCCCCAGGAGGCAGGTCGCGCAGCCCTAGTTCGGCGCCGGTGGCGGCGCCTGGGGCAGGGCCGTCGCCGAGTTCATTGTCACCATGATCATGCGAGCCGTGCCCGCCCTGCGAATTTCCAGCCGAACTGGCTCCACCGTGCGCGCCGGTTGTGCCGTCGCCGCCGCGGGAAACGTCGACAAGCACCGCAACTGTTAACACCAGCAGCACGGGGATTACGACCACGCGCCACCAGCCATAGCTGCGGATAAAATGCTCGACTTGGTTGTTCATCTAGCTGTGTTCAGCCGTTTCAGCTGGTTTAGGCGCCACCGAAGCCGACGACCGGCTGCTCGCTGCTGCCGACCTCAACGTAGGCAATGGCGTTGGTACGCACCAGGTATTTACGTCCTTTGGCATCGGCCAGCTCGACGACGTCGTCGGCCTTGCCCAGCACGTTTTTTACCAGTTTGACTGCCTCATCGTGGGACAACTCGGAGCTAATGACGATTTCGCGAGGAGATTCAATCAGACCAATTTTGATATTCATACGTGTGCATTCACCTTCCAAATACTCATGTCAAGCATGCGTAGTCGTTATGTCTCGTTGCCTTCAGCCATATCCTAGTCAAGTTCCGCGCCATGCACATTCTCAGTCGGCAACGCGTCAACGTGCTACGGACGAGCGCGGTCTGGCGTTCTGTCTTTGTGCATTTCCGCGTTAGTATTAAGGCGTGTCAACCCGCAATACATCCCCTCAGCCAACCACACCCACATTTGCCGAGTTGGGCGTGGCTGCGGAAATCTGCGAGGCGCTTGCCGACGACGGTATCCACCACACTTTCGCCATCCAAGAACTCACCCTGCCATTGGCATTGGACGGCAAAGATCTCATTGGCCAGGCGCGCACCGGCATGGGCAAAACGCTCGGGTTTGGCGTGCCATTGCTCGACCGCGTCTTTGATGATGCGGATATCGCAGAACTCGACGGGACCCCACGCGCGCTAGTGATCGTCCCGACGCGTGAGCTAGCAATCCAGGTGGGCGATGATGTGCATCGCGCCGCCCGGCACACCCCGGTGCGCACACTCACCATTTATGGCGGCAGTTCCATCGAAAAACAAATTACCCAGTTGGAACGCGGCGTCGATGTCGTGATCGGCACCCCGGGGCGCGTATTGGACCTATACAAGCGCGGCAATCTGCAGCTCAACCAGGTTGCGATCTGCGTGCTTGATGAAGCCGACGAGATGTTGGATCTCGGGTTTTTGCCGGATATCGAGCGCATTTTCCAGGCGCTGCAACCTGCAACCCATAAATCTCCGGAACGGCCGTCGACAAGCGGCGGCAGGATCCAGACCTTGCTGTTTTCGGCCACGATGCCTGGCGAAATCAAGGCATTAACCAGGAAGTTCCAACACAAACCGATCCATATTCACGCCGAAGACCCTTCTGCTGGCGCAACCCATACAGGCACCCGGCAGGTGGTTTTCCAAGCCCATCAGCTGGACAAACTGGCTGTGGTCTCCCGGATTCTGCAAAACCCCGGCCGCGAGCAGGCGGTGGTGTTTACCCGCACCAAACGTTCCGCTGCATTTTTAGCCAACGACCTGGCGAAGCTGGGTTTCCGTGTCGCAGCCGTCCACGGCGACTTGAACCAAGGACAACGAGAAAAAGCCCTGCGCGCTTTGCGTTCTGGCACGGTCGATGTGCTCATCGCCACCGATGTTGCTGCTCGCGGGATTGATATTGATTCGATTACACACGTGATCAACTATCACCTTCCCGACGACGCGATGACGTTTGTCCACCGCATCGGCCGGACCGGTCGCGCAGGCAAAACCGGAACCGCTGTATCGCTAGTCGGGCTCGAAGAGCTGGCGAAGTGGCGCGTGATCAATGACGAGCTCGGGCTGGCGCAACCGAACCCTCCCGAGTGGTTTTCTACCTCCCCAGAACTTGCTGCCGCATTCGAGTTGCCCGCTGACCTCAACAACGAGGTAGGGCCGCCGACGACTGTCATTGGCGTCGACCCCGACAAACACCGCGGACCACGAAAGAAATCGAAGCGTTAATGGCAGCAACACACTCTGCTCCCTTGCGACGCACCCGCACGGACCTGGTGGTCATCGCGGTGCTGACACTCGTGTGCGTGGCGGCAGTGCTCATCGTTTATGCGGGCGCATCTATCCGCACTAGCGATTTAACTCCCGCCGAGCATGCTCACGAGGCAACCGAACCTCTCAACGAGATCCCCGAACAGCTCGGCGAAGTAGCACGACTGCAATCTGCGCACCTGCCCGGCATGATCGATCACAGTGCTGGCACTGCACATTCTCATCCCGCTGCTGCCCTCGCACCCACCGTGGCCGCCGGTTTAATCATCACCTACGACGAGCACGATGGTGCCCACCGCGTGCGCGCCTATGCACCGGAAACGCTTGCCGAGACAGAACCTACCCCGGAACCTACCCCGCACTGGGAATATTCCCGCGACTACCCGTTGTGCAGCATGGACAGCGCCTGGGATTCGGTGGTGCTCACTTATCGCAACGCCGCTGGATGCGGTGATGTCGTTGCGCTCAATGCGGCGACGGGAGAATACGCTGCCACCCGGTCTGCGATCGCACCGGATGCGGTGGGCCCGATTCACTCGAATGACCGCGTGGGTACTGTCTCTCCAGATCGCGTCGAATTATGGCGCTCAGATATGGTGCGAACGGTGGAATACGGCAAGGTCGAAGCCCCGCAAGAACCCGGCAGCCAGCCGCATGCCGGCTGCACGATACGTTCTGCATTGACACGCACAGAATTACTGGCCGTCGTCGAAAACTGCCCCGATAGCCAAGAACACAGCGTGCTCCGGCTGCAGCAAGCCACCCCAGAAGATTCGCGTGTGCCAGAAATCGATTCCAGCATTGGGCTAGAACACCCTGATGCGCAGGTGGTCGCAATCGGGCAAGACGCTGCCGCGGTTTATCTACCTGGCGAACAGCCCGAACTGATGTCGTTTAATACCGAAGGCACCCGCACCAGCCAGCGACGTGTCGCTGCAGCTGCAGAAATGGGTGAGTTCTTCACCCCCGCGACAGCCGATTTACCGCACCACATGACGTGGTTCGACGGGCACCGCCTGTATTTTTTCACCCCGAATGAGCTGGCAGTCGAGCACATCATCGATCCTGCTCTGGGCACCGGCGTGGCCGTCGCAGGCCGTGCTCTAGTTCCCACGGAATTTGGAATTAGTGTGGTGGACTGGAACACGGGCGAGATTGAACGCACCATTCCACTCGATCGCGGCGACTACGCCGGGCCGGTGTCGCTTGCGCTCGCCGGCGAGTTTCTCGTCGAAAAGCGCGGTACGGAATTAGTCGTGCTGCATTAGCGGCGCGCCTGGTGGTGCAGCTCCATCCACGCGTTCGACTGTGGGTGGAAAACCATCATCAACGCGATCAGTGCCGAGGCCAAAATGAAGATGCCAAAAAATACCGCCCCACCCGACATCATCTGAAACGACGACGCCGCCAAGATCACCTGCAGCAAAACGATCGGACCGCGACCCCAGCGTTTACCGCGGTACTGTGAGATAGCAGCTGCGACGATGGTGCCAAAAACGATGATGATAAACCCGGCGGTACCTGCGCCAATCCAGTTCGCGGTGGCGGCATCGGAGGCCACGCTTGGGTTTTCGGCGTCAATGATCTCGCGCCAAATCAAAAACCCAGCAAAAATCAGCGCTATCGTTGACTGCACGACGGCGATCAGCGCAGCAAACTTGATGGTTGCTGGCGGTTGCACTGGTGTGTCTGGCTTATCCGACGAAGATTTCACGTCCCGTATTCTACCGTTAAGATTCTGCACCTGGAAAGAGCGTGGCATAACAGCCTGCCCAGGTGGCGATTTGACGAGCTTCACTTTTCAGCACTTTTGCAGAATAAAGCATTCGTGCAGCTCAACGTCGGCAAGATGCTGTGAGGATGCTGAATTAACCGTTTGCGGCCACCGTTTTTGGGAAAAAGTTTCGCGCCTAATACATGATTTAACTCACTATTTACGCGAGAACCCTAGCATTCACCTTTTATTCATGTCATTATTCCTTCATAGCGACAACACAGGCCGCTAACCCGGCATCATCCCGGACCGTGCAGCAAGCACCGCAACCACGAGTTGAGCGAGAACAACAGCTTCCGGGAACTCCAGCGCGCCCAGCGCGAGACCACGGTGCACACCCAGCCGGTAGCACCACAGAGGATGGCCACAACGGCATCTTCGACCACAACCCCCATGAATCTCTGATTTCGATCAAAGGAGCACACAGTAATGTCTGATTGGCGCCACGAAGCGATTTGCCGAAACGAAGATCCAGAACTCTTTTTCCCAGTCGGCAACTCTGGTCCTGCATTGACCCAGGTCGCAAAAGCGAAACTGGTGTGCAACCGCTGCCCCGTCACCAACGACTGCCTACAGTGGGCGTTGGAAACCGGCCAGGACGCTGGAGTCTGGGGCGGAATGTCAGAAGAAGAACGCCGCGCCCTCAAGCGCAAGCGTAACCGCGGCCGTCGTGCCCGCGTCAGCGCATAATCTGGTCTCAGATCTTCGCCGATATCGATGCACTACCAATCAACACCGATGCATCGTGCAAGCTGTAATGCGATGCCTTCCTAGGCCTTTGCACTACCAGTGCTTAACCTGCCGACGGGTTTCGCTACTATAGTCTCTGATACCCGTTCCTAATGAATAAGGAGTGATCACCATGAGCAAGCGTGGTCGTAAGCGTAAAGACCGTCGTAAGAAATCCGCTAACCGTGGTAAGCGTCCAAACGGCGGATAGCGTTCTACGAGCGGAGGATTAGAGCCACAGGCACTAGACCCGCTCGACGTTGAAGAGGCATCACCTGCATAACTGCGGGTGGTGCCTCTTTTTCTTGTGCATAAATACTGCACAAGCCACCAGCGCTAACGTTGCCGACGCTCATAGCGCTCGTAGCGGGCATAACCGCTACTGTGCGTGGTTTCCGTGCGGATCGAGACAATAATGCGTTCACGCAAACTCTGCGGAGCAGCATCTGCTCCCTCATCAACCGCAGCACAACAACGGTTCAGCATCGCCCGGAAGCGCTCTTCTTGTTCCAGCCGCTGATAACACAGCTCGCACGATGCCAACTCAGCGCGCACCTCCTGCAATTCGGCAGAGTTCAACTCACCGTGTGCTGCACCGTCGATCAGCAGGCCGACGAGATGGTTGACCCGCGCCGGGCTACACCCACAGGGTGCATATTCCACGGCCGGATCTTCTGCATCGTCGGGTGTGTTCCACTGTTGCATCAGCGCTCACCTTCTTTGCTGTTCGTCTGCGCGGCGGCAATACCGTGCTCTGCTGCTACTTCCTTCAACGCCTCGCGTAACTTTTTTCTTCCACGATTCAACCGGCTCATCACTGTTCCTAGAGGAATCTCCAGCACATCGGCGATTTCTTTATACGCAAGCCCCACGACATCGGCGTAATAAACCACCCGCCGATAATCCTCGGATAGATCATTCAGCGCCGCGGCAATCGTGGTATCCGGCATCGCTGAAAGTGCTTCCACCTCTGCCGAAACCAGCCCGGCAGAATCGTGCCCAGCGGTGGTATATAACTGTCCGTCGGTCAACTCATCAGCGCTGGTCTGTAATGGTTGGCGCTGTTTTTTGCGGTAGCTGTTGATGTAGGTATTCGTCATGATGCGATACAGCCACGCCTTCAAGTTCGTCCCGACGGTGAACTTCTCGAAGTTCTGGAACCCTTTCAGATAGGTCTCTTGCACCAGATCTTCGGCATCTTGCGGGTTGCGTGTCATTTTTAGCGCCCCGCCATACAGCTGGTCCAACAACGGCATCGCGAGTTCTTCGAAGCTAGCGCTTGCCGACGCCTGCGGCTCGGCGTGTTGTTCTGGTGGAGTACTCGGTTGCGACGCACCGGCCGCCGGCTCGTCGTTGAGCTGCGTTCTCATCCACGTGTCCTTTCCGGCGTGAGCTCGTCTACTAGTATGGCCTGCATGAGCAATTTCTGGGCTGCCCCGTACGCCGAACGCCCGGTTTCGCATAGTCAAGCGATCCCGGGATCGAAATCACTGAGCAACCGCGCCTTAGTACTTGCCAGTCTAGCCGATCGTCCCTCCACGATCCTGCGCCCGCTGCATTCACGCGATACCCAGCTCATGGCCCAAGCCTTGCGCAATATGGGCGTGGGTGTCACCGAAGAATCCGACCGCATCACCGTCGAACCTGCCCCACTACAGCCTGCGATGATTGATTGCGGGCTGGCGGGCACGGTCATGCGTTTTTTGCCTCCGCTGGCTGCTCTGGCCTCGGGAACGGTGGACGTTGACGGCGATGAACAAGCACGCGCTCGCCCCATCGGGCCGCTTCTCGACGCCTTGCGCGCACTTGGAGTCACCGTCGACGGCGAACACTTACCATTTCGTATCCTCGGTGCCGGAGTTCCCACCGGCGGGGTGGTAGAAATCGATGCCTCTGGTTCTTCCCAGTTTGTTTCCGGATTGTTGCTTTCCGGCGCTCGCTATACCGAGGGCATCACCGTGCGTCATATCGGGCATTCCCTGCCGTCGATGCCGCACATCGTCATGACCGTCGAAATGCTCCGCGATGCCGGCGTGCGCGTCGATGTCTCCGACAACGAGTGGCGTGTCCACCCCGGCCCGATTCGTGGCGGAGTCTGGGACATCGAGCCAGATCTGTCGAATGCCACCCCGTTTTTGGCCGCCGCGGCAGTAACCGGCGGCACGGTCGTGATCCCGCAGTGGCCGCCCCACACCACCCAGCCCGGCGAGGAAATCCGCCCGATCTTGCAAGAAATGGGCTGCGAAGTGCAGCATACGGATTCCGGAGAGTTGCGCGTGACCGGGCCGGCGGATGGGCAGCTGCGCGGCATCGAACGCGATATGGGCGATATCGGCGAACTTACCCCCACGGTCGCAGCCCTGGCTGCCCTAGCGACAACGCCGTCGCGCCTGACGGGTATTGCCCACCTGCGCGGCCACGAAACCGACCGGCTTTCCGCCCTGGCCACCGAGATTAACCGCGCCGGTGGCGATTGCGAAGAACTTGCCGACGGGCTGCTCATTCGCCCCGCAGAACTCCACGGTGGTCAGTGGCATTCCTATCATGATCACCGCATGGCCACTGCTGGTGCGATCATCGGCCTGCGCGTCACCGGTATCGAAGTAGAAAACATCGACACCACCGCCAAAACCTTGCCTGGCTTCGCGGACATGTGGGAAGCGATGGTGCATTAATGGCCCGCCGGGATTGGGATGAATCGGATGTCAAGGTCCGCCCTGGCAAAGGGTCGAAACCGCGAACGAAAAACCGCCCGCAGCACAAAAATGCGGTCTTTGGCATGGTCATTGCGAAAGACCGCGGGCGTTGGACCGTTGCCCTAGATCAAGGCCCAGATGTGGTGTGCATGCGCGCCCGCGAGCTCGGCCGCACCCCCATCGAGGTCGGCGATCGTGTCGGAGTAGTCGGTGATACTTCCGGCAAGAAAGATACCCTGGCCCGGATCGTGAAACTTGCCGAGCGCAGCTCGGTGTTGCGTCGTACCGCCGATGACACCGACCCCTACGAGCGCATCGTCGTCGCCAATGCAGATCAGATGCTGATCGTCACCGCCGTTGCCGATCCCCCACCGCGCACGGGTTTTGTCGAGCGTGCCCTGATCGCGGCTTTTGTCGGCAATATCACACCGATTTTGTGCCTGACCAAAACGGATCTCGCCGACCCCTCTGAATTCGCTGCGCAGTTCGCCGATCTGGATATCACCATCGTGCACGCCGGCACCTCTGATGGGCTTTCCGACGTCGCCGGGCTCGTGGCAGGTCACCGTACGGCTTTGATCGGCCATTCTGGCGTCGGTAAGTCCACCCTGGTCAACCGCTTGGTGCCGGAGGCAGATCGCGCCACGGGCGAGGTTTCTGCTATCGGCCGCGGGCGGCATACCTCCACGCAATCAGTGGCTCTGCGGCTACCAGCCAACCTTGCCGACGGCAGCGCCGCGCATAGAGACGGCGCCGCAGATCACAATGGTGACCATGCGGGCTGGTTGATTGATACCCCCGGCATTCGCTCGTTCGGTTTAGCACACGTCGATTCCGAAACCGTGTTAGAGGTCTTTGACGATCTCGACGAAATCACGGAGGATTGCCCGCGTGGTTGTTCCCATATCGGCCCCCCGGCTGATCCGGAATGCGAACTCGACGCGATTGCTGTAGACGACCCAGACCTAGCACCGACCCGGCAGCGGCGCGACGCTGTACGCAGGTTATTAGAAGCACTGCGCAGCAACGTTGACTGGGAGAACTAACCCGGGATCTAGTTGCTCAGCTGCACCAACGCGTTGAGCTCATCGGCATCGTAATATGCCATGAGATTATCTTGCGCATCGCCGACGGCTAGTTCGGCGTCTTCGTCGCCAAGGTCGGCGGCGTCGATGAGCTCAATGGCTTTGGCGGTGGCTTCTTCGGCAGCAGCGACGTCCATGTGAATGGCAGCGAAATCGCGCACGTTGATCACAGCCGGGTCCAATTTAACGACTGGCTCTCCCATTTCTGGGTCGGGTGTGCAGTGTGCTTCCGGAACATCAGCCGAGATCACCACACGACGGTGCGGCAGCTCAGAATCTCCAGCAGCCAATAATCGCAATGAGGCCTCGGCTGCGGAATCGAAGGCGATCAGCTCAATTTCTTCCTCGTCGCCCGAATCGAAGAAATCGCGCAACGCATCGGTCAGCGCGAAGGCCCAATCACCCTGAGCTGGGAATTCACCGTCTTCGGCGCATTTTTTGAGAAGGCTAAACGTCGCAGGCAGGTAGATGCGCATTCTAGAATTCTCCGTCGATATCGAAAATAGCTTGGATTTCTACGCCCGAGCGATCGAACTGGGTATACAGCACTCCGACCATGCCGTAACCAACAGAGGCACGCACGTTGTCAATGCCGTCGTCGACCATCACACAGTCATTCAGTGGCAAATCCATGGCAGCGGCTGCGTGCTGGAAAGCACCCATTTCCGGTTTTTCCATGCCGATTTCGCCGGAAAGCAACACCGCATCGACGATGCCGCGGTATTCCCATTCGCGGATGGGTTCCGCATCCGGCCCGCCAGGGTGGTTCGACAAAATTGCGGTGGCAACACCGTTGGAACGGGCTGCACCGAGCAGGTTGCGCCAACGGCGCTGATCTTCTTCGGAGCCATCCAGCACTCCGGTATAATCCAGGATCAATCCACGCATAAAATATTCTTCCTTTTACCCATTTGCTTCTGTCCCGTTCTCGGGCTCCCATTATTGGGTCCCCGTTTTTGGGGTTGGGTGCGCATTTTTTGCACCTAATTCCACACAGGTCGGTATCGACCAGGCACACTGGATACAGTACCTGTTTCAGTACTTTTCAGGGGGGATACCATGCTGGCTGCCATACCAGGATATGCACATCTGCGCGTTTTTATTCCGGACGAACCCGAGCGTGGGCCAGAGAACGACGAGACTGACATCGACGTTTTACACCGTTACGCACCGCTGTTGCAGATCGCGCTCGAGGTTATTAGTGGGATGCGCACCGATCATCAGGTGCGCAACGCGCGTTTTGGCTCTGCGGTGCGTATCCATATCGCTGCCCGGAAGCGCGGGTCCGGGGCGGCAAAGATTTCTGGCCCGGTGGCGGTGAAATCGCTGCACACCCGCCCATCATCGAGCGAGACCGACTCTTGGGAATTATTCGGCACCGCCCTCATTGGGGCGGCGCACGCCCGCCGCAGCTATGGCTTTACTGCAGTCTGCAGCGGCGAGCAGTTGGTGAGCTTGCGTGTGCTGTCGGGGTAGCTCCAGCCACGCTAAGCACCCAGAACCGAGCCATCCGGCACGCTAGAAATCCGGCGCCCTAGCCGCCCATCACGCTGCTGGTGGCGCCGCCGCCACCAGCGGACTGAATCGGGGTGCCGGGAGCAGATTCCGGCTGGTCCTGCTGTGCAAAGCGCTTGCGCAACATGAACAGCTGGCGCACGGTTTCTTCTTTGATGGCTTCGTTCATGGCGTTGAACATGTCGCCGCCTTCCTTCTGGTACTCCACCAGTGGGTCGCGCTGCGCCATCGCGCGCAAGCCGATGCCTTCTTTCAGGTAATCCATCTCGTAGAGATGCTCGCGCCATTTCTGATCGATAACCGGCAGAATCACCATGCGTTCGGTGTTGCGCATCTGCTCATCGCCACCGATATCCGCAACGGCTTTTTCCAGCTCGTCGTATTCGCTTTGCGCATCGGCGATGACGGCCTCGCGCAGCTGTTCGGCGCTGAGCTCGCCTTTCGAACCGTACTCTGTACCGTCGACGAGCTCCTGCCAGCTTATGGTTGGCTCGTACAGGCTGTTCAGCGCGTTCCACAGCTCGTCGAGATCCCAGTCTTCAACATAACCAACCGCGGTAGCTCCGGAAACGTAGGCTCCGATGGTGTCATCGATCATCGAGCGTACGTGCGAGGAAATATCTTGTGAGGTCAAGATTTCGTGGCGGGTCTTGTAGACGACCTTGCGCTGCTCGTTGAGCACCTCGTCGTACTTCAGGACGTTTTTGCGCATCTCGAAGTTCTGGTTTTCCACCATGGCCTGGGCACCCTTGATGGAATTGGAAACCATCTTCGCCTCGATAGGAACATCATCCGGAACATTGAGGCGGTTCATCATGTTTTCCATGGACTGGCCGACGAATCGCACCATCAGCTCATCTCGCATGGACAGATAGAATCGGGTTTCACCTGGGTCACCCTGGCGTCCGGAACGACCACGCAGCTGGTTGTCGATACGACGTGACTCGTGGCGTTCGGTGCCCAGCACGTACAAACCGCCGGATTCGCGCACTTCATCGCCGCGGCGCTTGCTTTTCGCCTTTTCGTCTTCGATTTCGTTGTCCCAGGCTTCCTGGTAGGCCTCTTCGTCCTCGAATGGGTCCAGGCCACGCTGGCGCAGGCGCATATCCAGAATAACTTCTGGGTTACCACCCAGCACGATGTCGGTACCACGGCCGGCCATGTTCGTCGCGACGGTGACGTTGCCCGGCAGGCCCGCACGCGCGATGATGTTGCCTTCTTCTTCGTGGTATTTCGCGTTCAGCACGTTGTGCTCGATACCCTTGCGGGTCAACAGCTGCGACAGGTACTCGGATCGTTCCACGGAAGTGGTACCCACCAACACCGGTTGGCCGGCAGAGACGTGTTCTGCGATGTCTTCGACCACCGCAGAGAACTTCGCCTCCTGGGTTTTGTAGATGCGGTCCGAGTGGTCTTCGCGCTGGTTGGGTTTGTTCGTCGGGATCGGCACGACGTCGAGCTTGTAAATTGAGTTCAACTCGGCTGCTTCGGTCTCTGCAGTACCGGTCATGCCAGAAATCTTGTCGTAGAGACGGAAGTAGTTCTGCAGCGTGACCGTCGCCAGCGTCTGGTTTTCGTTTTTGATCTCGACTTTTTCTTTGGCCTCGATCGCCTGGTGCATGCCTTCGCTGAAGCGACGTCCGGCCAGCACACGGCCGGTAAAGCCGTCAACGATCATGACTTCGCCCTCGCGGACGATGTAGTCCTTATCGCGCACGAACAGCTCTTTCGCCTTTAGTGCGTTGTTCAAAAACGAGACCAACTGCGCGTGCTCTGGGGCATACAAGTTATCGATACCCAGTTGATCCTCGACGTATTCCACGCCATCTTCACTGATGCCGATGGTGCGCTTGCGGTGATCGACCTCATAGTGCTTGCCTTCGCGCATGCGTGGCGCCAACTGTGCAAAGACCGAGTAGTACTGCGAGCTGCCGTCGACTGGCCCGGAGATGATCAGCGGGGTACGGGCTTCGTCGATCAGAATCGAGTCCACCTCGTCGACGATGCAGAAGTTGTGACCGCGCTGCACGGCGTCATTAAGCTGGCGGACCATGTTGTCGCGCAGGTAGTCGAAGCCGAGCTCGTTGTTGGTGCCGTAAGTGATATCGGCAGCGTAGGCTTCGCGGCGTTCGTCGGGGCGCATCTGTGAAAGGATCACGCCGACTTCCAAGCCCAACCAGCGGTGGACACGCCCCATCATCTCGGCGTCACGTTTGGCCAAGTAGTCATTCACGGTGACAACGTGAACGCCTTTTCCTTCCAGCGCATTGAGGTAGGCCGGAAGCACGGAGGTCAGGGTTTTACCTTCACCAGTACGCATTTCGGCGACGTTGCCGAAGTGCAGGGCTGCGCCGCCCATGATCTGCACCAGGAAGTGCTTCTGGTCGAGAACGCGCCAGGAGGCTTCGCGGGCGACCGCGAATGCTTCCAGCATGATGTCGTTGAGGTCTTCGCCATCGGCTAGTCGTTTGCGGAATTCGCCCGTTTTGTCCTTCAGTTCCTCGTCAGACAGTGCGGCGTACTCGTCGTCGAGCGCCATGACGTCTTGGGCGATTTTCTTCAGGCGTTTGACGGTCTTGCCTTCACCAGCCCGGAGAAGCTTGGAAAGTCCAAACACAGGTGTGCCATCCTTTAAAAATCATGGATAATTTTTGTTCTGGGCTATTCTACGCGCGCAGCAACAAAAAATTGCCCTAGACCGAGGTTGACGAGCAACACACTGGGGATTTCTCGGCCTGCGGCGGGCAATTTAGTTGATCTTCTGGTTCTCAAACAGAACCCGATCAGCGGTATTTATACGGCGGTTTAGCTCTTGTCACCCTCGGTCAGGGAGATCAGGCCGTAGTCGAATGCGTGACGACGGTAAACGACCGATGGACGGTTGTTCTCGCTGTTGATGAACAGGTAGAAATCGTGGCCGACCAGTTCCATTTCTGACAGGGCGTCGTCGACGCTCATCGGAACAGCGGCGTGCTCTTTCTCACGCACGACCTGGCCTGGCTCGATATCCTCGACGGAATCAGCGTATGGGTCAATGTCGTACTTCGACTGCTTCGCCTGCTCTTGGGCTTCCGCCTTCGCGGCAGCAACCATCTCGGCAGCCAATTCGCCAGTACCCTTCGGCGCGCGGTGGCCGGACTTCGCGGCCTCGCGGCGCACCTTTACCTTGCGCAGGCTGCGGGACATCTTCTGCAGTGCGGTCTCCAAAGCAGCGTAGAACGAATCTTCTTTCGCCTCAGCGCGCAGCAGGTGACCTTTACCCGTAGCGGTGATCTGAATGCGGGAGCCCTGCGCTTCACGGCGTGGGTTCTGCTCCTGCTTCAACTCCACGTGGAAAAACGTCAGCGTTGGGTCCAGCTTTTCGATGCGGGAGAGCTTTTCATTAACACGCTCAGCGAAGTGCTCCGGCACCTCGACGTTACGACCAGTGATCGTAACCTGTGCTTCTGGGGCTTGAGCGTCGTTAGCGTTGTTCGTCATAACTGTAATCTTTCCCTTTCATCTCGGTTGCTCTACCTCAATTGTATCAAGGGATGAACTATCACATCTGGGCTTTCGCAGCCGGACTACCGCACCGCCGCGAGCACCACACACCCTGCAACGTCTGCCCCGGCATACACCAGCGTGTCGACGGTGGCGGCCAAGGTCGCTCCAGTCGTCAGCACATCATCAATCACAACGACTTCCACCCCGGGCGGTAGCTCGCGCAATAATTGCACATTGCCACGGACGTTGTGGAGCCGATCATCCCGGTTGAGCGCGGATTGATCTGGCATCGCGGGCGCCAGGCGTACTGCTTCGATGACCGGGAACCCACTACCCAAGCACAACTGTGTCATTGGGTCACCGCCGCGCAGCCTGGCTGAGCGCGCACGAGTGGGGGCGGGAACCAACACCACGCGATGTGAAAGCTCCCCGCGTGCCTGCAAGGTTTCTATCGCTGCCCGCACCACCGCGGCAATATACGGACGGATCGCGCGATTATTACGTTCTTTCATCTCTAAGATGACTTCGCGGTGTGGGCCACCATAGGCACCACAAGCGTATACCGGCGCGAGCACATCAGCCTTCGGGGCGATACGACGAGGTGGCTGGGCCAGCAGCTTACGGCAGTGCCGACACAAACGCTCACCAACTTTTCCACACCCGGCGCAACGACGGGGCAAAACCAGCTCCACAAACCCCGTTCTCACAACCAGCCCTCGAGTGCTGTGCCCCTCTTTACGACGAAATTTCGACATACCCCCGCCACAACCACAACTCAGTTTCAGATTTTTCGGATCCCCGCAAACCTGTATGCGATTTTACTTACATTGAAGTGCCCGGGGATTCGTTCCGATTGCGCAGATGGAAAATCTGGGACATTTCACCAAGAAATTTTCTAAATAAAAGCGATAAACCTATTGCCCCCCCCGTCACAATTGCAGTAATTTAACCACTACCAGTTCCAATTAGAGATATATATCACTTCATGGTCATGAAAGGAAGCGACATGAAGCCTTCCGCAAGTATAAAAACAGTGATCATGTCTGCTGTTACCGCAGCCACAGGAGGCCCAGGCACCCATCGACATCCGACCTGGGATATGGGACGGGACAGAATCACACATTGGCTAAGGATGTAAGAAGGACGCAATAATGTTCAGCGCTGAGCATATAAATAAACATTTCTCCTACAAAGGAACACGTCATACCGCGGTTACAGATTTTTCAGCTTCCTTTAGCCAATCGGTAACCGCCATCATCGGAGCCAATGGCAGCGGTAAATCGACTCTTATCAAAGTCCTTTGCAGCATCGACAAACCCAGTTCGGGCATTATTTATTACAACGACGCACCATTAAAAGGGCGCAACCTGCAAAATTTCCGCGTACAAATCGGCTATGTCCCGCAAGACGTCAATTTTGTACCTTCGATGACCTGTCACGATGCCCTTGCCTATTCAGGATGGGTCTCTGGCATGGATAAAGTGGCGATACGCAAGCGCATCCCCGAAGCATTATCGCTGGTGAATTTGAATGGAATGGAGCGCAAGAAAACCAAAACGCTCTCAGGTGGGCAAAACCGCAGATTGGGAATTGCTGCCGCGATCCTCCACCACCCAAAAATCCTATTTTTGGACGAACCGACAGCCGGTTTAGACCCGTCAATCCGAAAAGAAATTCGCCAAACAATGAGTACGCTTTCGGACTCTACGAAAATAATTTTGTCCACGCACCTGACCAATGATCTAGAGGAAATCTCGACAGATACATCGGTCATTGCATTAGACCGTGGAGTAACTAGCTATGACGGCCCTTGGTCTGCGCTGAAGGCAAAGGCCCTAGCAACTGTCAGTAACACCAGCGCTAGCCAAGATCTGCTTGAAGACGTGTTGACCATGCTCAAGCAGCAGAATAATGGAAAAGATGTAAACGATGATTCTTTATAAGTTAGGTTCGCCAGCCTTCCCTGCCCTCGGCTGGGTCTGGGTTATCGGTGCATTTGGTGCATCCTTATTCATCTCAGTGCAAACTATGACATTGGCTTACATCCGCTGGGCGGACGTAGAAGCGTCGCTCCGATTCCTCTTATTCTTTCTCGCTATGGGCATTGCCGTCGTTGTTTCATTTAACGTATCGGCGCTTTACAACCCCAAAACTCTGACGAATTCGCCTCTTGGCAAGCGCCCAATTCTCATTCAAATAAGGGAACTCGTCGCTTGCCCCACGCTTGTTGGAACCATCGCTGTTATCGCCGGAATAAGCCCGCTGCTAGTCAAAGCCACCATAGACAGTGGAACTATTTCTATACCTTTCCTGCTGGTTTTCCTCAGTTGCATAGCATTTCTTTTTGTGGTTGCACTAGCATCAGCATTGCTCGCGTTCACCGTCCGATCATTACACCCCATTATTGCCGTACTTTTAAGTGCAATTACCCTCTATCTATTTCTTTTCCTTAAAGCCATCCTGTGGACAACGTGGCTCATCAGTCCTGCGCGTGAAGTAATCATTGCTATCCCTACGCAACTTAATTACTTCAATTCAATTGTCAGTCTTTTGAGCACGGTTTTATTCGCAACCGGGCTAGCCTGCATCATTGTGCTAGCTCACGTGCTATCGCAAAAGAAAACCTCCCTATTATATCTTCCGGTGATTTCGGTAAGCGGATTATCTATGATCTTCTTCACAGTGCTGGGAATTGATTACGCTGTCGGTGCGCCCGCCAAAACAGAAAATGACCTCTGCCAAACTTCACACCGAGGCACCGAAATATGTTTCGACGCAAGTGATGCACCTGCCATGGCAACGGCCCTTGAAGACATCAACAGGCTTGAAGAAATAATCCCTCACGTACATCCAGCGCAAATAGCTGATTTCCAGTCATTTGCTAGTTCTTCCAAGCCCGAATACATCTATTCAGTCCTCGACCGCGAAACTGGACGGCTAGATTTAACTAATCTGGCCGCGCATCATAGCGGGTATGCATACTGCGAAGATCCATCCACCGAACCAGCTGAAATTCTAGAGCGATTAACCGTACACTTCATCAACCAAGCTGAAGTCTTTTCCAAAAAAGTCGAAGAAAATGGGGCATTATCTCTCTCGTTTGCCATCACCGGAACCAATGAAGGGGAACTGATTGAAGCAGTAGATACTTTCGCACAAGTGAACCAAGCTGAACTGCACAAACTGCTAGCAGAAAACTGGAATTTCGTGCATAGTTGCCAAGCCACAAACGCTTTGTTTGAAAACCTCCCATTCAAGGAATAGAGCCATGCCAATCACCCTAATAACAAAGTCAGCTCATTTTGTTATTTCGTTTTTAGTTTGTCTCTTATGTTTAGCGGCCGCGCTCTGGCTTGGAGACTATGCACCAATCCGGATAATTAAAAATGGCGGAAGAATAGCGATCGCAGCTATTGAATTTGTTTGTATTTTAAGCGCACTGGTTCTTGTTACATTGGCTGCTCCGCGATTGCAGGATATCGATTTATTCCGTCCGCGAGCTAAACTTCTCGCACTTGTGCGTTTCCTTTATGGTTTCATCCTCATCAGCATTACTACTGCATTAACCGCTTATATTGTCACCGAATCTTATCTACGCGAAGAATTTCCTGAGGAAGCAGCACGACAAGCTGCAACCACCGTTCCGGAATCTGAAGTCTTAATTCACAACAGCTTATTTATTTTCGGCGTAGCTGGGATTCTCATCCCGATAATCGGCCAATCTTTGGGGGTTATTGCGTCGTTAATCGTGTGGGCCATCGGATATTTCCCTGGATTGTTAAACCCTCACGTTGAGCTCTGGCCTTTAGCCAAAATGGATGAAGCGGGCCCCTGGTTTTCCACTCCACATATACTCACCACCGCAAGTTTATTGTTTGTAGCATGTGTTGTGCAGTACAGGACTGCTGGAATGGGTTATACTGCCCGGCGCAACAAAGCAAACCGCGAATAATATGATTCTTTTGGTGGTCGGCATTAATAGCACATGCAGCGACGGTATGCGCTTCTAGCCCCGTTTCACCGAGCAATCACTAGTTCGCCACCAGTGGAACCGAACGCTGCCCCTGCAAGCCCGGAACCTCGCGCCAGAAAGACGTCTCGCTGCCACTCGCCGGGAGCTGCAGCGTCGCATGCGCATCAGTGATATAAATCGTCGAACCAGAAGCGGCCACGGCAACCACCGGCGCAGTCACGTTTCCTGACGGCAGGGACGATACTGCCGAGCCGTCTTGTTCCACGCGCCAAACGGGAGTATCCGCCGCCGAGGTGCCCACCAGCAGTGAGCCATCCGGCTGCCAGTCCAGGCTTAACGCGGTGCCACCAATCTCAGTCCCTAATTCGTGGACGTTGACGATCTTGCGCTCACCAGAAGTCGTGTGCTGCACCACCCCGGTATAAACATGCCCATCGATAATCATTGCCGCCACTGCTCCGCTGTTGGAAAGTCGCAGCACAGAAATCTCACCATCGATATCTTCCAAGGCCGAGGTATCCACGCCACTGGTGGTCAGTTCACCCGAACTCGTCGCGCGCACGACGCGGACGACCTGTTTATCCTGTGTAGCAACCCAAATGCCGCCACCGGTGCGTTCCAACGTCGGGCGCGTGATGTACTCGCTCGACAATGCGTGTTCCAAGGTGCCGTCGAGTTCGCCCACGTACAACTGCGATTCTTCACCGCTCGGCGCTGGCTGGGCCGCCCCCGCACTCTTCGAACGGACCACCGCCAGCGTGCCATCAACGCCGATATCTGCCGCACTCACATCGGACAGCGCCCCGGCAGCGTCGTCAAGCGGCACCCGCTGATCAGAGGCAACCCGCACCAAAGAACCATTCGCCAACGCATACAACGGACTGACCCCACTAGCCGAAGCCTTCGGATTCAGTCCCGCGAAATCATCGGTTGACAACGTCTCTAACCCATCACCAACCGGAACATCGTCGATGAGCACCGAATACGGTCCTGGCACCGACGCATTCGCCAGCGTCCACACCAGCTGGGCCGCAAACTGCATCCGCTGCTCAGAACTCAGCGACGACATTCCAGAAAAGTTGTAGACCCCCTCATCGATGCCGACGAATGCGGCATCCTCTGGCATCACATCTTGCAACGCGGGCGCCAATCGCGAACTTGGGCCTTCGACCAGCATAGTTGCCAAGCTCGCACCGAGGGATTCTTGTTGCGAATACAACCAGCGCCGATCAGAGACCAACACGCTCGCCGTGGAATCAAAGAAATACAACGACTGCGGCTGGTACTGGTTGCGCAGCTCGTTGCGCTCGATAACTACCCCGGAAGGCAGGGTGGCAATGCGCCATTGGTTATCGACCAGCTCCATGTCCACGGTGGTTTCGTACAAGCCATCTTCCGGCTGGTATTTACCGCCATCGCGGAGCTTTCCGATGACCGTTCCGCGCACATTAAATTTCCGTGTCGAGGTATCTGACGGACCCGATGCAGTGTTGAATTCGATGCGATCCACAATCAGCATATCGTCGCTGTGCGGCTGCCAATTCCCCTGCGCATTCTCGGTCAAATACTTCTTGGCGACGCGATAATCACCTTCCGGGCTTGCCGAGGCGCGATAAAACTCACGCAGCAACAAATCCGGTTCTTGGCCGTCGGTGGGGCCGATATTCATGTCGTCGTCAAAGTCTGCGGATGCCTCGAAAGGGCGCAGCGCCTGTGGTTCCGAATCCCGCGGCAGCGAGCTACACGCCACCACAAAACTGAGGCTACCGGCGCAGACCACTGCCAGGCTGCCACGAAGCAGCGGGCTCAGCTGGCGTTGCGAGCGCGAAGAATGCTTGCCGACGGCCTGTGGCTTGTCTTGTGTGCGATTATTTCGCATCGTCATCACGCTCCGCTCGGGTGTTGCGCTTTTGTGAGTCTGCCTCCGGCGGGGTCGAATCTTCCGACTCGGGCGCGGTCTCATCCGGCGCGGCCTCAGCTGGCGCGGTCTCAGCTGGCGCGGTCTCTTCCAGCGCCGACTCGTCCAGCTCTGGCTCCTCCAGCGCCTTCTCCTCCAGTTTTGGCTCGTCCAAGTCAGTGGCCACCGATAGCTCCAGCGGTGCCGGGTCCACGTCACCATGTGGTTTACGCGGCAGCACCAAGCGGAAGCTCGCCCCCACGCCTAATTCACCGGCAGCATCCAAAATTCCGCCGTGCAACTGGGCATCCTCGCGCGCGATCGCCAAGCCCAAACCCGTGCCGCCGGAATGGCGCTTGCGGGATACATCAGCGCGCCAGAAGCGGTTGAAAACTAACTCTTCTTGGCCTTCTTTCAGGCCCACTCCCTGGTCTGCCACCAACACCGCAATCGCGTGTTCATTGGCCGCGGCGGTCACGTGCACGGGGTTTCCCTCAGAGTGATCGATGGCATTCGCCAGCAGATTACGCAAAATGCGTTCAATGCGGCGCGAATCCCCAGCGATCACCAATGCGTCGTCAAGCCCGGAAAAAGTCACCGTAACATCGAGCTTTTGTGCCAGGTGCTTGACCTGATTCCAGGCCGATTCCACGCTTGAGCGCACATCGATCTGGGTTTCGGACAAATCGGCAACGCCGGCGTCGTGACGCGAAATCTCCAACAGGTCGCCCAACAAGTCTTCGAATTTGTCCAACTCGCGGGTCATCAATTCCGAGGCACGCTTGGTCTGCGGGCCGAGCGAATCCGCGTCGGAAGCAATCATGTCGGCTGCCATGCGCACCGTCGTCAGAGGTGTACGCAGCTCATGCGAAACGTCAGAGGTAAATTGCCGCTGCAGGTCTCCGTATTCTTCAAGCTGATTAATCTGGCGGGCGAGCTTATCAGCCATGTCATTAAACGACACGGCCAGCCGCGCCATCTCGTCTTCACCTTCAACGACCATGCGTTCGCGCAAATGCCCGCTGGCCAGGCGTTGTGCGGTGCGTGAGGCCGAACGAATCGGCAAAATCACCTGCTGCGTTGCCAGCCACGCGATCCCCACCAGCAGCACCAGCACCACAACGCCGGCCGTCGACAATAATCCGCGCAACAGCGCCATGGTGGAGGCTTCAGATTCCATCGACAACGCCAAATACACCTGGGCACCAGGGATATCCGATTCGGTCGGCGAACCGATCAACAGCGCGTCGTAGACGGTGCCATCAGCACGTTCCACTGGGGTGAACTGGTAAGAAACGTGGCCTTCGGAGACATACCTGCGCAGCTCTGCTGGTACCCGGAAACCTTCGGGCGCGGTGGTCAATGAGCCGTCGCCGTTGTCAACGACGATGATGGTGTCATACACCGTCGAAAAGTCACTGGTATCGCTGCTGGAATGCGAAATAGATGCCCGCGCCGAGGTGATGCGCACCTGCACGCTGTTCGCAGAGCCAGTGGCGTTGATCTGCTGCTCGACGGCAAAACGCGCGCGATCAATCTCCTGGTTGGCAACGTCAAGTTTCTGATCAACGAGTCGCTGCGTGATCACTGAAATCAACGCGAAAGCCAGCAACAACATGACGATCAGCGAAGAAACAAAAATCGAGCCGATCAGGCGCACCTGCAACGAGGTACGCCAAAATACGACCAACCTGTTGCGCAGGCGGTGGAAGCGTTTAGCAGCAGAAAACACGGATGTGGCGGGCTCCTTCACTGTCTTCTAAGACTTAAGCGGCAGGCTTTTTGCCCGTTTTATAACCCACCCCGCGCACCGTGAGTACAATTTGTGGATCTTCCGGGTCTTTTTCGATCTTTGCACGCAGACGCTGCACGTGCACGTTAACCAAACGCGTATCCGAGGCGTGCTTATAACCCCACACCTTGGAGAGCAGATCTTCGCGCGTGTGCACCTGGCCGGGTTTCCGAGACATTTCCAGCAACAGATCGAATTCCAACGGGGTTAACGAAATCTCCACCCCATCGCGGGTGACGGTGTGTTCGCTGACATCAATGTGCAAATCGCCGACAACAATGATCTCCGCGGACTCGGTTTTCTGCACCTGCGGGTCTACCGCCGGGCGCAGACGTGCGCGAATGCGCGCGATGAGTTCTTTGTGTTTGAAGGGTTTGGTGATGTAATCATCGGCCCCCGATTCCAGCCCCAAAACGACATCGACGGTGTCGGTTTTCGCCGTCAACATCACGATCGGCACAGGCGATTCCGCTCGAATGGTACGGCAGATATCCACGCCATTCATTCCCGGAAGCATGAGGTCGAGCAGGATCAGATCAGGATTGTGCTCGCGGAACGCCGGTACTGCCTCATTGCCATCGGTGACCGCGATGGGCTGAAAACCTTCGGATTCCAGCACGATTGTCAGCATCTCGGAGATTGCTGGGTCGTCATCAACTACCAGAATGGTTGCTGCCATCGTCGTGTTTATCCTCCGGAAGTGGTTGAGCCAGCCAATTCAGCCCGGCGCTTGTCAATCGTTGCCATTATCTTATCTAGGTCAGCGCTGACTAGCCATTGGCCAGCCCAATTACTCTGGGCGAGGCGATGATAAGCGGCATTGGTGTTGGCTTGTAGTTCCCCATCACGCTCATAATGATCACGCTGCCGGGTGCTATCTGCCGCAGAACGGGCTTGTGCACGCGAGGCAGCAATACCGACGGGGACATCCAACAGAATCTGTAAATCTGGTTGCGGTAAACCTAGCCGCCCGAATTCGAGCTCTGCAACCCAGTCAGTGACGTCTTGCTCGCCGGTGCGCGCCCAGCTGAAGGCCGCGTTGGAGGCTACATAGCGATCCAAAATCAATATGGCATCAGCGCGGGCGCCACCGTCGACGTATTCGAGTAACTGCTCGCGGCGTGCACCGCGATCGAGGGCAAAAAGCGTGGCCATCGCGTAAGCAGAAGCACTGAGATCCCCCATGCGCCCATACAGCGCCTCGCGTGCGAGCTGGGCGTGGATGGAATTGTCATAATCCGGGAAAGCCAGCACATCGACGGTGATACCGCGCCGGCGATAACGGTTGGTGAGCTTTTTCACCGTGGTGTTTTTGCCGGCGCCGTCGATACCTTCGATTGCAATGATCATTGATTGACCTCAGTACAAAATTTTACGATAGCGCTTCCAAAAACGGGTCCAGGTCATAGTCTTCTTCGACTTCGCCCAACAGCTCTGCAGCTGCCTCGGAAAGTTGTTCGTCGTGCGTTCCGACGAGACCGCGAATATATGGGTATTCGGCAACGGCATCGCCAGCCGAAAACGGTGCCCCAGCCCAGATCGCGGCGATCGTCGCCGCGACGTAGCCATTGCCAAGCTCGATGTCGTTGGCATCGGAACTTGCTGCGAGCAAACATGCGTCGCGCACGGCTTCGACAATGTCATCGTCGTCCAGGTCTACGAGCTCATCGAGAAAGTCCTGATTGTTTTCGTCGCTAAAGATCGCTTCGTCCCAAGATGTCACTGTGTGCTCCTGTCTTCATCTGTGTCGGCTGAACCAGTTTGGCATATAACGCGTGCCAGCGGGATTTATATAAGCTGACTCACACTATTGCGCTTTTGACTCCACACCCTTACTACATTGCAACAAAACTGTTAGGGTTTGTTATCAAGTTGCAATCAACGCGAAAGGCTAGCGCCCCATGAGCCACGAAACCCGCAGAGCTGTCGCTTTTATCAGTAGCGGCTTCCTGCTTGCGGGTGCAATTGGCCTTGGCGTATGGCAGATTTCTGAATCGGCGCACTTTTCCACGACGGCCTCACAGGTCAACCAAGCCGGGCACACGCAAACGGCAACCACAACGCTCACGGAATCTGCGCCAGTAGAATCCACGCAAGCGCAGGATACGAACGCCGCGCAGCAGAACCCACGCGCAAGCCAGGGCAGCTCGGCACCAGGCTTTGACCCCACGCACACGCTCACGCCACAAGCTCTTCCCGACGCCGAGGCACAAGCTTCACCCCCACAGGGCGCGAAAAATTCACGACGTGCGCAGATCGATGCCGCTGATCCCTACCTTCCACCGCACGCAGTTCTGCAGGAAGATCGAGAACCAGTGGTTCCCACAGTGGTTTACCGCCCACGAGGCTTCGAAGGGCTCCGGGCTGACCTAGAGCCACAGGTGCGCGATGAGTCAGATAATTCCATTGTCATCGCAGAACCTGCGCCCAACGCACTGAATATGCCGCGGAATAATGCGCAAGGCAATGCCCCGCGTTCCACCACTGAGAGCACCGAAAACTCTCCTGCCGACGGCACTCGCAACCGCAGCCCCGGTCAAAATCCGATTGTTCCGCAGGGCGGCCTTCCTGCCCTCGCCGAGGAGCTGCCAGACCTGGACCCGCAGCCGCTGCTCAACGAAACCCTTGATATCGCTGGGCTGGCACAAGATAATCTCCCCCAGGCGCCACAGCTGTCACCGAATACCGGGAACCAGCAGAATAATGAACCTGCGGGAAACTCGGGACAAGCCAATGGCCAGAACGGCGCGGCCAGTCCAGAGACCAACGCTGGTAACGAACAACAACACGAAGCTGCGCCGCAGTCGAGCAACCCATTTGACGCTGCGTTACACGAGATTGAACAGCGTATCCACCAGACGATGAACGACGCATTAGAAGGCTCAAGTGCCTCGGGTGCTCTATCGAGCTCTACGCTGAACTCGCTGGTTACGCCCGAGCGATAAAAAGTTCGGCTGTTCCCGCAGCGTACGGCGCGCTGTTATCAGCGCTTACACCAGCTCCTGCGCCAGTATCAGCAGCACCGCGGCCAGCGCCAGCACCGACGTTAGCCGCAAGGCTGAATTCACAGGGTCCATCGCCGGCTGGCAGCCACACTGCTTCAGCGGCAGCTAGCATCTGCGCGCTGCCTGCACTTGCCTGCACCTGACCGCGCGTGACCAGCACAACCACCGGGCCATCATGGCTGATGCGTACCTGGGGCTGCGCAGAATCCAGCTCTACTCGTTCCAAAACAAATTCTGCAGCGTGCGAAGGATAGCGATACCGCCCCGGCTGGGTTTGTTCAGCGTGCACCACGGGATTGGCAACACTAGAAAATTCCAACACAGAAAGAAGCTCGGGCACATCGACGTGCTTCGCGGTCAATCCACCGCGCAATACGTTATCGGAATTGGCCATAATCTCGACGCCCATGCCTGCTAGATAGGCGTGTAGTTGGCCTGCTTCCAGGCACAGCGCCTGCCCCGGATCCAAAGACACATGATGCAGCAGCAACGCGCCCAGCACACCAGTATCGCCGGGATAACGGCGCTGCAAATCCACCACTGTGTGCAGACTATCCAGCATCCAGGCCGGCAGCCCGGTAGCACCAGCGATGACCGCTTGTGACTTGTCGACGATCGCCGTAATCAACGCGGCGCGTTCATCGTCGTCAAGCGTTACCCACCGGCGAAACAGCTTGTGCAGGCGCGCCGATTCGGTATCGTCAACCGCCAGCATCTGCGCGTATGGCTGCAGCTGTGCACAATCCAGGGCATCGAAAAGCCGCTGTGTATCGGCAATAGAACGAAACCCAGCTAGCGCCCGAAACGGGGTGAGGGCAACGATGAGTTCTGGTTTGTGGTTAGCATCTTTGTAATTACGCTGCGGATCATCCAAAGCCAGGCCAGCCGCGTTTTCCCGCGCAAAGCCTTCTTCTGCTGCTGCCTTCGATGGATGAGCCTGTAATGACAACGGCTCATCGGCAGCCAGCAGCTTCAACATAAACGGCAAGCGCGAATCCGCACTCTGCTCCACCCGAGCGCCCAACTGGTATTCCGGGTCCACGGCGATAACCTGATCCAGACTGGTGGTCCCGCCCTCTGGCGCTGCCAGATGTGCAGGGGCAGCCGGGTGAGCTCCGAACCACAGCTCGGCGACGTGTTCACCAGTGACGGGCTGGCCTGCGAGTTTGGGAATCAGCGTCGTCGAACCCCACGGGTAGTGGCGAATCGCCGGATACAGAGGCTGCATATAAAGAAAATTATCCTTTAACTGGGACAATGGGATTGCACCTTCAACGATCGCTAAGATACAAGCGCCGAGATTTCGTCGACAAGCTCTGCGACGTCTTCTGCCGTTTCTGCCTCCACATTCAACCGCAACAACGGCTCCGTATTCGATGCACGCAGGTTAAACCACGCGGTGCTATTCGCCAGCTGCACGGTCATGCCATCCAGCTCGTCGATGTGTGCTGCCCGCTCCGCAAAGCCAGCGCGAACTTTTTCCTGCGCGGCGGCTTGGTCAGAAACGGTGAAGTTGATCTCGCCCGAGGCGGCATAGTGCTGATACGACGCCATCAGCTCCGATAACGTTCCATCGAACTCTGCCAAAGCTGCCAACATGTGCAACGCCGCCAACATGCCGGAATCGGCGTTGAAGAATTCGCTGAAGTAGTAATGCGCGGAGTGCTCACCACCGAAAACTGCTTCGTGTTCCGCCATTTTCGCCTTGATGAACGAGTGGCCGACCTTGGTGCGCACTGCAGTACCACCGGATTTTTCCACCAATTCCGGCACCATCTGCGAAGTGATCAAATTGTGAATGATCGTTGCCCCTGGGTAGCGCTGCAGCATTCGTTCTGCGATGAGCGCGCAGATCGCAGACGGGGAAACAGGGTCGCCTTTTTCATCCACCAAAAAGACGCGGTCAGCATCACCGTCGAATGCCAGCCCCACATCGGCTCCTTGTTCTACGGTAAAACGCTGCAGATCAACGAGGTTTTTCGGATCCAGCGGGTTGGCCTCGTGGTTGGGGAAGGTGCCGTCGAGGTCGAAATACAGCGTGCGGATCTCAAGTGGCAGGTCACGGAATACCGCCGGCACGGTGTGCCCGGCCATGCCGTTAGCTGCATCAACAGCCACCACTAAGCGGCGTGCGGAAGACAGCGGTACCAGCTCGTTGAGGTAATTGGCATAATCGGGCAAAATCTCGCGTTCTGCAATCTCACCCGAAGTATTAGCTGCGCGTTCCGTGTGAGCGCCGCCGTCGGCAGGCTCTGCGCCGTCATCGGAAAGCTGCGCCAAGTATTCGGCGATTTCGCCGAGCCCTGTGTCTTGCCCAACGGGTTTCGCACCCGCGCGACACAGCTTGATGCCGTTATAGGCTGCGGGGTTGTGCGATGCGGTGAACATGGCACCGGCGCAATCCAGCTCACCAGCCGCGAAATACAGCTCATCGGTAGATACCAGGCCCACAGCAACGACATCCAGGCCGGATTCTGCCACGCCTGCGGAAAACGCCGCTGCTAATTCCGGCGATGACGGGCGCATATCGTGCCCCACAGCGACGCGGGTCTCACTGCCGTGGTTTTTCAGGAAGTCTGCGAAGGCGCGCCCGACGTTGCGAACGAAGCTGGCCGTGATCTGGGAATCCACCAAACCGCGGATATCATATGCCTTGATAACAGAGCTGAGGAACTGAGCAGAATACATAACCGCCATTCTAACGGGCACGGCTGTCTACACGCCGATGAGTACACAGACGCAAACATTCCCACCGCTCTTTGACAGGTAGTTAACGGGAAGCAGGCAGCAAGTTACGCTGCACCGGGCCTGGAGCCTTAGTTATCTAGTTATCGAGTTATTCTTCGGGGCGATCTTCCGGCCACAACGATTCAAAATCGCTCACAGAGCCTTCGCGCAGCTCTTCCAACATCGAATCCACCGGATCATTCGATTGCTCTGGTTCCGGCTCTGCGGTTTTCTGCGGGCCCACGGCATGGCGGCTGCCATTCACGCTCACTGACTCGGCAGGGGCTGGCGTGTTGTCGTCGTCAGGCACCACCTGCAAGTGTGCGCGCCGCTGCTGTTTTTCCTCGTACACGCGCGGGACGCGGTGCACGGGGTGGTTGGAGCGCTCCGGGTCAGCTGCATCGGCAAAAGCCGAGGTGTGTGCGACGGGGCTTGCATCAGCATCATCGACAAGCCCGCTGGTCACGCGCCCGTTTTCCCGCACCGCAGCGGCAAGAGCAACCAAGTCTTCGTCGTCGATATCGACATCACCCACGCGCACGATTTCCCAGCCCACCGGGGCCGTAATCTTTTCGGAGTGCTTCTGGCACAAATCCCAACTGTGCGGGTCAGGCTGGGAAGTCAGTGGGCCAACCACCGCGGTGGATTCGGCATACGCATACGTCAGGGTTGACAGCGCAGGCTGACCACAGCCAGGACGGGAGCAGCGACGAATCTGATTCACGAGAATA
This sequence comes from Corynebacterium drakensteinense, assembly GCF_041224285.1. Classification (NCBI taxonomy): domain Bacteria; kingdom Bacillati; phylum Actinomycetota; class Actinomycetes; order Mycobacteriales; family Corynebacteriaceae; genus Corynebacterium; species Corynebacterium drakensteinense. The sequence goes on from NZ_JAXOFP010000004.1 coordinate 80,349, forward strand.
AGTTTAAAGACTAGCTCCAGGTTTAACAATGTTTCACGCATGCCACGTCCGGCGGTCGGCGCAACACGCGGCGTGGCGCAACGCGGATTTTCGCTGACGAGTTCTAAGCTGATCCCATGAGTGAAAGCGCGCGATTATCCCCACGACGTAACCGCCATGGCCGCGGCTTACGCGGGGTGTTGTTGCCGCAGCAAACTCCGCGGTTTCGTTCCCGCAGCCAGCAATTCGATATGGCAGCGCTGGATGCTTTCAGCTCCATCCACCAAGCGTTCGCCCCGCAACTCGAGTCCCTAGATCTCGCCGTCGATACCGTACCGCGTATGAATGTCGGTTCGAATTTAGCGCTTGTCGACGACGAGATTTTCAGCGATGGTCCCGTACCACTTGGGCGGGTATTGCAACCCGGAATCGATGCACACGGGCAGCCGACGCGGGCTCGCATCGTGTTGTTCCGTAAGCCAATTGAGCAGCGCGCAGCCAACAGCGAGCAGCGACGGCAGCTACTACAAGAAATCTTGACCGTACTGGTCGCTACTTATCTCAACCTCGACCCACGGGATGTGGACGCGCGTTATCCCTGGGCGGATTAGCCGATCGCTAGCCGATATCGCGCTTGAGGCGGCGCCGTTCACGATCAGACAAGCCACCCCAGATACCGAAGCGCTCATCGTGTTCCAACGCGAATTCCAAACATTCATCACGCACAGGGCAAGCCTGGCAGATACGTTTTGCTTCGCGGGTAGAACCACCCTTTTCCGGGAAGAATGCTTCCGGGTCCGTCTGCGCGCACAGGGCCTGGTCTTGCCACTCTTGTTCAACCGCACCGAAGAGTTCTTCAATCGATAGTGCAGCCGCGCCGCCACGGAGAATGGCGTTTTTAGCCATATCGTCCACGCCGTGTCCTTTCTCCGTAGTTGTCGTTCATATACTTCAAGAGATTAGACAACGCGACACTAAATATCGTCAACCCAGATTCCCCTATCGGAGCCGAAACCAAGCAAAAACCCCAGCACTAGACAACATCAGTCACAGCAGTAACAGAATGTCGTTTACGGGGGCGTCCAACAGGGGTACTACATATAGGGGTATGGCGTGTCGGGAAGACTATTCCGCGTGTCGCTACGCGTCCGAGCTAAAGCGGATGCCGGTATCCGGAATGTTGACTCCCGGCCACACCCGCATGCCTGGAGCGAACTCGCAGCGGGCGCCAATCTGTGCGCCCTCACCGATCACGCAGCCGTCAATAATCGCATTGGCACCAATATGGGCCCCATCCGCGATAATCGAATTCCGAATCCGCGCGCCCGGCTCGATGGTGACCCCGGCAAAAATCACCGAGGAATCGATGCGGCAACCGCCTCCGATTTCCACCCCACGACCCACGGTGGTCCCGCCCAACAGCAGCACTCCCCCGGCAACTCCTGCGGTAGCATCCACCAATGATTCGCCAGTCTGGCCTTCCAGCAGCGGCGAGCCAACGATGCCGCGTACTAAGTCTGATGATCCTTGCACGAAATCATCTGGGCGCCCCATATCGCGCCAATACGCTGCATCAACGTGGCCGACCAGCTTGCGTCCTTCGTCGAGAAGCCGCGGAAACGTCTCGCGTTCCACCGAGACATTGCGCCCCGCCGGGATCGAGGCGATCAGGTCTTTTTTAAACACGTAACAACCCGCGTTGATCTGATCAGTCGGCGGATCTTCAGTCTTTTCCATGAACGCGGTGACCTGCCCATCCGCATCAGTGGGCACGCAACCGAACGCACGCGGATCGGCCACGCGCACCAGGTGCATGGTCAGGTCCGCGGATTTTTCTTCATGCGTGCGCAAAATGCCGCGCAAGTCTGTCGCCGCCAACACGTCACCGTTGAAAACCATGGCGTTATCGTTACGCAGCTTGTCATAGACGTTGCGGATACCGCCGCCGGTGCCAAGGGCCTCTTCCTCGACGACGTACTCAATTTCCAGGCCCAGCTCCGAGCCATCTCCGAAGTATTCTTCAAAAACTTCTGCACGGAATGACGTCGACAAAATCACGTGCTCGATGCCAGCAGCCTTGATGCGAGCTAATAAATGCTGCAGGAAGGGATACCCGGCAGTCGGCAGCATCGGCTTCGGCGTATTGATGGTCAACGGGCGCAGGCGGGTGCCGCGGCCGCCGACCAGAATCACGGCGTCGGTATTGCTCATGGGGGCAATATAACTGTTCAACACCCCCAATCCGGGTTTACACACCGGGACCGAAACGGATCATCGCAGATCATCTCAGTGTGCTCGGCGTGCTCGGCGTGCTCGCCGGCGTCGCCGCGCCCACCTAGCTGCGCGTCAGCAGTTTGGCCCGCACCCCCAGCCCGGCGCGCAACACCCAACGCACAGGGGCCTGATACCAGCGCGGCAACCGGTCACACAGATAGCGCGCGGCAGACTCATGGTGCACGCGCAACATCGTCGCCGAAACGGACTCTGCTTCGGTGGAGTGCCCTTGCGCGTGGCTGATATGCGCATCTGGGCAATAAATATTGCTATAGCCCGCGCGCGTGAATCGGTCGCCGAGATCAGTGTCTTCGAAATACATGAAATAGCGCTCATCGAACCCGCCGACGCGGGCAAACGCCTGGCGGCGCACCAGAAGGCACGAGCCAGACAGCCACCCGGCTTCGCGCTCGGTTTCCATGTCCTGGCCCTGGCGGTAGCGCGCAGACCACGGGTTGGATGGCCACAGATCAGCGAAAATAGCGTGGCCGATGCCGTCGACAAGCGAGGGCAAAGCACGGGCCGAAGGATAGGTGCTGCCGCCGGTATCGATAATGCGCGGGCCCACAGCCGCTGCATTCGGGTGGCGGGCTGCACAGTCCAGCAAGGCGTCGATAGCGCCGTCGTGGAAGACCACATCGGGGTTGGTTAGCAGCACGAAATCGTCGGCAAGCTCGTCGTTATCCCACACCGAGTCTGCTGCTTTGAGCCCAACGTTCATTCCAGCGCCATAGCCCAAGTTGCCGCCGGTGGGAACGAACGCGACGTTGTCGTAGTTTTCCGCCGCCTGTTGCGGGGCAGAGTCGGTCGAGCCGTTATCGGCAAGCACCACCGCGAGACGACGCGTGGTGGCAGCAGGCAAGGATTCCAACAGTGCACGTAGGTGATCACCCGGCGAATAGGTCACCGTGATCACCGGCAGACGCTGGTGCTGGTGCTGATCATGCGCGGGGGTCGGTGTAGAAGCTGGTTTGGAAGCTGGTTTAGAAGTTTGCTCAGACACAATAGCGCTTATGGTAACCGAAAAACGGCGGTTATGCCCTAAGCTTGAACAGCGTGAATGACCGTAATCGCTCCATTCGAGAGATTCAGCCCGCCCCGAGTTCCCGCTCTGCGCTCAAACAGCGTGGCCCTGGAGGGCTCAAGATCATCGTCACCCTACTTTCGGTGCTGACCCTGCTGGTCACTGCAATGGGTTATTGGACGGTCGGCCGTGTTGGTTCCAGCCTGGCTTCTGCCGGCAACCTGGGGTTGAGTGAGACTTCGCAAGGCTCCGGCGATCAGGCACCCGATGGGGCCGTGGACATTTTGCTGGTCGGTTCGGATTCGCGCACCGACGCGCACGGCAACGAGCTCAGCCGCGAGGAACTTGAGCACCTGAACGCCGGTGAATTTGCTGGCGAGGACAACACCGACACGATGATGTTGATCCGCGTGCCAAACGACGGTTCACAAGCCACCGCGATTTCTTTGCCGCGCGATACCTATGTGCATGACGACGAATTCGGCAACATGAAGCTCAACGGCGTGTATAGCGCCCACAAAGCTGCTTTTGAAGAGCAGGCAGCGCAGTCCGCAGAACCTAGCGACGAGCGAGCTGCGATGGAAGCCGGACGATCTGGGCTGGTCTCTGCGGTCGCGGGTCTTACCGGCATCGAAGTCGATCACTACGCCGAAGTCGGCCTGCTGGGGTTCGTGTTGCTGACCGACGCTGTCGGTGGTGTGGATGTGTGCTTGCAAGACGCGGTCGACGATCCGATGTCTGGCGCGAATTTCCCCGCCGGTGTGTCGACTCTCGATGGACGCGATGCCTTGGCATTTGTGCGTCAGCGCTACGGCCTGCCACGCGGCGACCTGGATCGCATCGTGCGCCAGCAAGCGTTCATGGCATCGCTGGTGAACAAGGTCTTGGAGACCGGAACCTTGACTAACCCATCAACGCTCAACAAGATCTCCAACGCGGTGGAGCGCTCGGTGATCATCGACGAGGACTGGGATGTCATGAGCTTTGCCACCCAGCTGTCTAACTTGGCGGGCGGCAACGTCACGTTTACCACCATCCCCGTGACTGCTATTGACGGAATTGGCGATCATGGCGAATCCGTCGTCACCGTAGATGAAGAGCAGGTGCATGCTTTCATGGATCATTTGCTTGCCGACGCCGACTCCGGTGAGGGCGACGGTGCCAGCGACAGCGCTAACGACGCTGACTCCGGCAGCGACGGTGACCAGCCTGCTGCTGGCGATGCAGATGGCGAAAAGCTCGTGGAGATGGTCGCTGAAGGCGCCCAGCTTCATATCTTGAATGCGCAGGCTCCGACCGGTACCGCAGCAGGAGTCGGAGCCTGGCTGGATGAGCACGGCTATACCGTCATGGATGTGTCCAATGCCAACGAAGGCATCTATTCCACCTCGCAAATCGTCGCCGCCGATGCCAACGATCCCCGCGCCCAGGCGCTGGCTGAGCAGTTGGGAATCGAGACGGTAACGGCAAACGCAAACTTGGAACCAGATTCCATCGTCGTCGTGGTCGCTCCTGATTACAACGGCCCGCTGAATGAAGAAAAACTCGGTGAGGATGATGCTTCGGCGGCCGTCGGTGAGGACTTCGGCAGCGTTGTCGATGCCCCAGAAATCGATGCTGGCGGCGACGGTCCGCGCTGCGTGCATTAGTTGCGCTGCAGGCCACCAGCGCAATCCCTAGGATGGGGCCCATGGATATGTTGTCTCATTTGCTTGCCGATGATCCCGCAAGCCCCCGGCTGACCGTCTACAACGAATCCGACGGCACCCGCATGGATTTCTCCGCCCAGACCACCGAGAACTGGGCATCCAAGGTGGCAAATTTCTTGCGCGAAGAATTGGATCTTGACGACGATTCGGTGATCCTGTGCGATCTCCCAGTCTCGTGGCAAACCGCCATGATCGCCCTGGGCGCACTGGCCGCCGGTGTAACGGTGCGTTTTGCCACCGACGACGCCAACGCCGATAAACCAGTGGTCTTTTTCACCACTACGGACAAAGCCGATGAATACGCCGGGCACGGCGATGTTGTCGTCGTAACCACAGATCCGTTCGGTCGTGGTGTCGAAGAACTCGGCGAACAAGTCCCCGCAGGCGCCATCGATTTTGGTCCCACGGTGCGCTTTTATGGCGATTTCTACCCTGGCCAGACCCGGCCATTGGAGGAATTGGTGGCGGCAACCCCAGACAAGCTCCGCGTGCTGTCGACCGGGTGGACCGACTGGGCATCGTTTTCGCGGCAAGTGCTTTCACCACTTGCCGGTGGCGGCTCGGCGGTGGTGGTGGCTGGCATGGTCGATACTGATCGGCTGGCTGAGATCGCAGATAATGAAAAGATCACCGCCCGGGACTAGCAGTTTCCCCCGGCCAGGTTGCAGCGGGCCTCGCCCGTGAGATCATTGCCGAAACCTGATTTGTGACATAGACTACGTTGCATAACGAATAATCATTCGTAAAACGTTGTTTCAACCCGCAAGGAGTCTCATGTCAGAGATCTATATTGCCAGTGCAGCCCGCCTTCCTATCGGAAAAAACCAGGGCTCACTCGCCAAACTCTCTCCTACCGAAATGGGCACCATTGCCGCGAAAGAAGCAATTTCGCGCGCGGGTGTCGACCCTGCAGCTATTGAATCCGTCGTTGCCGGAAACGTAGTTCCTACCACCCCTTCCGACGCCTACTTGTCGCGGAAAATCGGTATCAATTCCGGCCTGCAGGATTCATCCATCGCTTTCAACGTCAACCGTCTGTGCGGTTCCGGTGCGCAAGCCATCGTCTCGGCTAGCCAGCAGCTCTTGAGTGGTGATGCCGAGCTCGCGCTCGCCGCGGGTGTCGAACACATGAGCTCCGCACCATATTCCGTCAAGGGTATGCGCCGCGGAGGATTGAAGATGGGCGATGGCGTGCTGGAAGACTGGTTGTTGGGAACACTTGCGTGCCCATTCGGCACCGGCCACATGGGTGTGACCGCAGAAAACGTCGCGCAAGCCTACGGGATCTCGCGGGAACGCCAAGATAAATTCGCTGCAGAATCACAGCGCCGCGCCGCTGCTGCTCGTGAAAACGGCGTGCACAAAGAAGAAATCGTGCCGGTTACCCTGCAAACCCGGCAGGGCGAGGTCACTTTCGACTTCGACGAACACGTTCGCGAAACCACCCCAGAGGCGCTGGCTAAGCTCAAGCCAGCTTTCCAAAAAGACGGCACTGTCACTGCCGGTAACTCCTCTGGCATCAACGACGGCGCAGCAGCTTTGCTGCTGGGCACCGAATCCGCACTGAACCAGCACGGTTCCAACCCACTGGGCCGCGTGGTCTCGTGGGGCATCGGCGGCGTGGACCCCACCAAGATGGGCCTGGGGCCAATCGTTGCTGTGCCGAAGGCGCTGAAGAAGGCCGGCCTGAGCTTGGACGATATCGATCTCATCGAATCCAACGAGGCATTCGCTGCCCAGGCCATTGCTGTGCAGGATGAGTTGGGCTTCGACCCAGAAAAGACCAACGTACACGGTGGTGCGGTAGCCCACGGACACCCAGTGGGAGCATCCGGCGCCATTTTGACGGTCAAGGTACTGCACCACTTGCGTGCCACCGGTAAGAAGTACGGTCTGGTCACCATGTGTATTGGTGGCGGACAAGGAATCGCACTGATTGTGGAGGCTGTATAAACCATGACGAACTCTTCTCAAAACACAGCACAGAAAATTGTCACCAATCCAGAACCAACTACCGTGGAAGCGCCCGTAAAAAACGCGGCCGTCATCGGTGCTGGTTCCATGGGTGCAGGTATCGCGGCTTTGCTGGCAAGCTCTGGCATCAAAGTCACCTTGCTGGATATGGCCGATGAAGGCGAGACCCACGAAGAGCGCAGCGCTCGTGCGCACAAGGGCATCGAAATTCAAAAGAAACGCAAGGGTTTCGTGCACCCGAAGTTCGTGGAAAATATCTCCGCCGGCAACACCACGGATGACCTTGACAAGCTCAACGAGTGTGACTGGGTTGTCGAGGCCATTTTCGAGGATCTCGATGCCAAGCGTTCGTTGTATGAGACGATCGCACCGCACCTGAATGACACGGCTTTGCTGTCATCGAATACCTCAACAATCCCGCTGGCAGAACTTACCGCCAAGCTCTCGGATGATCTGGCCAGCCGTTTTGCCATCACCCACTTCTTCAACCCGCCACGCGTGATGCGGTTGGTAGAAATCGTGGAAGGCGAAAAGACCAGCGAGTCGACACTCAAAGTGCTCAACGCCGCCGCCGAGCAGCAGCTGGGCAAGGTTGTCGTGGACTGCCGCGACACCCCGGGCTTCATCGCCAACCGCCTGGGTTGTTTCTGGTTGGGTGCCGGTGCTGAGCTGGCCATGAAACAAGGTGTCTCCTATGAACTTGCCGACGCAGTATTCTCCAAGCCATTCGGCATCCCGCGCACCGGTGTGTTCGGGCTTCTGGACTACATCGGCCTACAACTGGTCAAACCCATCTGGTCGTCGTTGACCAACGCTTTGCCAGAATCTGACAAGTTGCAACAGTTCAACTTGGAAGAAAACGATGTCATCACCGGCCTGGTCGAGCGTGGCTTGACCGGCCGTACTGGCGACGGTGGCTTCTACCAGGGCCGCGATAAGGTCATCCAGGAAGACTTCAGCTACGGCGAGCGCCAGAAGCCAGAAGACCCTGCCACCAAGCACAAGGACGCTGCTTCGGTTATCGCAGAAGACAGCGCCGGTGGGCGCTACGCACGCGACCTGTTCGCCGCAACGTTGGGCTACTGCCTGGACACCGCAGAAGAAATCGCCGACACCGTCGAATTGATGGATAAGGCCATGGTGTTGGGTTACGGCTGGAAGCAGGGCCCATTCGCGCTGGCAGATTCCATCGGCTTGGATAAAGTAGCAGAGCTCTACGACGACACCCCTGCCCTGCTGGAGGCTGCCATCAAGGCGGGCGGCTTCTACCCAGAGGTGGGCAAGGTGTTGGCTACCGATGGCACCGTCTCCGAGACCAAGGACCGTTCCGGTGTAGTCACCGTCAAAGAGCTGCTGGCTTCGGGCAAAGCCAAGACTGTGCGTGAGGCCGATAAGGTCAACATCCACCTGCTGGATAACGGCGTCGGCATCTTGGACATCAAGACTTCGCTGAACTCTTTGAGCCAACCGGCGCTCAACGATATCCGTGCGGTGATCGACGATGCAGAAGAACTCGGCATCAAGGCCCTGGTTGTCGGCAACGACGAGCAGCGCGCATTCTGTGCCGGCGCTGACTTGACCTCCATCGCCGAAGCGGGCGAAAGCGGCGATACCCAGCGCATCGATGAACTGGTTCGCAACGGTTCGCAGGTGATGCGCAAGCTGCGCAACGCGCCATTCCCAGTAGTCGGTGCTGTCCGTGGCGTGGCCTTCGGTGGTGGCTCTGAGTTGTACTTGTCGTGTGATCGCGTCGTCGTCCACGCAGACACCAAGGTGGCCTTCCCCGAGCGCAAGGTCGGTTTGTTCCCGGGATGGTCGGGTACCGTCTCCCTGCTGGAACGCATGCAGGGACTCTACGACGACTACCACCAGCGCGCTTTCGATTTGGTCACCGATGCCAACCCGCTGCCGAACATGTACTTCGCTGCGGAATACGGCTTCATCCGTGAAGGCGATGCCGTGTTGATGTCACCGGACCACGTGCTCGGTTATGCCATCGACCAGGCGGCCGACATGATCGAGGGTTATTCACCTGCTGCAGATACCACGATCGCGCTTTATTCCGGCGATACCCCGCTGGATGAGGGCTGGCCGATCGAGGGTATGACGGACAACGATCACGTCATCGCCCGCCAGCTGGCCAAGCACTACACCGCTGCTGATGGCGTAAACGAGCTTGGCTTTGATGAGTTCGCTGACCGCGAGGTTGAGCATGCGGTGCCACTGATCGCTATGCCAGCGAACGTGGAACGCGCCATTCACATGGCAAAGACCCGCAAGCCGCTGAATAATTAGCGCAGTAGTCGGCGTCTCTGACGCTGCAGGCGGACGCTGCGCACAACAGCGCAGCATCGCCGCTGGGTCAAGTCCGCTGAACGAATACCACGTCGCTAGTGCACAAAGCCGGCTAGGAGGAGAACCTCCTAGCCGGCTTTTCAGTGAGACGATGTCCCATGCTAAATCTGCTACCTGAACTCAAGACAACGAGTCTAGACCCACCCCAGAACTTTTGGCGCCCACTCGCGTAATTCAACTTTGCGCACCTTACCCGACGCCGTCGTCGGGAATTGTTTAATGCAGTGAACATAGCGTGGAATCTTCTGCTTCGACAACTTACCTTCAGCAAATTGCGCGACGTCATGGGCAGTCAGTGGTTTACGGCCATCGCGCATAATAATCCAGGCCATGATCTCTTCGCCATACTTATCATCCGGAACACCAATGACTTCCACATCAGCCACATCCGGATGATTACCCAAAAACTCTTCCACCTCACGCGGATAAATATTTTCCCCGCCGCGAATCAACATATCCTTCAAACGGCCAGTCACCATCAAATAACCATCGGCATCCAATTCACCCAAATCACCAGTGGCCATGAAACCATCAGCGTCAATAACCTCGGCCGTCTTTTCCGGGTGCTGCCAATATTCCTTCATTACCGCAAAACCACGGACTTTAATCTCACCTTGTTCTCCGACTGGCACAACGTTGCCATCTTTATCGACGAGCTTGGCTTCCAGATGCGGCAAAATCTGCCCGACGGTATTCACTCGCTTGTCAACAGAGTCGTCTGCCCGGGTTTGGAATGCAACCGGTGAGGTCTCAGTCATGCCATAACAAATAGCAACTTCTTGCATATTGAATTCATTCATGATTCGACGCATAGTGTTGGACGGGCACGAACTGCCTCCCATGATTCCGGTCCGCAACTTCGGCATCTCATAAGCCGACCCATACTCCACATGGTCTTCGGCCTCAATCAACTCGCTGATAAACATCGTCGGCACACCATACAAACTCGTCGCCCCGGTTTGCTGCACCGCCTTCAAAGACTCACGGGGCTTAAACGTGGGCCCTGGGTTAATTACTGCGGCGCCACGACAGAATGCTGCAATTACCCCGGCGACCATGCCAAAGCAATGGAAAAACGGGACTGGAACCACGATTCGATCACTCTCGTCATAGTTGAGCAGTTCACCGGCCATGTAACCGTTGTTCAAAATGTTGTTATGCGTCAGAGTTGCGCCTTTCGGGAATCCCGTCGTACCCGATGTGTATTGAATATTGATTGGATCACCCGGCTGCAAAGCCGCAGTAACCTCGCTCAAATCAACAATATCCGCAGACAACCACTCATCCCAGTGATCCGAACCAAAATAAACGATATCCTGCAACTGCACACCACGTTGTTTGCGGGCTTCATTCAACATCGACCGGTATTCCGAATCCTTATACCGGCGCGCTGCAAAAACCAGTTTCACCCCGGCTTTCGCCAACACATAGTTCAACTCAGATTGGCGATACGCAGGATTAATATTGACCAAAATCAACCCCAAATGGTGGCATGCCCATTGCACGACGATCCACTCCCACCGGTTCGTCGACCAAATACCGACCCGATCGCCTGTACGATAACCCGCATTGTGCATCGCAGAAGCCATCCGCAGCACCAGCTGATAAAACTCTTCATACGTGAGTTCTTTATCAGCATAAACATCCACGATGGCATCACGCGACGGGAACTTCTCCACGGTTTCCCGTAACTGGGTTCCGAGTGTTTTATCGCGCAGCGGTTTCGCGCCCTGCTCGATAGTCGCACCGAAAACATACGACATGTCGTTGCCGGATTCATCAACGGCAATCGAACCATAGCTTGTCGGACGCGTTGCCCACTGCTGTTGTTCAACTTTGTTCATCACAGCTCTCCTTTTATGGAAATAATCATGTTGTCTGTAGGCAATTGCAGTTCGCCACCACCGCACTACAGCTGAAAATTTTTTAGCCCAATGTCCCGGCAGATAATTCTGGCTGGTGAGACTTGTAAACTTGATATTTATTCGCTTACAAAAATTTAAAGCTCAAAAGACGGCCATTATCTAGCTAAAAAATTCGAGGATTCTGGGCCCGGCTAATTGTGGGCCCGGCTACGAGAAATATCCACGAGCGCCAGGCCCAAAGTCTCGTGAAATAGTTGCCGTTTCTAACGCTTCGAAGCAGCAATTCCAGCAATCACGCTTGAATCGCGCTGCATCGGTTCGCGCTAGCCGCACGCAACGACTTATTTGAATGCACCAACACCGGTGATCTTCTTACCAATGATCAACGATTGCACCGTATCCGTACCCTCGTAGGTGTGATAAGCCTCGGTATCAGCGAAGTGACGGGCGATGTTGTTGTCCAACAAGATGCCCACGCCACCAAGCATGTCGCGGGCATCAGCCGCCACCTTGCGGGCACCACGGGTACACCGCAATTTATTGAATGATGCTTGTTCAGAAGTCAACTTTCCTGCCGCATCCAGTTCTGCGATGTGGTGGTTCAGCAGCATCATCTGGCTGATCTCGAGTTGCATGTCTACCAGACGCTGCTGAATAATCTGGCTTTCCGACAGGCGGCGGCCGAACTGGATACGCTCATCGGCGTATTCGCGTGCTTTCTCATAGCATCCGATCGCCGCACCCAGGGCGATCCAAGCAACACCCGTACGGGTAGCCATCAGCACGGCAGCGGTGTCTTTAAACGTCTTGGCGTTGGGGAGCTGGTTCTCTGCGGGCACACGCACGTCGTTAAGCTTGATGTGTGCCTGGTGAATCGCACGCAGGGAGATCTTGTTTTCAATGACCTCTGCATCGTAGCCCGGGGTGTCTTGCGGAACGATAAATCCAGAGACCTCACCGTCTTCGGTACGCGCCCACACAACGGTGATGTCTCCGCCTTTGCCCAGGCCGATCCACTTCTTCTCGCCGTTGAGCACCCACTCGTCACCATCACGTACCGCGGAAGTTTCCAGGGCGATCGAGTCAGAACCGTGATCCGGCTCCGTCAGCGCGAAGGCACCGAGCAGCTCGCCTTTCGCCATCTTTGGCAGGTACTTATCCTTTTGCTCCTGCGATCCGCACATGTCGATTGAACGCATAGCCAGACCGGCCTGCACCGCCAGGATCGTCGCAACTGAACCGTCGATGCGGGCAACTTCCATCAGGGCTAGACCTGAACCCAAATGCGAGAGAGTCTCGTGCCCGTCAACGTCCAGGCCATCGGTGAGCAAATCACGCTCAACGATCTCGGGGATCAGGTCAAAGGGAATTTCTGCACGTTGCCAGTAGTCATTGATGACGGCTTCGATTGGCGCACGCAGACTGGACGCACGCTTCCAGGCGTTGAGGTCAGCTTCTGGAATGTCATTGAATACGCCGAGCAGGTCGGTGCCGGCGGCGAGTGGATTATTGGACATATTTACTCCTCCAGACGAATCATCGTTAGCAGTTAGTGTGACTCACATCGCATTAATAGTCAAGCAAAATATCCAAAACTTTTCGTGGCATGCTTAACTAAGACTGCGTAGCTGACAAATAGTCCGAGTAGCTGACAACCAGCCCGACGAGGAGACCGATAACCTATGGCTAATCCGAAACGCCGAGCACAGATCGCGGAAGCAGCGATGGAGCTTTTCGACGAGCGCGGCTACCACGCCACCGGCATGGAGGATATCGCCTCCGCCGTCGGCATGCGTGCTTCCAGCTTGTACAACCACTATGGATCCAAACAAGAGGTGTTAGCGGATATTGCGATCAGTTCGATGGAGGCTTTATTGCGCTTTCATGCAACTGGTTATTCGCCCATGAAAACTAGCGCAGACAAACTTTTCGCGAGCATGAAATATCACACGATTTTCCATGCGGAACAGGCCCAGCGCGCACGCATCGTCAACAGCGAAATTCGGGCGCTGCAAGAGCCGACCCGTTCGATCGTGGTGCAGATGCGCCGGGATTATGTGGCCCGGTGGATGGCGATTGTGCGCGAAGGCATTGATTCCGGGGTTTTCGTGGCCGATGACGTGAAGATTGTGAGTTGGGCTCTTATCGATATGGGTATCGGTGTCTCGCAGTGGTACGCCGACGGCGGGCGCCTGAGCAGTGAAGAGCTCGGGGATATGTATGGCCGCATTGCACTGCGGCAGTTGTGCAAACCGGGCACTGATCCTTGCACAGATTCGAGCTTATATACGCGCACAGAAAAAGAACTCACGGGCGAAACCGCAGGTTCTGATTTTTCTTAACAGGCTCTCAGCCCGCCGCTTATTTCCCGGCTTTGGCCAGCAGGTCGAGCGCGCGGCGATAAATCGGTGCGTCTACGTAGTTACCTGAATCCAGCTCGACGGACGATTCTTTGCGCGCCACCGCTGCCTCGAACTTCTCAACAGCCTCCCGTGCCCACGCAATCGCGTTATCCGAAGGCTTAAACGCGGCCGTCACAATCTTGCATTGCGACGGGTGAATACATAGTTTGCCGCTAAAGCCCAGCGCACTGGCGTAGTGCGTGGCGTCGATAAGCCCGTCTTCGTTGGCGACGTTGAAAAATGGCGTATCCACCGGAGGCGACAAACGATAAGCCACAGAGGCCGTCGCCAGCGTCGAACGTGCAAACAGCAAAGCATCACGGTTGGAGTGGTTCACGCGTAACTGTTCGGAATAATCGCCGGCGCCGAAGGCTAGCTGTGCCACGCCACGCGTCGAGGCGATCTCGGCGGCATTGACAATGCCACGGGCGGTTTCTACCAAGGCCACGATCGGCACGGGTGCACCATCGGAATCTTTCAACAGGTGCTTGGTTTCCGACAACGCTTTGGACTCATTGACCAGTGGCTGCATAACAAAATCCAGCTGGTCAGCCACGACTTGCAATGCTTCGAGGTCTTTCGGGTATTCCTGAGAATTCACCCCGTTAATGCGCACACCGATGAGCACCGGCTTATGCGCGGTAATGATGTCCGGGTTCTGCCCGGAGGAGTACTCCTCGATAAACGAAACGATATTTTGCCGGGCCCGGGCCTTGTTTTCTGGCGCGCAGGAATCCTGCAAGTCAAAGACAATCGAGTCGGTTCCACAGTCGACGGCTTCGCGGAAGCCTTCGGGGTAGTCACCGGGAACGAACAGAGGCGAAACGAGTGAAATCATAACTTTGAGTCTACGTGAGGAAGATCAACAATATGGTCTTGGCATGGACGTGCGGCCGACGCAACCGACGACGAGAACCGAAGCGGGAGCACGCGGCTACGTGCCGACAATTAATGCGCGTGAATCATGCGCATTAGGCAGTTGTCGATGACGTGCTCGTCGGCACGCTCTGGGTGCAGTGCGGCTGCTGCAAGTTGCTGAAATTGTTCTTCTTGCTGGCTTGTGAGCCCACAGCCCGGTGCGGGCTGCCGTGAATCTGCGTTCCACATAGCCCTCAGCATAGCTGACGACTATCGCGGCGGGTTCATCATGGCTAGGAATCACTGGATCGACCAGCCGCACGGTCTTGCTCCCGCGTGGCTGCTTTCTCCTTCGCTTCCCGCGCCGCGCGTACGCTTGCCGACGGATGTGCCTCTTCTGTCGCCAAACGCTCGAATGCCAACGCCGCCAAGGCTGCGGCCTGATCGCCGAGGATCGAATCGTTGAAATTAATCTTCGGTGAGTGGTTCCAATCGCGCAGGTGCTCTGGTTTTTCCGGGTTTGCGGTACCCAAAAACACGAAGGTTCCTGGAATCTGAGCGAGCACAAAGCCGAAGTCCTCCGAAGCCATCATCGGTGCGTCGAAAGGCTGCACCGCATCTTCACCGAACATCTCGCCCCACACAGAGGCTGCGAACTTGGTTTCCCGGGCATTCGTCTTGGTGGTCGGATACAGCACCTGGAAGTCGATATCGACTGAGCATCGATGGGCGGCTGCGACGTTACCGGCCACCTCTGCGATCATTTGGCGCACCGAATCAATCTTTTCATCACGCAGCACGCGGACCGTCGCACCCAACGTGGCGGTATCCGGGATCGCGTTGAATGCGCCTTCGCCAGCGCGCACGTTAGTTACGGTTACCACTATCGGGTCGAGGGCATCGAAACGCCGCGTAATCGCCATCTGCAGCGAAGTCTGAATCTCGGCCAAAGCCAGCACCGGGTCGATGGCATCGTGCGGGCGCGAGCCGTGCCCTCCTTTACCTGTAACCGTAATGGTCAAGTTGGATGACGACGACATCATCGGCCCAGGCACGTAGTGGAAAGTGCCATAATCCTGCGGTCCGACATGAATGCCGTAGGCTGCGATCGGACGCCGGCCAGCGGCATCGAGCACGCCTTCTTCGATCATTGGCGCTGCCCCGCCTGGGCCTTCTTCTCCGGGCTGGAACATGAAGATGATGTCACCGGCAAGTTCTTCACGGTAACGGCACAAGATTTTCGCCGCCCCGACCAACCCCGCGGTGTGCAGATCATGGCCGCAGGCATGCATGTAATCGTTTTTCGAGGCAAACGGCAGGTCAAGGCGCTCACGCACGGCCAACGCGTCCATGTCTCCGCGCAACAAAACCGATACGGGGTGGTCTCCCCTCTTGCCGCCGCGCAACACCGCGATCACCGAAGACAGCCCGTGGCCGGTGGTGATCTCTAGCGGAAGCCCCTCTAAGGCGTCCAAAACTTTTTGTTGGGTGCGCGGCAGATGCAAGCCGATCTCGGGGTGTTCATGCAAATCACGACGCAGCTCTTGCAACTGGCCAATGACTTCCTCTGCTGCGCCGCGGAACACTTCCCCCACTGGCTGGCCTCCAACCGTCGCCCGCACAAATTCCAGCGGCCCCTGCGCTGGTGCGCTACGTGGCGGAAGGCCTTGTCCTTGGGCTTGCGGCTGGCCAGGGGCTGTCGGGCGGCCGACGCGTCCCGGGCGGGCGGAACGACGGTTGGTCAGCGGATTGAACTCTGGCTGTTGGGATTCTGGGCCGGGCACGGGAAGTAGCACATCCTTCAACGAGAAAAATTTCGGTAACGAGGTATGCCCTTCCACAGTAGTCAATTGTGCGATTGACCGCGCAGCGTCGGCCGCAGGTGCACGCGCCGCCAATTCTTGCCCCACCGACGGAGATTCGCCGATGCTTGTCGACGGCTAGTCGGCGGCTTGCTGGCGGCTAGTTGTCGTCCGTGGACAACGCAGCGACGAAGGCCTCCTGCGGCACATTGACCGAACCCAACGATTTCATGCGCTTTTTACCAGCCTTCTGCTTTTCCAGCAGCTTGCGCTTACGCGAAATATCGCCGCCGTAGCACTTCGCCAGCACGTCCTTGCGCATCGCACGGATATTTTCACGTGCGATGATCTTGGCACCAATAGCCGCCTGCACCGGAACCTCGAATTGCTGGCGCGGGATAAGCTCTTTCAGCTTCTTCGTCATCTTGTTGCCGTAGTGGTACGCATGCTCACGGTGCACAATTGCGCTGAAGGCGTCGACAGGATCGCCCTGCAGCAAAATATCGACCTTCACCAGATCAGCCAGCTGCTCACCAGCTTCTTCATAGTTCAACGAGGCATAGCCCTTGGTGCGCGATTTCAGCATGTCAAAGAAATCGAAGATGATCTCACCCAACGGCATGGTGTAGCGCAGCTCGACGCGGTCTTCAGAAAGATAATCCATTCCGCCCATCTGGCCACGCTTGGACTGACACAGCTCCATGGTCGGGCCGACGAAATCCGCGGGCACGATGATGGTCATTTTCACGATCGGCTCGTAGACCGAATCATGCTTACCCTCTGGCCAGTCCGCCGGGTTGTGCACGTACTGTTCCGTGCCATCTTCCTTGACGACGCGATAGGTCACCGACGGTGCGGTGGAGATCAAGTCCAGGTCGAATTCGCGTTCCAGGCGGTCGCGGGTAATTTCCATGTGCAGCAAGCCCAAAAAGCCACAACGGAAGCCAAAACCAAGCGCGACGGAAGTTTCCGGTTCGAAGGTCAGCGAGGCGTCGTTCAGCTGTAGTTTTTCTAGCGCGTCACGTAGATCCGGGAAGTCTTCCTGGGAAATCGGGAACATGCCGGAATACACCATCGGCTTGGGCTCTTCGTAGCCCTGCAACGGTTCTTCAGCGCCCTTGCTGGCCCAGGTGATGGTATCGCCGACTTTGGTTTCGCGCACGTCTTTCACGCCCGTGATCACATAACCCACCTCACCAGGGCCGAGGCCTTTGCAGGAAGTCGGCTTCGGCGAGACGATACCCATGTCCAGGATCTCCAGCTCAGTGCCGGTGTTCATCATGCGCACCTTTTGGCGTGGCTTGAGCTGGCCGTCGACGACCCTGATATAGGTGACGACACCACGGTAAACGTCGTAGACCGAGTCGAAAATCATCGCACGCGCGGGTGCATCGTCCGGATAATCGGTATGCGGTGGCGGGGTAAGCTCCACGACTTTATCCAGCAGCTCTACTACGCCTTCACCAGTTTTACCGGAGACATGCAGCACGTCTTCTGGTTCACAGCCGATGATATTGGCCAACTCCAGGGCATATTTTTCTGGATCGGCAGCCGGCAGATCAATCTTGTTGAGAACCGGGATGATCTCGAGCTCGTGCTCCATGGCGAGGTACAGGTTCGCCAGGGTTTGGGCTTCGATGCCTTGGGCCGCGTCGACAAGCAAGATTGCTGCCTCACACGCATCGAGTGCACGGGAGACCTCATAGGTGAAGTCGACGTGGCCGGGGGTGTCGTTCATCTGCAGCACGATTTCCTCGCCCTTATGCGGGCCAGAAGTCGGCACCCAGGGCAGGCGCACAGACTGCGCCTTGATGGTGATGCCGCGTTCGCGCTCGATGTCCATGTTGTCGAGGTACTGATCACGCATGTCGCGCTCGTCGACAACCTTCGACAATTGCAGGATACGGTCTGCCAGGGTGGATTTACCGTGGTCAATATGCGCAATGATGCAGAAGTTGCGCAGGCGTTTGGCTTCGGTGAACGTCTGCGCTGCAAAATTATTCGACATTACTTCCCATTACTTCCTCGGACTACCTCTCGTCATAAACTCCCACCAGCCTACCCAACGACGACGCACCACCAACAGCCAGCAACGACTAACGAAGTTTATGTGTGGAGATCGCTAGGATTACTACTATGTTTGCCGCACGACGGAAAAATAAGCGCTGGTCGCCGTCAACCCCGAATGAAGACCAACTGGAAAAAGGCCTGGCTTTAATCAACGAGCGTTTGGGGATGCACAACACCTCTGGCCGGTCCGTCGCGCGTGCTGCAGCAAAAATTCGGGTGTGGAAATCTCGCGCGTTGAACCGCACCATCTTTTATGCCCCAGACATGGATGGTCACGCGGATTCGGGTGAAGTCGTGTGGGTATGGACGCCGACCGACGGTTCGGAATCCCCGCCCCGCGAGCGCGCGGTCTTGGTCATCGGGCGCACGAGCAACAGTGTGCTGGCGTTGTTGATTTCACCAAACCCGACGCATGATCACGATCCACGGTGGACGAGCATCGGCACCGGCGAATGGGATGAGGCCGGCAGACCGTGCTGGATTCGGGTCGATCGGGTGTTGGAAATCCAAGAGCAGTACTTGCGGCGGCAAGGCGTATTGTTTCCGAAGCGACGCTTTGAACGCATCGCTGCCCGGTTGCGCAATGAACACCAGTGGGATTAACGGGCTGGTGGGATTAACGGGCTGGTTCTGCTAGTATCTATGAGGTTGCTCGTCTGTCGAGCTGCACCAAGCGGGGCGGTCAGGACCTTGGGTCCGCCCGATAACGGTTTGGTGACGCGCACGATGGCCATTGAAATACTGGTCAGCGTGCTGGAAATGCCCGGCAGAAGGAGTTTTCACGTCATTGTCTATCGACTATAAGAGGTATTTTCACCATGGCAAACATTAAGTCCAAGCAGAAGCGCATCCTCACCAACGAGAAGTCGCGTCGTCGCAACCAGCACGTCCGCTCTCGCGTTCGCACCATGATGCGCAACTTCCGCACTGCTGTAGAGGCTGGCGACAAGTCCGTTGCCGAGGAGAAGCTGCGCGTAGCTTCCCGTGAGCTGGACAAAGCTGTCTCCAAGGGTGTTTTCCACCGCAACACCGCTGCGAACAAGAAGTCCGGCATGGCCAACCTCTTCAACAAGATGGAAGGCTAATTCGGTTTTCTGCACCATCGTGCTTACTCGCACGCTAGCGGGTGAGTAACGAACTAGCGGCGCTATACCACACCGGCCTGGGCTCTGCCTGGGCCGGTTTTTCTATGCTCACTGTTTGCGAGCGGATACGCAATAGTCGAATAGACAATGCGCCTCAGCCTGCACGGTCAGTCATCCCCCACCGAAAAACGGGACCTTTTGTCAGATTTTGTGATTATTTTCAAACCAAATGTTATTGGAGTGAAACTATGCTAAGATATTGCAAAGCAGCGACAAGTTCTCGCAGCTAACCCAGCCCAACCATGCAAATATGCATCGAGAAAGGATCGATCATGAGCAACATTGCAGATAACTTGACCTCCCTGGTGGAATCCATCATCTCCGGCTTCACCAACGTCTTCGAAGACCTCATCCGCCTGGTTTTTTCCAGCAAGTAAATTACATAAATTCCCCACACCAGTAACTTTCTGGTGTGCACTCACCTAAAGAAAGATGGCAACAATGGCTGACAAAATCATCGCTTTCGTCGATACCCTAGGCAGCAAGCTGACCGAGGTACTCACCCAAATCATCAACGTAGTGCTTTCCTCCAAGTAGGCAGACCCTTTTGACTGTTCGGCTTAGCTGGACAGCTCTGCAACCCGCGCCCCTCGCCTGCGAGGGGCGCGTTTTTGTCATCTACCTACCAAAACCCCACCCCTAGAGTGACAGTGAGAATAATGAACAAATTTTTATGTTACGTATTTGCGGCACTTATCACGTCAGGTGAAATCATCCTGGGGATTCATGTTTCCGGCCACTAAGGCATTTGCCCCCACAACTAACTGCCCCTATTATTGGAATCGTAATGCAAGGAGAAACCCGTTTATCTCCGGGATTTTGAATTGCGGAGTTCCCATAAACTACTGAGGAGAAATCTATGCCTAAGGATGCAGTAAGCCCAATTGACCCAACCAACCCACTCGTTGCCGATGCACAGGCATCCAGCTTCGTTAACTTCATCGAGGCTATTGGCGTCAACATCGCAAATGTCATTTCCGCTATTGCTGAGCCATTCGTTCAGATCTTCACCGGCTCCAGCTTCTAATTCAGACTGAGCCCATAGAGCCCCCTAGAACCTAACAACTTTAGGCTCTAGGCCCCATCCGCTAGCGCACTTGCGTTAGCGGATTTTGTGTTAGCAACAGCTGTAGAGCCAAGGAAGACCATGCAATAGAAAAACCCCGACGGGATAAACCCACCGGGGAATTCTCAAGAGACTCGACTTCCGCAGGGAAGTCGGCCAACTAGCCTATTTTACTTCTTGAACAGGTTAGAGGAGGACTCGAACAGGGTTCCGCCCAGGCCGTCAACGCCGCCGAGCAGAGAGGTGAATACGCCGGCAACGGTTGCGAGTACGGTTTCAAAAAGTTCAGCGATCATTGTAGAAGTTCCTTTCGGATTGGGTTGTGCTTACAGATGGAATATAACCACGCTCGCATAAACGGCTGCAAACAGCACAAACAAGAAAAACTCGCGACAAACATGGGATTATTAGCTGAATTTTAGCTGTGTTATTTATGAATTTTTCTTAGAAAGACGCTCTTTGCATCCTTTGAACTGCATAAACATTTTGCTATTGAATGAAATGATTTCGTTACACCTTCTTTATACTGCCCCCTCACTTAGGTGTATTACATAACGGACGGCCCCATTTTTTAGGGGCAAAACTTTTACACAAAAAGTGATCCACAACACTCAATAACAACAGATTCTGGCTCTACTTTTCCGGTGTTGTTTTCGTCTACAGCACGCAAAAAGCGCCCAATCGAACTTCGATTGGGCGCCAGCAGACTATTCAGGCGTCTAACCGCCCACCATCGTGAGCAATCCATTGATTGCCAACGAAGCACCGATCACCACGAACAGCACGCCGGCAGCGATATCAATCCACGGACCTGCTGCAAGAACCCGGCGTCGTACAGCTTTCGTCGACAAGAAAAACGCCACCACGACGAACAATAAGAACGCAGATAGCGTTAGCGCGGCGATCACGGCGATCGCTAGCCCCAGAGATGGGCTTTGCGGCAACAACGGCGCGACGATCGCGGCCAAGAAGAGCACAATCTTTGGGTTCGCGATATTCGTCAACAGCCCCGTGCGAAACGCAGCTTTCAGTGAGCCCAGCCGCAAAGCGGCATCAGCAAGATCTACCGGCTTCACATTACGATCGCGCCAACCTGCCCTCGCCATGCTCAAGCCCATCAGAATCAACGCGATACCGCCAAGTAACTGTACGAAAGCCAGCAAGGACGGATACGCCGTCAACACCGCAGCGGCGCCAAAGACCGTGAGGCTGCACCACATCACCACGCCCAGCTGAATCCCCGCCGCAGCAGCCAGTGCATGCGTGCGTGAACGCGTCGCCAAGCGCATGATCAAAATCATGTCCGGGCCGGGGCTAGCGGCACCCGCGAGGTTGAGCGCGAGCAAGCTGGCCCACTGCGCTAGCGTCACTTGGTGTTCTCGAATCGCTCGAGCAGGTCCGCACGCTCAAACATGCGCGCAGTATCGACCGCCGTCGGGTGCCCATGGTTCGGGTCCGCACCTGCCTCCAGCAGCACGTCGACCACGGCATCTTCCTTTTTAAATACTGCCCCCGCCAGCGGCGACTGGCCACGATCGTTGAGCTTGTCGACGTCTGCGCCACGGGCGGCCAAGCCGCGCACCAAATCTGCATGCCCGTGATACGCAGCCATCATCAGCAGACTGTGGCCTTCGTGGTTCACCAGATCCGCATTCAGGCCATGTTCGACGTATTGCAGCAAGGTGGCGTTACCATCGCGGGCGAGATCAAAAAGCTTAGTGGCAAATTCTTGCAGCTGCTGATCATCGGCAGAATCGTTCGGGTGCGAGTTATCTTGCGTATTGTTTTCAGTCATAGCGACACAATATTAGCGCGCAAGTTCCGAAATTTTCCGCACCGCAGATTCCAGCGCGTATTCAGCATCGCCACCCTGGCCTTTAACCGTGGCATCCAGTTCCGCGATGATCATCACCGCTTGCGAAACGTTTTCCCCGCGCCAGCGCCGGGCCACCTTTAATGACTTATCCAGTAGCCACGGCGGCATGCCCAGCTGTCCCGCAAGTTTCTGCGCATTGCCGCCGTGCTCGGAATACAAGCGCGCAATAGTTCCCACCTTGCTGGCTAGTGCATACGCCAGCTTCACCGGTGGCTCCCCCAGCTGCAAGGCACGACGCACCGAAGCCACCGCCTGCGCTGTATGGCCCGCAACAGCAGCATCGGCAATGTCGAACCCAGATACTTCGGCCACACCTTGGTAGTACTCCCGCACTGCATCTTCGGTGACATTGCCATTGGTATCGGCTACCAATTGGCTGACCGCAGAAGCCAACTCGCGAAGATCAGACCCAACACCTTCTAACAGACCGTGGGTAACCTCCGGGCCCACGCGCACGCCATGGCGCCGGAACTCTTGGTTCACCCACCCAGCGCGCTCGGAAGGTTTAAGCTTGGCGACGTGATGGGTCTGGGCAAGCTTGTCGATCTTTTTCATGATCGCCTGATTGCGCCCTCCACCGGCATAAACGATGATGATTGTCACCGATGGCGCGGGATCCACACACGCCTGCAATAACAGGTTCAGCGGTTCTTTGCCCGCCGTTTCTGCGTGGGTGATCACCACAATGCGCTCGTCGCCAAACAGCGATGGACTCGTCGCCTCGATCAGCTCTGGGCCCGTTATATCCCCGGCGCGCAACGTGGTCTGGTGTACTTGTTCACCGTCGGCGGCGGCCTCGCGCACCTGCGCTGTCAGTTCCAAGCGCACGCGCTCGGCGAGGTATTCCTCATCCCCGGTGATCAAATGCACGCTTGCCGTCGTTGCCATGCCTCTATCGTGCCATAGCTGCCGCGCTCGCCCCGCGCGTTCAACGCGACGACACGAAAACAGGACACGGGAACCCGCGGCCAGCGCTCACGGCCACAATCAGCTATTAGAACGCACCGTTGTCAGCATGCTGGGTGCCATCAATGTGAATGGTCACCGGCCCGTCTCGATTGGGAAACACGATCGGGATTCCACTGGGTGTCGCTGTGGGGCGCGTCGCTGGTTTTCCCGACGAGTCGGTGACCACGATGGCGTCGATGCCCGGCGGGACGGTGGCAGGGTCGAATTGTCCGGAATAATCGGTGACCTGTTCTAGTTCCTTGACGACGAGCACGTTATCTGCGGTGATTTCTGCCTGTGGTGGTAGGCGCTGGTTCCATCCTGCCAGGAACATCGCTGCCACTAGCACCACGGTGGTGGTGCGGATAAAGCCGGCCAGTATCGCAGCGAGAATCCAGCCATAGGCGATCAGCGCCGCCCACGGGGAAATTTCTATGGTTGCTACCGGTAAGTCTTGTGCCCATTTGGCCACGCGATAAATCCACCACGCAGCTGGCTCGACGAATGCGAACGCTACTGCTTCGACAGCTATCGGCAGTGCCAGCACGGCCAAGACGGTGGCAGCGAGACCGATGATGAGTGCAGGGGCAATTGCTGGTGTCACCACAACGTTGGCAATCACGCTGACCACAGAAACCCGGCCGGCCAACAAAGAGACCAGAGGCATGGTCACGATATCGGCGGCGATAGATACGGCCAATGCGCGCACAATAATATCGGGCAGCCTGCTGCGCGCCAGCGGACGATAGAGCAACGGTGTCAGCGAAATGATGCCGGCGGTGGCGGCCACCGACAGTGCGAAGCCGAAGGCAACCGCAAGATCGCTATCAAAAAACAGCAGCGTGATCACCGCAATGCACAATGCGTGCAGCGGGGGCATCCGTGAAGAATTCATGATCGCTGCCAGGCCCACCAATCCGGTGATACTCGCCCGCAATACTGATGGGGCTGGCCCGACGACGCACACATATAATGCCAGCACACAACTAGCCGCGACCGATTGTCCCACCGGGCCCATGCGTATGGCCTTCGTCACTATTACCGCGGTGGCGACCACCGTGGCGACGTGGAGCCCGCTGACCGCGGTCAAGTGGGTTAATCCGGCGTCGATATACATTTGCCTCTCGGTACTGGTTTGCCCGCTTGTATCGCCCAACACCATGCCGGGAAGCAACGATGCGGTGTTCTCCCCCAAATACTGGTGGCTGGCCTGGTGCAACGATTGGGCCACTGAGTGCGCGAATTGCGCTATTCCTGTGGGCGGGGAGATCTCGGTGATCTCACCACGGACGACAACCGGGGCCAGCCCGGGGCGATCAGCCTCGCGATAGGTAGCGTCAACCACAATGTGTGCACCCCTTGCGAGCGCATCGGGGCGGTCAGGTTCTTGTGCAAACAGCGCCAATGTGGGTGCCAGCCCGTCGACGCTAACCGGAAGATAATAGCCACCGTGATCAAGCGGCTTAGGGTGGCCTGCCACCGTGGCATGCAGCTGTGTGGGATAGGCAAAAGCTGCCGCACGCCATAGCCGCACCGTGGCAATGAACACCGCGGCGCCGCCAAAACCAGCCACCAGCACGGCATGCTGCCACAACCTGCAGACCATGCACGCGGTCACTACGACGACCAGCAGCGCTACTGCCCAGACCGGCGAGCCTGTGACAAGCAGGAGAACCACTGCGCCCCAGCAGGTGGCTGCCGTGGGAACTAATCGCAGATCATGCATGGTGCACCTTCCTGGCTGGTAGGTGTTTCATGGGTGGACGACTTCGAGAGTTGCTGTGGCGTGGCGAAGACCGCGGGGTTACACGGTGACCTCATCTTGCAGACGAGAAAACTTCGCTGGACCAATCCCGGAGACCTCCAGAAGCTGATCTACAGAAGCAAAACCCCCATTGGATTCACGGAATTCGATAATCGCCGCCGCAGTGGCCTCGCCTACTCCATGCAGGGACATCAGCTCGGCCGCACTAGCTGTATTCAACGAAATCGGCCCAGCACCACCGCCGCCTAAGCCGGCCGCTGGCCCCGTGCCCTCGACTGCACCGGCAGTGCCGGGCGGAGCCGGGTCGTCCGGGCCCAGAACGACGATTTGTTGGCCATCGCGCAATCGCTCTGCCTGGTTGATGCGCAGCACATCGGCTTCGGGCAACACGTGTGCAACCGCAAGCGCGTCGGCAGCACGCGCACCGTCGGGAAGGGTCATCACCCCAGGGTTTTCCACCAGCCCGACCACCGAAACCACAATCTCATCGACGCGCTTACCACCGTCGGCAGTCGGAACTTCCGTCCCTGGACCTGCAGGCCCTGCCGAGTCTGCTTCTGCCGAGTCTGGTTCTTCCGCAGCCTGCTCCGCTACAGCGGCGAGCTGTTGTGCAGAATCAGACTCGTTGTCGCCAGAGCTGGCGAAAAACCACACCACACACGCAATAATCGCAACAACGCCACCGGCCAGTGCGGCCTTCGTCGTCACGGAAAACCTCGGCTGCGGGTAATCGACCGCCATGAGATCTTCTTCGCCAGTAGGCCGCAGCAACTCTGCAATGCGCTCACGTACGCGAGAAGAATCACCCCGCTGCGGCAGGCGAGCAAAAGAATCTGTGCGAGGCAGTTCAGTGTGAACAGCCGTTGCGTTCGGTGGTGTGGTCTCCATGACCGCGATCCTAAGACCGTCACAGGCCCCCGAAAACGGATTCATCACCAGCACTGTGAAAAACGCGATGACACGTCAACAAAAGGACGTGGTCTGTGGATAACTAGCCGTGAAACCGCTGTGCAAAGCTAACCACGAATCCGCCGCGCAAAGCCAGCACAAAAAGCCTAATCAGCGACTGTAAAAACCGCGGAGACCCCCACCGCACCGGAGCCGACATGGATACGCAAAACCTCATCCATTTCCTGCACCATCACCGAAGAACCGGTAGCTAAAGCATCAACCAGTAGGTCATATAACGTATCTGCGGCATCTTCGGCATCACTATGCTGAATGGCAACAAACGCGGGCTCACCGCCAGCTTCTTGCGAGATCAACTCCACCAGCTTGTTAAAAGCCTTCGTCTGCGTGCGGGTTTTGCCGACCAACTCCAGTTTGCCCTCGACAAACTGCATGATCGGCTTGGTCGCCAGCAGAGCAGTCGAGAGCATCGCAGTCGTCGTCGACAAGCGACCCGAACGGCGCAAATCATCAATGCGGTGCAAATACACCCACGTCGCTGAGCGTGAAAGCACACCTAATGCGGCATCGTGGCATTCGTCTAAGCCCGCCCCCTGTTGTGCGAGCTTCGCCGCAGTCATCACCGCAGCGCCCATCGCCATCGCAATCGCAGGCGAATCGATAATGCGAATCTCGTCGTCGTCAAAAAGCCCCACCGCCGTCTGGGCAGACGTCCAGGTCGACGACAATTCTTTCGGCAAATGCAGCACTAACACGCCATCGCCCTGGCTGCGCTCGACCAAACGGCCATAGGCCGCAGCCAACTCCAACGACGACAAACCCGCCGTAGAACGCTCCACCGAGCCATCCTTGGCGGTTTTTTCCACCACGTGCAGATCCAGCACAGTGATGCCAAGTTCTGCGATTACGTCCTCATTCAAACTCGCTGAGGAATCCGTGACCACCTGAACTGCCATTTAATCCCCTCGGCCCATATTCCAGCCCTCCAGGAACCACTGGGCAGTGCGGGCATCAGCAGCATCCGTGAAACGCGGCGCGCGCTTTGGTGCCGACGGGTCAAACCCTGGGCGAGCGACCAGCTTGGCCCAGTGCGTGTTCTTCAGACTGGAGAGCATCGGAAATTGTGCAACTTCCAGGTTCAACAGTGCGCAGGCCAGCGCCGCAATCGCGCCGTTATGCGCGACCAGCAACACGCCGCCGTCGTCCCATTCGGAATATTCTTCCATCAACTCATCGACAACCGGGCGGATACGGTGGCACACATCCACACGAGACTCGCCACCCGGTGGAGTCCACGTCGCATCATTGCGCCACTGCGCACGACTGCCCGGGTACTGCGCGTCAACCTCAGTACGCGCCATCCCCTGCCATTCACCCAAGTGAGTTTCGCGCAAACGGCGATCAGTGGTCACCGGCAGGCCCAACCGTTCCGCGATATAACCGGCGGTGGTTGCCGCTCGGCTCAAATCCGAGGCGACGATGCGGGTGATGGGGACGTCGGCAAGCATCTCTGCTGCCTGGCGGGCCTGGGCATGGCCCCGCTCGGAAAGTTCGGTATCGAGCTGACCCTGCATCCGCCCGGAGGCGTTAAAGGTCGTCTCCCCGTGACGGACGAGGTACAGCGCGCGTGTCATGGGTGCTCGCCGCCCACCACTGGAATATCGTCGATACGCTGGGCAGAACGAACCTGCTCGCCATCAGACTCGGTGTAGGTACCTGGCCGGTGATATTCCACACCGTCTACCTCTACCAGCGGGCAATCGCCATACAGACGGTCAAGCCCATAAAAATCACGCTCGTCGTTGTGCTGCACATGGACGACGATATCGCCGTAATCTAACAGCACCCAGCGATAATCACGCTGGCCTTCCCGACGCAACGGCTTGCGGCCGGCATCTTTGAGATCCTCTTCAATCTCGTCGACGATGGCCTTGACCGCACGCTCCGTATCCGCCGAGGCAATGATGAAAACCTCGGTAATGCCCAAAACGTCTGAGACGTCCATGGCAGCGATATTGGCCGCGGATTTTTCATCGGCGGCGCGAACGGCCACACCCGTGAGTTCGCGAGCGGTATCAGTAACGGTCAATGCAGCACCTTCCTTAGTACAACGAGGCTTGAGTGTGTGTCAGCTTCGGCGCAAACCCAAGCGTAGATATATTTTCGCACGAAAAGATTACTTTGGGCTAGTTTTGAGAAGTTTTTCGGCATATAAATTGTTTTTCGAAATATATTGCACCACCCCATCCGGCACCAAGTACCACACCGGACGCCCTTCCTCAGCGCGTCGTCGAATATCAGTCGAGGAAATCGCGAGAGCGGGAACGTCGACAAGATCAACGCGACGCTGATGAATATCCGGCATCATCGACTCAGACAGCTCGTAACCAGGACGCGTAACTGCAACGAACCGAGCCATCTCGAACATTTCTTCCCAGTTATGCCAGGAGACGATATTCGCCATGGCATCGGCACCTGTGATGAAGAACAGCTCTGCGTCCGGGTAGGCTTCGCGCAGATCACGCAACGTATCGACCGTATAGGTATCACCTCCGCGGTCGATATCTACGCGGCTGACCCCAAAGCGGGGATTGGATGCGGTTGCGATCACCGTCATCAAATAGCGCGACTCTGCGGCGGTGACCTGCTTTTCGGCTTTTTGCCACGGTTGGCCAGTGGGCACGAAGATCACCGAATCCAGTGAGAATTTGTCTGCGACTTCGCTGGCAGCAACCAAGTGCCCGTTATGGATTGGGTCGAAAGTTCCGCCCATCACCCCGATCCGCTGCCGCGCGGGGTTAGCTGGGCTGGCGTGCTCAGCATGCTTGACCGGCTCAGCTTGCTTGTGATTAGCCATTCACGATCCATTCTGCGAGTTCATCAACAACGGCACCATCGTCAGGATAATCGATCAGGAAATAATCACCGTGGATTCCCGCGCCGCCGCCCCCGGCAGCAGACCATTGCCCACTCGCGGGTTACCCACCGTCGACGGATCACCGGCACCGAGTTGCGGGTTGCCGAGATAGACCACGCCACGCAGCTGGCCTTTCTCATGCAAATGCTGCTCCAGGTGACTCAACACGATCGAGCCTTGCGAATAACCGAACAAAATATAGTCCGGCTGGCAGCCGGTGCGGTGTTCAAAATCCGCAACAAAGCCTGGAGCGTTGGCAATGCCGGATCGCAGGCTGTTCACCAAACCGGAAATGGCCTCATAGGCGATGGCGTGCGGGGTGGTCTCAAAATTTTGTTCCGAACCCCGCGCAGCAATAATCGCCACCTCCGGGCACCGCTGCTCCGGGGTGGCGATCGGATTTTCTAGTGCAACGCCAGCCTGCGCAGCCGAGGCGGTGGCTCCAGCAGCGCTGATGGCACTCAGACCAAGGAGTGCAACAACAAGAGAACGTGACCCGCAAGAAAAATTCATATCAGGAATTATTGCAGGTCACGAACCCAAATGCGAGTCTGTTTATGGGCGTAAGCTCCGCGCCTTATGGGCGGGTATGGCCTGTGCCCTGCAGAATCCACTTGCTCGAGGTCAGCTCTGGCAAAGCCATTGGCCCACGCGCGTGCAATTTCTGGGTGGAAATACCAATTTCTGCACCCATGCCATATACCTCACCGTCGGTGAACGCGGTCGAAGCATTCAACATGACGGCGGCGGCATCGACTTCGTTAGCGAATTGCTGCAAGATATCGGCATCCTGTGCGGCAATGCCTTCGGTGTGCCCGGTGCTCCACTTCTGAATGTGAGCGATTGCGCCATCGACGCCGTCGACAACCTTGGCGTTGATATCCATCGACAACGATTCTTCGGCCCAATCTTCTTCCGTAGCTGCAACGGCATCTTCCACGCCAAAGCCAGAAAGCTCGCTGACCTCACCGTGGATGGTGACCTCTGCATCTTGCAGGGCACGAACCACTTTCAGCTTGTCTTCATCGCTAAGCGCAGAATCCAGCAACACCGTTTCGGTGGAGTTACAAACAGAAGTACGACGAGTCTTGCCGTTAACCACCATCGCGATGGCCTTATCCAAATCAGCAGACTTGTCGACGTAGAAGTGGCAGTTACCGGTACCGGTTTCGATCGTTGGCACGGTAGCGCCCAGCACGACGGCGTTGATCAAGCCCGCGCCACCGCGTGGAATAACCAGGTCCACCAAACCGCGGGCGGTAATCAAGTCCTGCACGGAATCGCGGGAATCACACGGCAGCAATTGCACTGCCTCGCGTGGGTGGCCGAGCTTCTCCAGCGTATCCTGCAGCAGCTCAACCAGCTGTTTATTGGATTCACGGGCAGATTTCGACCCACGCAACAGTGGAACGTTACCCGATTTGATGGCCAAGCCGAATGCGTCGACGGTGACATTCGGGCGGGCTTCATAAACCATGCCCATCACGCCGAGTGGCACGCGCACCTGCTTCATCTCGATGCCGTTATCCATCGTCGACCCCTGCAGGATCTCACCTACCGGATCCTGCAATCCTGCGACCAGACGCAAGCCATTGGCAATGCCAGCAATACGCTCTTCATCCAAACGCAAGCGGTCTAGCAGCTGATCCGTCAAGCCAGCTTCTTTACCATTGACGATATCGCGCTCGTTGGCGCCGAGGATGAGGGAAGTATTATCCAGCAAGTGCTGGGCCGCAGCTTCCAGGATTTCATTTTTCTGCGGGGTAGAAAGTTGGGCGATCACCGGGGCCACGTCCTTAGCAGCGCGAGCCTTGGTGAGCACCTCCTCGCGCTCCTGAGCACGTTCGGGTGACAAGTTTTCCGTAGCTTGATCAGTCATGTCACCCAGTATACGTGTTTAACAATGTGCTTCCAGGACAGTTTACGGCTGGTAGAGCAACTACCAGGTGGTTTTTCGCCGCTGCCGCGAGCTTTCTTAATAGCCTGCCTCGATATCAACTTCTGTCGGCATGGTCTCACCGGCCGCGAATGCCTCCATGTTTTTCAACATGTGCGCGCCAATGCGATCACGAACGGAATACAGCGGGTTCGCCAGGTGCGGGGTAATCACGCATTGCGGCATTGCCCACAGCGGGTGCCCGTCTGGAAGCGGCTCCGGTTCGGTGACATCCAGGCCGGCACCGGCGATTTCGCCGTTGCGCAGCGCCTCGACCAAATCATCAGTGTTCACCAACGGCCCACGGCCGACGTTGATAACAACCGCCGAATCCTTCATCTTGGCAAACGCCGCGGCATCCACAACATGGTGCGTCTCGTCTGTCAACGGCATCAACAACACAAAATAATCCGCGCGCGGCCACACAGAATCTAATTCAGTGCTCGGCACCGTCTCGTCAGCGCCCAACACCGGATTACCAGACCGGTTGACCGCGATAATCTCCGGCCCAAAGCCAGTCAACATCGCAATGAGCTCTTCGCCAATACCGCCAGCACCGACGATGGCAACGGTGGAATCGTCGGACAAGAAGCGCGTCTTCGGTTCTAGCTCTTCTTGCAACCACGTTTCGGCTTGCGTAGAGGGTTTGTGCGCATGCAGCTGCGCCAGCAGCAAAGCGATAGCCGATTCCGCGACGGTCTTATCGTATAAGCCCGCGGCATTCGCCCACCGCGTCGACGAGTTTTTCATCTGCTCGGAAAAGGCATCAACGCCGGCTAAGTGCAGCTGCACGAAGCCCAGTGATTCCGGGATCTCCGGCATCTCATCTGGGCTGCCGTTAAAAAGCATGCAATCGGCGTCGCCAAGCTCATCGACACGAGTGTGCCCGGCATCTTCAAGGGTCTGTTGTACTTTGTCCCAATTGTTGGGTTGCATCACGAACTTCATGAGCCCGAGGTTACAGTGATTTAGCGGCACACGACGTGCCAGAGAAAATTTTTACCGTGTGCCACTAAAAGTTTTACGACATGCAACAGAAAGTTTTACAGACGCGATGCGTAGTTAGACAGGTAGTCGGCGTGGACGACTGGGCGTTGCATCTCTTCTGGCATTTCTTCGGTCTTCTTACCGATGATCGATTTCAGTGCCGACGACGAGTAGTTGACCTCGCCACGGCCCACGACCTCAGAGTTTGGCCCGACAATATCCACAATTTCGCCTGCGCGGAATTCACCGTCGACATCGGTGATACCCACGGCCAACAGCGAGTTGCCGCCGCGGGTAACAGCCTTAAGCGCGCCTTCGTCCAAACGCAGGGTTCCGCCGGCATCGGCAGAGTACAGCGCCCAGAATTTCCAGGCGGACAGCCGACGTTCTTCGCGGGTGTGGAACACGGTGCCGATGCGGGCATCTTCCAGGGCCGGGCCGATGTTCTCGGCGGAGGTCAGCAATACTGGCACGCCGCCACGGGCAGCCAGGCGGGCTGCGGAAACCTTCGAGGCCATACCGCCGGTACCAACTTTGCCGCCGTCGCCTGCGGCCACGCCCTTCAGATCTTTACCGGTCACGACCTCATCGACGAAGTTAGCATCCGGTTCTGCCGGGTTCTTGTCATACAAACCGTCGACGTCGGAAAGCAAAAATAGCGCATCCGCCCCGGTCAGGTGAGCCACGATTGCCGAAAGGCGGTCGTTGTCACCGAAGCGCATTTCGGAGGTCGCCACCGTGTCATTCTCGTTCACGATGGGCACCGCTCGCAAAATGCGCAGACGATCAATAGTGCGCTGCGCGTTACGGGTACGGTCGCGCCTACCAGCATCTGAGGCAGTCAACAGGACCTGGCCGCACGTACGGTTGTAGCGCGCAAACGAACGCGACCACTCGTAAGCCAAGTGCACCTGACCAACGGCCGCGGCCGCCTGCTTCGTTGCAAGATCCTGCGGGCGCTCGGTCAGACCCAGCGGCTTCATCCCGGCGGCAACCGCACCAGAAGAAACCACGATGACGTCGGAAAATTCCATGCGGGCCTGCAGCGCATCAACAATGTGATCGATCTTTTCCGGCGATACGGAAAAGTCTTCTGTCAACGAAGAGGAACCAATCTTGACGACGACGCGCTTAGCGTTGGTGATTTGCTTACGCAGCTCGGAATCGTGGCCCATAGCCAAGCTGTCCAGGGACTCTTTGGGTGGGTCCGGGAACTTCACCTCCGGAGAATCATCGTGGTACGGATCCAGTGGGAGGTGGGCATGAATGTCACGGTCATGGGCGTTATGAGGCATACTGTGTAGTTTACAAAAATCTGCGCCGGTTCTCACCCATCACGCACACCGCATGTTTAACCCTGCCAACGCTCCCGATCAGCTTGTTCGTTGTCCACATCGTCGTAGACCAATTCGTCGATCAAACCACGGCGTGCCTGCGAGGCGCGTTTACGCTCAGCGGCCGTGGCACGCTGGGTGGTTTCCAAACGAGCGTCGCGTCCACGTCCGGCCAGGGTTGGGTCGCCACCGATCATCGGCTCCCACTCGAAGGTGATCTCGCCAATCGTGACCGGGCAGCCTTCGACGGCTCCTTGGCGGAACAGTTCGTGCTCTACCCCGGCACGCGCCAAGCGGTCGGCCAAGTAGCCGATGGCTTCATCGTTTTCGAAGTCCGTCTGGGTAATCCAGCGTTCAATCTTCTTACCCGTGACGACGAATCCACCCTCGACTTCTTTATCCGGACGCACAGTGAAATCAGCATGGTGGCCACCGCGCTTAGCCCCGCGCCCGGTAACTGCCTGTGGGCGAATGATTTCTGCAGCTGGCTTGTCGTCGGCTGCCGGGCGTGCAGCACGGTCGGATTCGACGATTTCTGCCAGTTTATAGCGCAACGCATCCAGGCCCTGACGCGCGACAGCAGAGATGATGAAGACTGGCCAACCGAATTGTTCTTCTAGGTCTTCTTTCACAAATTCCGCAAGTTCGCGAGCTTCTGGCACATCAGCTTTGTTCAGCACGATCACGCGCGGGCGCTGCATGATATCGCCGAGGCCGGTGTCTTCGTCCAGAGCATCCTGATACTGAGCCAGCTCGTGCTCCAGGGCCTCGATATCCGAGACTGGGTCGCGGCCGGGCTCAATCGAGGCCGTATCGACGATGTGGGCTAACACCGCAGTGCGCTCAATGTGGCGCAAGAATTCCAAGCCGAGGCCTTTACCTTCGGATGCTCCGGGGATCAGGCCAGGAACATCGGCGATGGTAAACACGGTCTCTCCTGCGGTAACCACACCCAAGTTGGGGGTCAAGGTGGTGAATGGATAATCTCCAATTTTCGGTTTTGCGGCAGAGAGCACCGAGATCAGCGAAGATTTACCTGCCGAGGGAAAGCCCACCAGGCCGACGTCGGCAACGGACTTCATCTCCAGAATGAGGTCGTGTTCTTCACCGGGTTCGCCGCGCAGGGCAAAGCCTGGCGCCTTGCGCGCAGCGTTCGCCAGCGCCGCGTTACCCAACCCGCCGTAGCCACCTTCGGCGGCCATGAAACGCGTTCCCACCGTGGTGAGATCAGCGAGCATCTCGCCTTGCGCGTTACGGACGACGGTGCCGACGGGTACGTCCAGAATCAGGTCTTCGCCGCGCTTGCCTTGGCGGTTGTCACCTTCGCCATTTCCACCGCGCTCAGCCTTGATGTGTGGGCGGAAGTGGAAATCGAGCAGGGTGTGGACCTGATTCGATACCTCAAGGATGATGTCCCCGCCGTGGCCACCATTGCCACCGTCGGGGCCACCGAGGGGCTTGAACTTCTCGCGGTGCACCGAGGCACAGCCGTGCCCGCCGTCGCCTGCAGACAAGTGCAGGGTTACTCGATCAACAAAGCGAGACATGGCGCGGGACCTTTCTGGAGAATTCTCTTACGGTGCATGATGCTGCGGCTGCACGGTTCTTAGGGTGCATGTTAAAGCAAAAACGCGCAGCCCCACATTCAGGTGGGAACTGCGCGCTGGAGCCTTGCTGCGGCTCCGACGAGAAGCTCAGCGTGTTATGCGCTGGCTTCTGCGGCTACTTCTTGTGCCGGAACGATGTTGACGATACGACGTCCGCGCTTTACGCCGAAGCTGACGGAACCAGCTTCCAGAGCGAACAAGGTGTCGTCGCCGCCACGGCCAACGTTCTCACCTGGGTGGAACTTGGTGCCACGCTGACGGATGATGATCTCACCAGCGTTGACTTTCTGGCCGCCGAATCGCTTAACGCCGAGGCGCTTGGACTCTGAATCGCGACCGTTCGAGGTGGACGATGCGCCCTTCTTGTGTGCCATTGTGCTATCCCCTTAGTGCTTTACTTAATACCGGTGATCTTAACGACGGTCAGTGGCTGACGGTGACCCTGACGGCGCTTGTAACCGGTTTTGTTCTTGTACTTAAGGATCCGGATCTTTGGACCCTTGGCTTGTTCTACGATTTCAGCGTTGACGGAAACACCGCTGAGCTCATCAGCCTTGGTTTTGACGGTTGCGCCATCGGCGAGCAGAACCGGGGTAAGAGCCACGGCATCGCCTGGCTCGCCCTCAAGCTTCTCAACCTTGACGAGGTCACCTTCAGCAACCTTGTACTGCTTTCCGCCGGTCTTGACGATCGCGTACATGGAGGGTTACCCCTTATCTATACTCGGCTCGGAGCCATCCACCCCGCTCACACGGTATGGAAGCCCCAAGATGGACTTTAATTTCTTAAGCGTTATTCGCCGCGCGTTCCAGCCAGCTTAGTCAAACAGCTGACTGTCTACATAGCTACCTACATAGCCACGCGCAGGCGCATAACAGCGACTGCCCAAGACTACCGTGTACACGCCCAAAAAGACAAACCCAGCTATTTCTTCACTGGCTTGCGCACCACCCGACGGCGCCGAGTGCTCTTGCGCACCACGCCATCGGCATCATCGCGCCGCCGTTTCTTGTCGACGGATTGCGCTCCCGCACGGCCAGCCTGCGCCCCAGACTGCTCGCCGGTGCGCTGCTCAGCAGCATCATCGCGGGCTGCCGATACCCGCCGGACGACGCGACGGCGCTTTGCGCTCTTGTGCACCGCAGCTTTGCCTTCCGATTTGGCCGTGCGCTGGTCGCTAGGCTTTTCTGCGGATTTCGCTGTGGATTTCTCTACAGCTTGCTCCGCAGCTGCACCGCGCGTCTGCTCATCGCCAGCGCGGTCTGCGTTGCGGAAATCTTCCGGGCGCGGACGATGGTCCGAACGCGAGTTGCCACGGGTACGTCGGCGACGACGCGGGCTCGCCTCGAATTCTTCTACCGCCTGTTCATACGATTCCTGGCCTGCACGTGGCGCCTCATCGCCGTGCTTTACGCGAGGTTTCTTCGAACGTCGACGTCGACCGGATTTCGCGGTAGCAGCGTCTCGGTCAGCGTCCTCATCCGCAGCTGCTGCGTGCTGCGACTGCGACTCCGACTCCGGTTGCGCTTCCGTGTGCTGCGTTCTGATGACGCTCGCGGCCAAAGACTCGAATTCTTCGGCACTCGCGCGCTGCCGGTCATCTTCGGCATGCCCGGCGCGCTCACTGCGGTCAACGCGCCCTGCTGCCTGCTCGTTTACGTCGTCAAGCGCCTCGTCGCTCGTCGTCGACACTCGATCGCGGCCGTAACCATTTTCCGGCTCCTGATGATGCGTTTTCGCGGCCGCCTCTGCCTGCTCCCGAGCATCAACCGGATCGCTGTTGATCACCACGCCACGGCCCGCACAGGTCGGGCACTCCATGCCATAGGCTTCCAGCAAACCGGTGCCGATACGCTTGCGAGTCATCTGCACCAAGCCGAGGCTAGTGACCTCAGAAACCTGGTAACGGCTGCGGTCTTGCGTGAGACGCTCTTTCAAACGCCGCAGCACCAAATCCTGGTTTTCTTCCAGCACCATGTCGATGAAGTCCATGACGATCATTCCACCCAGATCGCGCAAACGAATCTGGCGCACAATCTCGTCGACGGCTTCCAGATTGTTGCGGGTGACGGTTTCTTCCAGGTTGCCGCCCTTGCGCTTGCCCGTGAACTTGCCGGTATTGACGTCGATGACGATCATCGCCTCGGTACGGTCGATCACCAACGAGCCACCCGACGGCAACGAGACGTGGCGCGACAGAGCCGACTCGATCTGCTCATCGATGTGATAAGCCGTGAACGAATCTTTCCCGTCGAACTTGCTGGCATCGTGTTTTTTGATGCGCTTGAGCAGGTCCGGCGCGATAGATTTCACGTACGAGTAAATGACGCTATAGGCACGATCGCCGTCGACGATCAGCTCGCTGTAGTCTTCGTTGAACAGATCACGCACGACTTTGACCAGCATGTCTGGTTCTTCAAACAGCGTGACCGGCGTGGTGGACTGCGATTCTTTTTCTTCTTCGACGCGCTGTTTAATGTGCAGCCACTGGTTGTGCATCCGGTCGACATCTGCCGCGATGGCGCGTTCCGGAACGCCTTCGGCTGCCGTGCGGATGATGGTTCCGCCGTCGTCAGGCACGACGCGATCCAGCATTTCTTTCAAGCGCGAACGCTCCGGTGCGGGGAGTTTGCGGGAAATCCCCGCATTGTGGCCGCCTGGCACATAGACCAAGTAGCGTCCCGAAAACGAAATGTGCGCGGTCAGACGTGCGCCCTTGTGGCCAAGTGGGTCTTTGATGACCTGCACAAGCACCTGATCTCCAGGCTTCAGCGCAGCCTCGATACGACGCTGCCGGCCGTTGAGACCTCGCGCCTTCCAGTCCACCTCACCCGCATACAGCACGGCGTTACGCCCCTGCCCGATGTCGATGAACGCAGCTTCCATGTTGCGCAGCACATTTTCGACGCGCCCCAAATAGATGTTGCCGATGATCGAGCCCTGGTTATCGGCGTTGACGAAGTGCTCCACCAACACGTCGTCTTCCAACAGACCCAGCTGGGTGACGGTTCCTGGCCCATCGATGCGGGGGCGTTCGCACACGATCATCTTGCGGGTGATGGCGTCACGACGTTCCTGGAATTCGCTCGCAGAAACGATGCGTTCGGTTTTACGCGTTTCTTCGCGCAGTTCATTGCGGCGTCGGCGTTGCGCCTCGAGGCGGGAGGAGCCGCGTAGTCCACGTGGTTCGTCGATCTTTTCGACGTGCTCGTGCTTGTCGGCTTTGTCGTCGCGGTTGGATTTCGCTGCACCTTTGCCGGATTTACCGGCTTTGTCGGAGTTGTCGGTTTTGCCGGCGTTGTCGGTTTTTTCGGCGTTACCGGCATTGTCAGCGTTGCGTTCTTGTTTAGCGTGCTCGTACTGGGAATTGTCAGACTTGTCGTTCTTGTCTGGTCCGGCAGCCTCTGCAGCGCCACGTCCGCGCGCGCCACCGCGACGGCCGCGACGACGACGCCGACCGCGCGAATTCGTGCTCTCCCTGCGCAAGTCGTCGTCGGCAGCAATGTCTGCCTCCGCACCGCTCGCCTCACCTGCGTCCGCCCCGCGAGCGTCAGCAGAAGCGATCGTCCCGGTTGCATCTTCGGCTTGTTCTGTGAAGGCAACGATATCGTCGATCTCGGATTCAGAAATTCCCTCCGGCACGTCAGGCGCACGGAAAACGGGAACGTAAGCATTCATGGTTGGCTCTGCAGGGGCAGGCACGTCCGGGCTTGGCGCTGCAGCGGGCTCGGCGGTTACATCCTCAGGCTCGTCGGCTGAACCGTGCTGGTTGCTATTCTCGGCGTTTGCGACCTCACCGGATGGCGCCTCGACTGCAGATGCGGTGATTTCAGCATCCACCTTTTGCGCGATCTGGTTGATCTCGTTTTCAACGTTTTTGCGCACGCGGTGGCGCAGTTTTTCGTCGGCAAGCTTGTCCGCAGCATCCTTGTCTGAGGCGACGTCTTTCGTCGTCTTTTCTTTCGCCGTCGTTTCTTTCGCCGCTTTTTTAGATTCGGCCTTTTTTGATGCAGCCTTTTTCGCCGTCTTTTCTTTCGCCGTAGTCTTTTTCGCTACAGCTTCCTCATCCTTGTCTGCTGCGGTTTTAGCTGGTTTCGTCTCTGCAGGCTGCTGGTCAGCCGGCTTCTTGTCTGCGGATTGCTGGTCTTCCGGCTTCTTGTCTGCAGGTTGCTGGTTTGCCGACTTCTTGTCTGCAGGTTGCTTCTGGGTCTGCTTCGTTTGGGTTAGCTTTTCCTCTGCAGATTTCTTCCCTGAAGTTTCTTTCTTTGCAGGCTGCTTGGCTTCCGCAGAAGCAATATGGTCCAACACGGCCGTAATCTCTGTTGGCGAAACATTCGACTGCGCCCGCTTCGAGATCTGCAGCACCGCCAACAAGTCAATCAACTCGCGTGAGGAAAACCCCAGGTTCTTCGCCAACGTGTACACACGGGTTTTCTCAGGCCAGGCCGCGCTTGTCAGCGTCGAGGCTTTTTCAATTGTTTCCGGGTTAAATTTCACCGCTATCATGTCTCCTGACATCATGTTGTGCCCCGGGCGCAGCCATCCGGCCGCTGCCGCACAGGGCATCGCAAATATTTAAATATCAAGCTCACACCGAGCTTTTCCTACAAAACTTTGTGTTGTTATTTTCTTCGTCTTCGCGCCTGGCAGTTTGCCGCCCGCGCAGGAACAACACACCTGGCATTATGTCACAGAGTTCTTTACGACGAACATACGCGCTGGTCTAACTGCCACCAGGAATCTGCCTTGGACAATTCTGCGTAATTAAAATGAGAGCTAGCTGCCGGCCAGAGTAAACCCTAGTTAGACTAAGGGCATGCTCAGCAGAAAGGGTCACCACCGTTCGACAACCACACAATTGTTTTTTAACGCTGCCGCCACCGTGCCCGCAGGGCTTGGTTATGCCTTGATACTGCACGAACACTGGCTGTGGGGGCTGCTGAGCTTCGCATGTTTCATGGCCACCGGCGTATGGACGATGCGCGATCATGCGGTAACTGTGTCTACCGAAGAATACCGGGATACCGACTACACCCCGAAGCAAAAGCTCATGCTGTATCTTCCGTTATTCCCGTGGGGAGGAATTTTGCCGCTCCCATTTGCACAATTAGACGGTGTGCTCCACCCAGCTGCTTCTATCGCGGCGACCGCAGCAGTAGCGACCATCGGCTTGGCCTTCCAGATCCTCGGCATGAATATCGGGCCACGACGCGTCGGAAAGCGACGGATCCAGCAGGTTCTTGCGAAAAGCGATCTGGAGGCTGTT
This sequence comes from Corynebacterium drakensteinense, assembly GCF_041224285.1. Classification (NCBI taxonomy): domain Bacteria; kingdom Bacillati; phylum Actinomycetota; class Actinomycetes; order Mycobacteriales; family Corynebacteriaceae; genus Corynebacterium; species Corynebacterium drakensteinense. Next base: position 120,417 of record NZ_JAXOFP010000004.1, read on the forward strand.
ACCCGTGAGCGCCTTGAGATCGTGGCCCAAAACCCGAAGGTGCTTCGAGACCTGTCGACCATCGGCGCCGGGGATAATGTATTCGTGAAAGTCGCCGAGTTTGCAAGCGCTAGCCGCCGTGACACTGATGACTTGATCGCGGAGCTCGAGGAGCTGCGCAAAGCTGGTTTGGTGGATGCGCAGAAAATCACCGTGCGCGAGCAACCGCACAAATGGAAATATAGCTTAACCCCTGCTGGTATTCAGTGCTTGCAGCACTACCAGCAGGGGCGTTAGCGGGGTTCTGTTCCGGGCCGCGTCACTGAGGTGCGTTCCTGCGCTCCCGTTAGTGCGGGGTTTGCAACGCCACCCTTGGCACAGACATTGGCAGCAATCCCTAGCTACGGTCAGTGTGTCTTTTTTACAAATAGTGCTACGAAATCGCCGGTTTTGCGGCCACTATTTGTAAAATTCGCACATAAACTGCGGCGGGTTGTATAAATACACGGAACGAGAACACCGAATGGATACAGATTCTTGGAACCCGAACCCGCTGCTTACAGGTTCGGGAACCAGATTCCGATCTCGCGCTCGGCAGATTCTGGCGAGTCCGAGCCGTGCACAACGTTTTCTGCCACGGACAGGGCGAAGTCACCACGGATGGTGCCTGGGGTGGCCTTGCCGACGGGATCAGTGCCGCCAGCCAACTGACGCCACGCATCGATGGCACGCTCACCTTCGACGATGCCGGCGATCAGAGGTGCAGAGGTGATGAACTCGACGAGCTCACCGAAGAATGGTTTATCTGCGTGCTCGGCGTAGTGCTTTTCTGCGGTTTCGCGGTCGGCCACGCGCAGGTCGAGTTCTGCCAGGCGCAGTCCTTTGCGCTCAATGCGGGAGATGATTTCTCCCACGTGGCCGTTTTGTACGCCATCGGGCTTGATCAAGATCAAAGTACGTTCAGTCATGGCATCCATTCTACAACTTCCGCTCTACGACGCCCGCACCCTAGCGGCTAGTCCGTGCCCAAGTGCTGGGTGGTCAACAGTCCGCGGCGCATGCGTTCTAACAGCATCGAACGCAAATAAAGCATGAAGCCCCATACGCCAATGAACAACAGCATGATGACGCCGATGGACCAGTGCACGAAAAACATCAGCAGCCCCAGCGCTTGCAACACCAGAATCATCTTGACCGCCCACGGTTTGCGCGCGAAGAACACCGCGAGCACATGCAGCGAGCCAAGAATTGTCACTGCCAGCCAGTTAGGCGTGGTCCAGTACACCCCGCCGTCGATTTTCAGAATCACGGTCAGGCCCAAAAAGATACTGATCGCTTCCATCACCAGCGTGCCGGACATCATTCCGGCAAGACCACGCATCGGGTCTTTCACCGGTGCTTTACCTGGGCCTAGCGGGCCGTAGTCGGCGTTGTTCGCGCTCCTAGCACGGCCATTGCTGGCAGCGCCGCCACCGTTAGCAGCATCGGCGCGAGCGTATCCGTTGCTCCTAGCACGGTCATTTCTGGCACGGTCATTGCTGTCGCGGTTGTGCGTCATGACGGTTCCTTTCCAAACAACGTGCGCGCTTCACCGGCGGTGACCACAGAACCAGTGATCACGATGCCGGAGCCCGACTGCACTTCTGCATCTTCCGCCAGCTCCACGGCCAGCGCATAGGCTCCGGGTAAGTCTTCTATGGTGTGTACGCGTTCTTCACCGAAGATCTCGGTGGCGTAGTCTGCCAGCGTATACGCATCGAGAGCACGCGGGGAACTGTTTTGGCTGATGACCACCTCATCCAAGTGTGGTTCCAGCGCCAACAGCACGCCCTTGGCATCTTTGTCGTCAAAAACCGCAAGCACACCGATCAGGCGTTGGAAATTGAAATCGCGCGACAGCGCAGCACCCAAAGCAGTCGCGCCGTGCGGGTTGTGCGCAACATCGATGAATGTCGTCGGTGAGGTGCGCACACGCTCCAGTCGCCCGGGCACGGTGACGGTACGGAAGCCTTCGCGCACGGTATCCAGATCCAGGCCATGCCCGGCGCGAGCACCGAAGAATGCCTCGACCGCTGCCAGAGCACACGACGCATTGGCTGCCATGTGGCTACCAGATAGCGGAATAAAGATCTCTGGGTATTCCCCACCCAGGCCACGCAGGTGCAGCTGCTGGCCACCGACGGCCACCGAGGTTTCCAGCACGCCGAATTCGCTGCCATAGCGGGCAACCCCGGCATCGGCCTCGACGGCGCGTCGCAGGATAACCTCCATCGCCTTCGGATCTTGCTCACCGATGATGGCGATATTTTCGGCGGGCTTGAGCACGTCGTCAAGATCGTCGCGTTTTTTAATGATGCCGGCTTTTTCTGCAGCGATCTCTTCGATGGTCTCGCCGAGGTAGTTCTGGTGATCCAGCCCGACGGGCATGACGACGGATACTTCCGGGTTGACGACGTTGGTGGAATCCCAGGTGCCGCCGAGCCCCACTTCGACGACGGCGACTTCCACGGGTGCATCAGCGAAAGCGGCATAGGCCATGGCGGTGAGGATCTCGAACTTAGACAAGCGTACGTCGAAATGCGCGTCCGTCATCTGCACGAAGGGTTCGATCTCTTCCCACTGGCGGACATAATCGCGTGCGGGAATCGGGTTTCCATCGATGCAGATACGTTCGGTCACCGTTTGCAGATGCGGCGAGGTGAACATTCCGGTGCGCCGGTGGAACCCGCGGACTAACGAATCGATCATGCGCACCGTCGAGCTTTTGCCGTTGGTGCCGGCGACATGGATGACGTGGAAGTTTTCTTGCGGGTTGCCCAGCAAATCCAGCAGGTATTCGATGCGCTCCAGGCTGGGATCAATCTTGGTTTCCGGCCAACGCGTATCCAGCTCCGCCTCAACTACGGCGAGCGCGTTGAGTTCTTCCGGGGTGGCTTGCAGCGGTGCCGGAGGGTTGAGGTCTTCATCCGGCAGGCCCAGGTTCAGTTTCAGGCCGTGCTCGTCCACCTCAACGTCGCCGTGGTCGAGGGCAGCGAGTTCTTGATCGAGATCGACGCCGTCAGCGCCGTCTACACCGTCACCGCCGTCAGCAGCCCCATCTGTTCCAAATGGATGTTCGTTATCTGCCACTATCCCAGTGCCTCCAAACGCGCGCCGATGCGGTCGACTTCTTCTTGTGCCAACTGCTGGCGGGCTTTGATCTTGTCGACGACATCTTGCGGTGCCTTCGCCAAGAATTTCTCGTTACGCAGCTGGCCGCCGGTTTGCGCCAGCTCCTTTTCGGCCTTCTTCAAATCCTTCTGCAAGCGTGCGCGTTCTGCTTCCACGTCGACGGCACCAGAGGTATCCACCGCGATGGTGATCGTAGCTTGGCTCAGGCGAACTTCCACCGACGCGGATTCGGTGAAATCAGCACCCGGGGTTTCGACGTTCGCCAAGCTGCGCACCAGTTCTTCCTGGCCAACCAGGTCAGCGGCGGCGAAGTCCAGCTTGCCGGGGATCTTCTGCGAAGGCTTCACGCCTTGGTCGGCGCGGAAACGACGCAATTCGGTGATCAGCACCTCGGCGTCGGCGATGCGGCGCGCAGCAACCTCATCGGCGTCCACTCCACCGTTGGTATCGGCCGCCGTCGGCCAGTTCGCGACCACCAGTGATTCGCAGCCGGTCAGCGCTTTCCACGTCACCTCGGTGACAAACGGCATGGTCGGGTGCAGCAGACGCAGCACCACATCAAGCACGCGCCCCAGCACGATCTGCGTGTTACGCCCCTGGGCGGATTCGCTCTCACGCGGAATCTGGGTTTTCGCGATCTCGACGTACCAGTCACACAACTCACCCCACGCGAAGTGATAAAGCAGCTCGTTGGCTTTCGCGAACTGGTAATCGTCCAGGTATTTATCAACCTGCACGCGCACCTGCTCGGTGCGGTCCAAGATCCAGCGGTCAGCGTCGGTCAATTCGCTGCGCGGCGGCAGCTCACCAATGCCAGCGCCATTCATCAGTGCAAACTTCGTCGCGTTGAACAGCTTGGTGGCAAACCGCTTGGATGCCTCGGCTGCCTCATCACCAACCGGTAGATCCACACCTGGGTTGGCACCGCGTGCAAGGGTAAAGCGCAGCGCATCGGCACCGTAATCGCGCACCCAGTCCATCGGGTCGATGCCGTTACCCAGCGATTTCGACATCTTCCGGCCGTGCTCATCGCGGACCAGACCATGCAGGTAGAGATCCTTAAACGGCACCTGCGGGCGACCGTCCGCAGCCGTGCCGAAGGTCTCTGGGTCTTGGCTGGCAGCGAAGGTGCCGAACATCATCATGCGCGCAACCCAGAAGAACAAGATGTCATAGGCGGTAACCAGCACCGAGGTCGGGAAATAGCGTTCCAGATCAGCGGTTTTGTCTGGCCAGCCCATCGTGGAAAATGGCCACAGTGCCGAGCTGAACCAGGTATCCAGCACATCCGGGTCTTGCTCGTAACCTTCTGGGGCTTGCTCATCCGGGCCGACGCAAACGATGTCGCGCTCGCCGTTTTCATCTTCTGGCCCGTACCAAATCGGGATGCGGTGGCCCCACCAGAGCTGACGTGAGATTGTCCAATCGTGCATGTCATCGACCCAGTCGAAGTAGCGTGGCTCCATCGACGCCGGGTGAATCTTGGTATCGCCTTCGCGCACGGCATCGCCGGCCATCTGCGCGAGTTTGTCGACCTTCACGAACCACTGCAGCGACAAGCGCGGCTCAATCGGCTCGCCACTGCGCTCCGAGTGCCCCACCGAGTGGGTGTATGGACGCTTCTCAGCGACAATGCGGCCCTGCGCATCCAATGCTTCGCGTACCTTCACCCGGGCTTCTTCGCGGGTAAGGCCATCAAATTCTGTGCCCGTACCAGCGATATGGCCAGTGGTATCCATGACCGTGGGCATGTCAAGGTTGTGGCGCAGCCCCATCGCGTAGTCGTTTGGATCGTGCGCCGGGGTAATTTTCACCGCACCCGAGCCGAATTCCGGGTCCACGTAATCATCAGCGATGACTTCCAGTTCCAGATCATCGCGGAATGGGTGCGCAAATTTCTTGCCCACCAGGTGCGTGTAACGCTCGTCATCTGGGTGGACGGCCACGGCGACGTCGCCAAGCATGGTTTCCACGCGGGTTGTCGCGACGATGACGTGGTCTTCGTCGTCATTAAGCGAACCGTAACGCAGCGAGACCAACTCACCGTCGACGTCTTTGTGGACGACCTCAATATCGCTCACCGCAGTTTCCAGCACCGGCGACCAGTTAACCAACCGGTGCGCGCGGTAGATCATGCCCGCATCAAACATCTGCTTAAAGATGTGTTGCACAGCGCGCGAAAGGCCCTCATCCAGGGTGAAACGCTCGCGCGACCAGTCGACGGAATCACCGATCGCGCGCATCTGCTGCTGAATGGTGCCGCCGTATTCTTCTTTCCATTCCCAGACCTTGGCGATGAAATCTTCACGCGAATAATCCCAGCGCGATGTGCCTTCTTCTTCGCGCAGCTTGGCCTCGACCTTCGTCTGGGTGGCAATGCCTGCGTGATCCGATCCCGGCAACCACAGCGTAGAAAAGCCCTGCATGCGCTTGCGGCGAATAATCGAATCCATCAGCGTGTGGTCTAAAGCATGGCCCATATGCAGCTGGCCGGTGACATTTGGCGGCGGCAAAACCACGGAATATGCCGGCGCATCGGCATCTTCGCTCGGGCGGAAATAGCCTGCGGCCTCCCAACCGTCGTAAAGCTCTCGTTCTACCTCGCCCGGCTGCCAATTCTTCGCGAGCAGCCCGCTGCGGTCGCGGCCCGGCGCGGCATTATTCACGCTCTGGGCGCCATCCGCGCCATGCTGGTCGTTCGAGTTGCGGTTGTCTGGGTTTTGCTGGTTATCCGTCATCACGGCGCCTATTCTAGCGCCCGCCTGCAACATGAGTCTCGCTGCTTGCCGGCAACGCGGCGGCGACTTTCCACACTGCTAAAATTCGGTGTTATGTCTACCCAACCGTCGCATCCCGTAAAACGGCTACGCACCCATTATTTTTCCCGCGCGAAAGCCGCAAGCGAGCCCTTCACGGCACTCACCAGCTACGACAGTTTAACCGCAAGTATTTTCGATGAAGAGGGCATCGATCTGCTCCTCGTCGGCGATTCTGCGGCGAATGTCGTTTTCGGGCACAGCTCTACCCTGCCGATAACCACGGATCAGCTGATCAGCTTGTCGGCGGCAGTGGTGCGCTCCACCAAACGTGCGTTCGTTGTCGCGGATTTGCCGTTCGGTAGCTACGAAACTTCGCCAGCCCAAGCGGTGGATACCGCCGTACGATTCATGAAGGAAGCCGAAGTGCAAGCGGTGAAAATTGAAGGAGGGGTGGAAATCGCCCCGACCATCAAAGCGCTTGTCGACGCCGGCATCCCTGTCTGCGCGCACATTGGATTCACCCCGCAAGCCGAACACGCGCTCGGCGGCTACCGCGTGCAAGGCCGTGGTGAAGCAGCCGCCAAACTCGCGGCCGACGCCCAAGCGGTCGCAGAAGCAGGCGCTTTTGCCGTCGTCATGGAGATGGTTCCTGCGCAGTTGGCTGGCGAGATCACCCGCGATTGCCCCATCCCTACCATCGGCATTGGCGCGGGGAACGACTGCGACGGGCAGATCCTGGTGTGGACGGATGCCTTCGGTTTGGGCACCGGCACCCCGCCACGGTTTGTGCGCCAATACGCCCAGCTTGCCGACGAATTGCGCTGCGGTGCGCGCGCCTACCGCGACGATGTTGCCGCCCGTAATTTTCCGAACGCCGCGGAGTCGTTTAGCGACGAATCTTAGGCGATGCCTCGGGGCCACAAACTTGCACGGCCCCAAATTTAAACGCGCCAAAAACTTCAACGGCCAAAATCTTGAACGCACCACAAACTTCTACGCGGCACAGCAGCTAAAAATGCAGAACGGGAGACGCTGAGATGCAGATCTTCGAGACTATTACTGGGATGCGCGAGTTCCTCGCGCACAACAAAGCTCAGGCGGCAGATGGCGCTACGCGTTCGGTCGGGCTGGTGCCGACGATGGGCGCACTGCACGATGGACACGCCAGCCTGGTGCGCGCCGCCCGCGCAGCTAACGACATCGTGGTGGCTTCGGTGTTCGTGAACCCCCTGCAGTTTTCTGACCTCGGCGATTGCGACGATTACCGCAACTACCCGCGCCAACTGGACGCGGATGCGCGGTTTTTGGAGTCCTTGGGGGTCGACGCCGTCTTTGCCCCCAGCGTGGAAGAAATGTATCCGGGTTTTAGCGACGCTCCAGAAACCTCACCACAGATTTGGGTGCGCACCGGACGCATGGGAGAGATCCTAGAAGGCGCGTCCCGGCCGGGGCATTTCGATGGTGTCGCGACAGTCGTCGCCAAGCTATTTCAGATCATGGCGCCGCAGCGGGCGTATTTCGGGCGCAAAGATGCCCAGCAGCTGGCGATTGTCGAAGCACTGGTGCGCGATCTCGAATTCACAGTGGAGATCTGCGGCATGCCCATCGTGCGCGGCGCGGACGGGGTGGCAGAATCGAGCCGTAACCTGCGCTTAAGCGCGGAACAACGACGGCATGCCCGTGCGCTGTCTCGCACGCTTTTCGGCGTGCGCGATGGCGAATTCGACAGCGTGTCAGATGCCCGGGCACACCTAGCCGCCAGCGACGGCGTTGAGCTGGGTTATTTCTGTCTGGTCGACCCGCTGAATCTGCGCGAGGTGGACGCTGTTACCCGCCCAGCGCTCGCGTTAACTGCCGCATGGGTGGGGCCGGTGCGCTTGATTGATAACTTGCTACTGGAAGCAGCAGATGCATCCCCGGAGGCACATGAATAACGACAGCAGTACCGCCGAGGCCACAATTAATGCAGCGATCACGGAGTTTGTGCGCCACGGCTACGAACACGCACAGGTTGGCGTCGACAAGCAAGAGCTCTACGCCCAGGCCGTGAGCACCTGCATGGAGGCCATCACCCCGCCTGCCGACGCGCTGCGCATGGATTCTCCGATTCCGGCAGAGTGCATGGCACACATTGTTTCTGCGGTCTACACGCAACTGGATTCGCACCGCGATGCCGTTGCGCTATTGGCGGCGGAATCTCTGCACCCGGTGCTGGAAGCCGATACGGCGAGCGCGATGATGGAATCATCAGAACTTGGTTTGCACCTCGACCGGGTGCTGTTGCGTGGGCAGGAGGCCGGGGCTTTTCGGCCGGGAATTTCTGCCCAGGATGTGTTTTATGTGATTGTGGCGTTGAGCTCGTTCCGGCTCAACCATCGCCATTTGCTCACCACGACGACGCGAGTCGATACGTTATCGGCCGCCAATACCGCAGGGATTCGGCGGCTCGTGGTTGATGCCGTGCTGTCGTTTTTGACCTCGAATATTCCCAATTCTGTGCACGAATCTTATCTCGTGGCCTCTGGTGAAGACGGCGCAAGCTCAGGGCTTGGCGTCTACTGGGATTAAAAGGGCTTTTTTGGGGGGGGGCTAAGCCGACTGCACAGTCTACAGGCTATGCCGACTGCACGTTCTCGGAATAGCGCAGCTGTGGGGTGTTTTCTCCCCGCACAGATGCTGCGCTAACAACCACCTGGTTGATGTCTTCTCGATCCGGCAGCTCGTACATCACCGGCACCAGAAGATCTTCCAAAATCGCGCGCAAACCACGCGCACCGGTGCCGCGCTCAATCGCGAGATCAGCGATTTCTGCCAGGGCATCGTCGTCGAAAAGCAATTCCGCACCGTCCATCGCAAACAGGCTGCGATACTGCTTGACCAGCGAGTTCTTCGGCTCGGTCAATACCTGCACCAGGGAATCGCGATCCAGGTTGTCTACCGTCGCCACCACCGGCAAACGACCAATAAACTCTGGGATCAGACCGAATTTCACCAGGTCAGCGGTGCGAACCTGGGAAAACAGCGCGGAGTTGTCAGTGTCTTTGCGCGATTCGACCTCGGCACCAAAGCCCAGGCCTTTCTTTCCGACACGTTCTGCAATCACCTTGTCCAGGCCGTCGAAAGCGCCCGCCACGATGAACAGCACGTTCGAGGTATCCAACTGGATGAACTCCTGGTTCGGGTGCTTGCGCCCGCCCTGTGGCGGAATCGAGGCGGTGGTGCCTTCCAAGATTTTCAGTAACGCCTGCTGCACGCCTTCACCGGAGACATCGCGGGTAATCGACGGGTTATCGCTCTTGCGGGAGATCTTGTCGATCTCGTCGACATAAATGATGCCGCGTTGGGCGCGCTCCACATCAAAATCGGCAGCCTGCAGCAACTTGAGCAGGATATTTTCGACGTCTTCACCGACGTAGCCGGCCTCGGTCAGCGAGGTGGCATCGGCAATGGCAAACGGCACATCCAGCATGCGCGCAAGGGTTTGTGCCAGGTAGGTCTTACCCGACCCGGTCGGCCCCAGCATCAAGATATTGGATTTCGCGATCTCGATTTCTTCATCTGCATGGATGGAATCAGTACGCGAACCGTATTTCACCGCACCCGATGTCCGCTGGCTGGTTTTCGAACCCGAGCCGGTGCGAGAAAATTCGTCGGCACGCATGCGCTTGTAATGGTTATACACCGCCACCGACAAAATACGCTTGGCCTGGTTTTGGCCAATGACATAATTATCCAAAAACGCGGAAATTTCCGACGGGCGCGGCAACCGCTTGCCGGTTTCAGATTCCTGTGCGCCAGGCTCGTTCGCGATCTCTTCTTCGATGATTTCATTGCAGAGCTCAATGCACTCGTCACAGATATACACACCGCCACCGGCGATGAGTTTTTTCACCTGCTTTTGGCTCTTTCCACAGAAGGAACACTTCAGCAGATCAGCGCTTTCTTGCATACGTGCCATAGGACCTTTTACGTACTTCTCGTTTCGCGATTGTGGACAGGTGCTGTAATTTGCGTAGTTTTTGCAGTTCACACGGCCCGGCGCGCAGGGTGCGACGCCACGGAGCCGACTGGTTCTTTCTAGTGTAATCACCGATGCCGCCCGTGCTGGTAGCCACACGATGGGATCTACGCCATCTTGCTTGACGACGATTGGTGCTAACTTCGCGTTATGCCCACGATGAGCTCCAGCCACGATTCGCCCACGCTGCTGCACCGATTCAAGCGTATCCTCACCACTGATTCGGTCGAGCTCATGGCCTTGCGGATCTGTTGTATCGCGATGTCGGTGGCGCTAGTGCTGTATCTGCTGATCCAGTACGCCACCTATGGTTCGGGATACGTCGGCGATTGGTACGGATACCTTATCAGTGGTGGGCTAGTGCTGTGCGCGGTGTTCATGGTTACCGCCGCTGTCGTCGGCAAGCGGGTGTGGCTGCGCTATTCGCTGTACTGGAATGCTGTGGTCTTACTGTTCGCTACTGTCGCGTTTCCGGTGGCTTATGCCGTCATTCCGGATCTAGCCCCGTCTGTGCTCCGGTTCGCGGATTTCACCGGGGTGCTAGCAGTCAGCGTGGTTTTACTCTGGCCCACCAACCGGGCGGTGATCGCAGCGATTTTCATCCAGGCGGTGCCGGCCGCGCTGCACGCGTTCATCCATGGGCGGACTAGTCTGCCGGAATTACTCGCAACCTCGGGTTTTGCGGTGTTGATGAATCTGATCCCCTTCGTTTTAGGCGCGTTGACGTTGATGCGGGTTGCGCGCACCATTGATGAAACCGAAGTTCGGGTGCGCGACTCGCTGGCTGAATCCGAATCTAAAAAGGCTGCTATCGGTGAGCGGAAACGACTCAACGGGCTGGTGCACGACCATATTCTGGCCTCGCTCGCCGCGGTGGCACGTGGGCAATCATTGCGCGATCACACCGAGTGGTCCCTGCCATCGCGGCCGGCTACCGGTGAGGATATGCCCATGCAATTTTTGCTTGACGACGTCACCCGACGCCTGCAGGAAATCGTTCCCGACTGCACCGTGACCACGACGGGAATCGGGCCTGATGGCTCGGTGATTGTCGCGGCACCAACGTTGATTAAGGCTTCTGCTGCCGAGGCCATCCGGCTATCGGTGGCCGAAGCTGCTCGCAATTCCCGCAAACATGCCGGCGCAGGATCACAGCGCTGGTGCGATATTAACGTCACCGATAATGAACTCATCGTCGAATTCCGCGACAACGGGCGCGGTTTCGACGTTGATCAGCGCGATCCGCAACGCTCCGGGATCACTGTCTCCATTCTGCACCGCATGCGCAGCATCGACGGGGGCGATGCACAGATCGTTTCCAAACCAGGTGTGGGCACGACCGTGACGATTCGTTGGTGTTTGAGTTCCCCGGAATCGCAACAGTTTGGCGCTAACGGAGAGGTCTCCGACGAAGTGACGGAAGCCGAGCTCACGGCCGGCAGCCTGCAAAAGCGCATGCTGCAGCCCGCACATGTCTCGCGGAGTTGGGCGCGGCCGTATCTGCTGCTTGCTATCCCGAGTGTGCTGTCTGCAGCGTGGATAAGCTCGGGCAGTTTCCTCGCCGCATTACCCGCGGCATTTTTGAGCATCGCCATGTTGGCATTGATTCTTCTCGACGATGCGCCGCGAATGAACCGCAAAAAATTCAGCGTGGTCATCGCAGGTTTTATTTTGATCGGCCCGTTGAGTCTATGGCAAAACGCAGATTATTCCGGCTCGTGGGAAAACCAGTGGGCCATCGCTATCTCCGGGCTGATCAGTTGCATTTTGGTGCTACGCGGCGAGATCATCTGGGGTGTGGCTGGTTTTGCCGCCAACATCGCTGTGCTGGAAACCATTTCACTGGTGGGTGGCGGAGCAATAGCTAACCCACCGCTCATTACGTGGAGCAGCTATATCATTCTGCTTTTTGCGGCTGCCATTGTCTATTTCGCCAATAGCGGGATGCTGAAACGTCTGCCCAGCTTGCGCGCAAAAAAGTGGAAGGCTAACGCCGAAGCAGCCAGGATCCGCCAGATCCAGGCAGTGCACAAACAATGGCATGAACGCATCGAGCTTGATGCCGCCCCCGTGTTCGAGGCCGTGCAGCATTTTGACAGTCCCCCACCGTTACTGCGCCAGCGTGCGCACTTAACCGAGTTGGCAATCCGTGATGCCCTGCGGGCCCCGTTATTGGATCGGCCAGAGCTCAAAGCCGCCGTTTGGGATGCCCGCAATGCTGGTGCCACCGTCTTGCTTCTCGACGATCGCAGCGAACGCGCTGCCAGCGACGACGACAACGATTCCGATGGTCGCGACACTGACACGGCGCTGGAAAAATTAATTCCGCTGGCACTCAACGCCTTGCATCACGCAGGGGATGATTCTGTCACCATTCGCGTACTGCCTCCTGGACGTCGGCATTTCGCCACAATCTCCAGCGGGCGTGTCGGGATTACGCGAGTCGGTTATCCGGACGTGGACTAGCTCCGCCTAGTGGACGCGCATGCCGCACCTAACGTTTGAGAACCGGTGAGCAAGGCAAATGCGGTTCTGCCGGGGCTAGTGCGGGTCGGTGGGACCAGGTAAGAAACCGTCTTCTTGCGCGCGCTGGAATAAATCGGTCTTGGTATACGCCGCGCGCCCTGCCTTGGTATATTTCTGCCGCACCCGGTTCAAATAATCGTTGACGGTGTCTTGCTTCAGCCCCGTCAAGCGGGCAACACGTTTTGCGACCTCGCCGGAAGCATAAAGTTCAAGAACCTCGCGCTGGCGATCAGACAAATCCACTGAGTCGATCAACGGATCTGCGTCCATGGCCGCCGCCATTTCCGTGGAAACAGTCGGGCGGCCATCCAGAGTCCGGCGTATCGCGGCGACGATTTCATCTGTGGACTGACTTTTGCTCAAGACCTCTGCAATATTGGTTCTGAGAACTTGCCGCAGCAGATAAGGGCTTTCCAGCGACGACAACACCACGATATTGGGTGTGATTGTTTCCAGCTTTTCGACGTTATCAATTGGTTGGCTGCCGTCGCCAAGCCGGAGATCGAGCACGATCAGGTCAATCTTTTTCTTCCTGCCCAACTCCGTCATGAGTTCCGGCACGCTGGCGGCACTCGCGATGACCGTGAACTCCGGATAGGCATCGAGAGCCGAAGTAAGGCCTTGCCGTGTTAACTCATGGTCTTCAACAATTGCCAGCCGAAAGGCCTTCGAACCCGGAGGTGTCATTCCACTCGCCTTGCTCTAATTTTGGTGCGATCTCAAAACAGTATTTCGTGCGAAATTATCAGCACAATTCAAGTCTACGATCACACTGTCAGAAATAACTAATGTGATTGACGCGACACCATGCCCCAATTTTTAGGGGTCACACATCCGAGGCGAAGAATCACTCCCCCAAAAACAGCACAACGCCCTGCTCACCGAGTAAACGATGACCAGGGCGCGTGGATAGCGACCGCTATTGCGGTACCAGGTTAATTAATTATCGCTTGCCTTGCGGTATTCAAAGACACGATCGATGATGCCGTATTCGACTGCCTGCTCAGCGGTCAGAATCTTATCACGGTCCGTATCGATGCGGATCTGCTCAGCGGAACGACCAGTGTGTTCTGCCAATGTGTTTTCCATCAGGGTGCGCATACGCTCGATCTCAGCAGCCTGGATTTCCAAGTCAGAGACCTGGCCCTGCGTGCCGGAGGTGGCTGGCTGGTGGATCAGCACACGAGAGTTCGGCAACGCGGCGCGCTTACCTGGCGAGCCGGCAGCCAGCAGCACAGCTGCAGCAGAAGCAGCCTGGCCCAAGCACACGGTCTGCACGTCGCAACGCACAAAGCGCATGGTGTCGTAGATCGCCATCAACGCGGTGAAAGAACCACCTGGAGAGTTGATGTACATGGTGATGTCGCGATCAGGATCCTGCGATTCCAGCACCAACAGCTGCGCCATGATGTCGTTTGCAGCTGTGTCATCTACCTGGGAGGCCAAGAAGATGATGCGCTCTTCAAACAGCTTGTTGTACGGGTTGGTTTCTTTAGTGCCGTTCGCGGAATGCTCCAAAAACGATGGCAGCACGTACCGCGAAGCTGGCATCTGGGATTGGTTCAACATGAAAGTAGTTCTCCTCTTACCTAGTTCGTGGTTCGTGCCTAGTTAGTGACGGTGCCGCCCTGGGCTGCCGAAATGACATGATCGACCATGCCGTATTCCAGTGCCTGCTGTGCGGTGAACCAACGGTCGCGGTCGGAGTCCTTGGTGACCTGTTCAAAGGTCTGGCCGGTGTGTTCTGCGATCAGCTGCGCCATCTCGCGCTTGGTCTGCGCGAACTGTTCTGCCTGGATGGCGATATCCGCTGCGGTACCGCCAACGCCTGCGGATGGCTGGTGCATCATGATTCGCGCGTGCGGCAGCGCAAAGCGCTTGCCTGGGGCACCAGCAGTGAGCAGGAACTGCCCCATGGAGGCAGCCAAGCCCATGCCATAGGTGCGTACATCGCACGGCGAGTACTTCATGGTGTCGTAAATTGCCATGCCCGCGGTCACCGAACCGCCTGGGGAGTTGATGTAGAGGGAAATATCGCGGTTAGGATCTTCCGCCGAAAGCAACAAAATCTGTGCACACAGCTTGTTGGCGATCTCATCGTCCACCTGTGTGCCCAGGAAGATAATGCGTTCACGCAACAGACGCTCGTAGACGGAGTCACCCAGGTTCATACCTGCCGAACCTGCCTCGCTCGTAATTTTGTCAGACATTAGTGTTTCAAACTCCTGTTGGTCGTCGTCTTCAATGACACCAGCGTACCCGCCGACCCCAGCCCCGTCAGGTGTGTTCGCTGTCAGCGTTTGCCCCTAGTCGGCCACGATCAGCCGTGCACCAACCAGGCGCTCACACTACGCACCGGTAACACAAAACCCACCGGACTCAGCTTGTGCAGCCAAACCCAGTGGGTAAAAATTGCGGCGCTTACGGCGGATGATTCACCATGGTGTCACCATCTGCCGTGGAAGATTACTTCTCCTCGGAAGTCTCCTGTGCATCAGCGTTGTCGGCACCGGCAGCAGCGTCGACATCAGCACCTTCAGCGTTTTCAGCGTTTTCTTCTTCGCCGAAGTAGTCCTTCGGGTCAACCGAATTACCGTCAGTGTCTTCTACCGAGACGTTGCAGATAGCCATGGCCAGAGCCTTGCCGCGACGAACGTCAGCGAACAGGTTTGGCAGTTGGTTAGCCTGCTGCAGCTGCTGCATGAACTGGCCCGGCTCCATGCCGTAGGAACGAGCGGTGAACATAATGTGCTCGGTCAGCTCTTCCTGGGTAACCTCTGGCTGCTCCTTTTCGGCAACCGCATCCAGGAACAGCTGGGTGCGTACGGAGTCTTCTGCAGACTCGCGTGCTTCCTTGTCGAACTGCTCGCGGGAAGTGCCCTGCGCCTCCAGCAACTGTGCCAAAGCCTTCTCGTCGCCGCCGACCTGGCCAAGTACCTGGTGGTACTGGTTGTGAACCTGCTCGTCGACCACGGTCTTTGGCAGCTCGAACTTGACGTCTTCCAGGGCAGCCTTCAAAACCTCATCGCGGATTTCTGCAGCCTGCTGTGCCTTGACGGATTCTTCCGACTGGGCGCGGATGGAATCGCGCAGCTCGTCGGCAGTGTCGAATTCCGAAGCCATCTGTGCGAATTCGTCGTCAAACGCAGGCAGCTTGCGCTCCTGGGTTTTTTGCACGTGAACGGAAACCTCAGCTTCTTCACCAGCGTGCTCGCCGGTCTGCAACTTGGCGGTGAAGCTGTTGTCTTCGCCGGTCTTCATGCCACGCAGCGCGGTGTCCAGGCCCTTGATCAAGTTACCGGAGCCGATCTGGTAGGACATGGCCTCAACCTTGGCGTCTTCGATTTCTTTGCCGTCAATCTCGGCGGTCAAGTCGATGACAGCAAAGTCATCAGTCTTGAGCTGACGCTTGGTTTCTTTCAGCTCACCGAAACGATCACGCAGCTGGTCGATCTGCTCGTCTGTAGCTTCGTCCAGCGACTTCAGTGGGGAAACCTTGACGTTGATCTTGGAGAAGTCCGGAACCTCGATCTCAGGCTGGACATCAACCTCAGCGGTGAATTCTACGAACTCGTTGTCTTCGATCTGCTTGATATCAACCTCAGGCTGGCCGATTGGGTTGATGTCGTTTTCCTTCATGGCCTCTTCGTACTTCACCGGCAGCATGTCGTTAACGACCTGCTCCAGCACTGGGCCACGGCCGAAGCGCGCGTCGATCAACTGACGAGGCGCTTTGCCTTTACGGAAACCTGGGATAGTCACCTGCTGCGCGATGGCCTTATAGGCGTTATCGATTTCTTTGTCGAGCTCAGAGAATGGAACATTCACGGTGAGCTTCACGCGGGTATCGCTCAGCTTGTCGACGGTTGTCTTCACGAGTAACTCTCCTGGTTTCTCATCGAGGGATAATACTTAAACTTATTTTATTAAATAGGGGCCCCGGCAATTTCACCTAGGACCCCATTTGTCGGGGCGACAGGATTTGAACCTGCGACCTTCTACTCCCGAAGCAGACGCGCTACCAAGCTGCGCTACGCCCCGCGACTACTCACGTGTACGGTCCGCACAGACCGACACATAAGCACGACCCCGTAGTCTACCTGCCTTATTTTTCTGCTGCACGGGCGGGGGCCACTATAGTTTCTGCACCCATAAGTGGTGAGGAATTTATGTTATGCAGAACACAGGCTAGTCTGTAACGCATGACACATTCCGTGACTGACACCAAAGCAGAAACCGATTTTTCGCGTTTACTATCGCCGCTGACCGTCGGCAAGAAACGCTTCCGCAACCGCGCGATCATGGGTTCCATGCACACTGGCCTGGAAGACGATCCCGCCGATGCGCCGAAATTAGCCGCATATTTTGCAGAACGCGCACGAGGCGGTGCCGCGGCCGTCGTCACGGGTGGATATTCGCCGAACCAACTCGGTGTGTTGAGCCCGTTTGCGCACCCATTCAATAACGACGACATGGTCGAAGCACACAAGCAAGTCACCGCTGCCGTGCACGAACACGACAGCTTGGCGTTTTTACAGCTGCTGCATGCGGGACGGTACGCGTTCCACATGGAATCAGTCAGTGCTAGTGCCACACAAGCACCAATCAGCCCATTTCCTGCACGCGAGCTTAGCGACGACGAAGTCACCCAAACCGTGCAAGATTTTGCGAATGCCGCCAAGCTCGCAGCACAAGCCGGGTACGACGGCGTGCAGATCATGGGTTCGGAAGGTTATTTGATCAACCAATTCCTCTCAGCGCGCACTAACCAGCGCGATGATCGTTGGGGGCAGCAACGCAGCTTGTTTGCCCTGGAAATCGCACGTGCGGTGCGCGCGGCGGTTCCCGAAGACTTCCTCGTCGACTTCCGCATGAGCATGCTGGAGCTGGTCGAAGAAGGCCAAAGCCAATCCGAGATCCTGGAGTTGGCACGTGGGCTCGAAGAAGCTGGCGTCGACATGCTCAGCACGGGTATTGGTTGGCACGAAGCGCAAGTACCAACGGTGATTACCAGCGTGCCGCGGGCCGCGTTCAGCTGGGCCACCGCGCGGGTGAAACAGCACGTTAATATTCCCGTGGTTGCCTCCAACCGCATCAACACCCCGGAAGTTGCCGAAGATGTGCTGGCCGGGCGCTGGGATGATACTGGCGTGGAGGTCGACTTCGTCTCCATGGCGCGTCCGTGGCTAGCGGAGCCGGAATTTATCAATCGTGTGCAGACCGGTAGTGCTTCCCAGATCAATCACTGCATTGCTTGCAACCAGTCATGCCTCGACCATGTTTTTGAAAACAAGCGGGCTAGCTGTCTGGTCAACCCACGGGCTGGCTACGAAACCGAGTTGACGCTGTTGCCGATCAACGGTGTGGGAGAAAATGCGTCGGCAAGCTCCACAGGCACGCACGCAGGCACAGGCACCGGCGCAGGCGAAGCAAAAACCAAGGTCGCTGTTATCGGCGGCGGTGTTGCCGGCCTGTTCGGCGCCGAAGCCCTGGCGAAACGCGGCTATTCCGTGGAAGTTTTCGAAGCCGCAGATACCGTCGGCGGCCAGTTCCGATTGGCCATGCAGATTCCCGGCAAAGAAGAATTCCACTATTCCCTGCAGGCGGTACTCGCACGCTTGGAAGCACTCGGCGTGACAATCACCACCTCTACCCCGACCACCGCAGAACAAGCCTTCGCGGCTGGCTTCGATGAGGTCGTCATCGCCACCGGTGTGCGCCCGCGCATTCCTAACATCCCCGGTATCGAACAGGGCTTGGCCGGTGAGCTCGACGTCAATGTCATCACCTACGCCGAATTGTTGTCTGGGGCGAAACCAGCAGGCAACAAGGTTGCGATCGCCGGCGCCGGCGGCATTGGATTCGATGTCGCCGAGTATCTGATCGAAGAATCCGGAAGCGGCACAGATACCGCGCCGACCCCCGCCAGCATCGAAGAATGGGAGTCTGCCTGGGGCATTAGCCGTCGCGCGGATCTGCCGGGAAACTTGAACCGCCCGCACCCACCACGTGCGAAGCGCGAAATCACGATGCTGCAGCGTAAACCATCACCACAGGGTCTGGGGCTGAACCGAACGACTGGCTGGGTCCACCGCATATCGGTCGCCGCCGCTGGGGTGAAACAAATCAGTGGCGTCGCCTACACGAAGATCGACAACGACGGCTTGCACGTCAACCTTCCGGTCAACGATGCGGCGAAGACGTCAAAGGCGATCCGGAAAGCGCAAAAAGCTGGTGACAAGGATAAGGTCGCCGAACTGGAAAACGATTTGCAGAACAACCGCACAGACACCGTGCTTGCTGTCGACACGATCGTGTTGTGCACCGGGCAGGAATCTGTCGTCGAGGCGGATCTCGATAGCCTGTCCGACGAACAACGCAACCGCATCCACGTCATCGGCGGTGCGGACGTGGCGGCAGAACTCGATGCTGCACGCGCGATCCGGCAAGCCGTCGAGTTGGCGGCAAGCATCGAACAATAGCAGCTTACGGGCGTGGGATGTTCCGCAGGTTCGACCGCGCCATCGACAGCATCTTGCCCACGCCGCCATCGAGGACGGTGCGTCCGGCCGCCAGCGCGAAGCCCTTGAACTGCTCGAGCTCTAGCTTTGGCGGCATGGACAGCGCGTTTGGGTCGGTAATCACGTCGATCAGCACTGGGCCATCTATCTCCAGGGCTTCTTTGAGCTGCTGGCGTGCCTTTTTCGGATCCGTAATGCGCACGGCAGGAATGCCCAGCGATTCCGCAGCACCGGCGTAGTCAACGCCATCGTGATCGGTGCCGAACTCTGGCATGCCCTCGACCAGCATCTCGAGTTTCACCATGCCCAGCGAAGAGTTATTGAACACCACCGTCTTCACCGGCAGGTTGTTACGGCGCACCGTCAACAGCTCACCCATCAGCATCGCCAGCCCACCATCGCCGGAAAAGCTTACGACCTGCCGGTTGCGATCAGCCTGCTGTGCACCAATGGCTTGCGGCAACGCGTTGGCCATGGTGCCGTGCTTCCAGGAACCGATCACGCGGTTGCGCCCAGTCGGGTTGACGTAACGCGCAGCCCACACATTGCACATGCCAGTATCGACGGTGACGATGGCGTCGTCGTCAAGCAATTCATCAATCTGATCCGCCAAGAATTCTGGGTGGATCGGGGTGTGCTTTTCGACGTTTTTCGTATACGCATCGACCACCTGGCTGAGCTCACGCTCGTGCTTTTTCAGCATCGCATCCAGGAAAGAGCGATCCGTTTTCGCCTTAGTCTTCTCCAGCAACGCCGTGACGGTGGGCAGCACGTCGCCGCAGATCGCGTGGCTGAGCACCGCGCGGCGCCCCAGGTGCTCTGGGTTGTTATCCACCTGCGCGATGGCCACATCGTCGCCGTCAGGCAGGAAGTCCACGTACGGGAAGTCCGTGCCCAACATCAGCAGCAGATCGGCATCCTGGCAGGCGTCGTAGCAGGCACCGTAGCCCAGTAGGCCGGACATGCCGACGTCGTAAGGGTTGTCGTACTGGATGATTTCCTTGCCACCCAGCGCGTGCCCGATCGGGGCATGCAGGTGGGTTGCCAGCTCAATGATCTCGTCATGCGCACCTGCAGAACCCGCACCGACGAACAGGGTAATCTTTTCTGCTTTATCGATGGCGGCTACGAGCTTGTCGACGTCGTCAGCATCCGGGATCATCTGCCCCTTCTTCCGGGCGATCACGCCACCACTGACGGGCTCGCCGACGTCTTCTGCCGCGATATTTCCAGGGATCACCAGCGTGGAGACTTGCTTGTTACCTACCGAGTTCTGGATCGCGGTGTGCAGGATGCGCTGGCCTTGCTTCGCGGTATGGACGACCTCGATATAGCCGGAGCATTCTTTCAGCACTTGCTGCGGGTGGGTTTCTTGGAAGAAGCCGGTGCCGATCTCTTCGCTCGGGATGTGCGTCGCCAGGGCGAGAACGCGAGCTCCATTGCGGTGGGCGTCGTAAAGCCCCTGCACCAGGTGGGTATTACCTGGGCCGCAGGAGGCAGCGCACACGGCGAGTTCGCCAGTGATCAGTGATTCCGCTCCGGCGGCAAAGGCCGCGGATTCCTCGTTGTGGACGTGGATCCACTCCATGTCTTTGTGGCGGCGCACAGCATCAACGATGGGGTTGAGGCTGTCACCGACGAGGCCGTAGATATGGCGCACGCCTTGTTTGGCGAGGGTATCGATCAGAAAATCGGCGTAGGTTTTCGACATCTAGTCAAAGCTCCTTGGGATTACGCTGCTTGAGATTAAACGGTGTCGTTTTTTTTGGATTGTTCAACAGCATCCCAGCCTACGCCGAATTGGTAGCAGAAAAATCCCGTGAGACTGATCTTACAACTGAATGTTTATATCTTTACAGATAACATCAGTGCTTTTGCTGATCAGCCCCACGGGATAACGTGGAGGGAATGACGGGAATCGAACCCGCGTCTTCAGCTTGGAAGGCTGAGGTATTAGCCACTATACGACATTCCCACGCACCCTTGCGGTGCGTTCAATAGCCTACAACATGTTCGCGGCCATGCCAAAATCTCCACGCGTACCGGCGGTTTCAGGCTGCATTCTCACCACTACCTCCGCCACCAACTCACCCGCAAACAACCCTGTATCGGGGAGCACACCATGAGGCGGTTAGTCGCTAGAATGGCAGCAAACCTTTCGGGAGTGATATCAACCATGGAAATTTTGCTCATCCTCGTTATCGGCATTGGCATCGCTTTTTATGTCTCCAGCCGAAATAACAAGAAGCAAGTAGAACAGAACAACCAAAACCAGCTTGACGACGCACGTGCTGACGCCCAGCGTTGGATCGATAGGCTCGGCTCGCAGGTTTACAGCATCGACGGCACCGATACTGCCTCCAAACAGGCGATGTCCGATGCTTCCGAGCGTCACAACGCGGCGGTCTCGGCGTTGTCTTCCGCAACCACCGTCAAGCAAGCACAACTAGCCCGCGAATCCGCCCTCGAAGGCATGCACTACGCCAACGCCGCCCGCGAGATCATGGGCATGTCCACCGGGCCGGAAATCCCGCCGTTGGAAGGCCAACGCAACGCGGGCAAGGTTACCGAGCGTCGCGAGATCGATCACGAAGGCGAGCACATCATCGCCTCGCCGAAAGCCAGCGATGACGCGCCGCACTACTACCCCGGCGGCAACGTCGCAGGACGCCCGGTCCCAGCTGGTTGGTATTCCACTCGTTGGTGGGAGCCTGCCCTGTTGACTGGTGTGTGGGCGATGAGCTCAGCGATGATGTTTTCCATGATGTTCGCCGGCATGTCGGGCGTGGGCTATGGCGCCCACGAGTTTGAGTCTGGTGCCGGTGAAGGCCTCGACGGTGCAGATGGCGCTGGTTCTGACGGCATGGATGGCGCCGATGGTGGCGATGCCGGTGATATGGATGACATGGGCGGCATGGACGATGCAGGTATGGACGACGGCGGCGGCTTCTTCGGGGGCGGCGATGACGGCGGCCTGTTTGACCTCGGCTTTGACTTCTAAAACCAAGACCTAAGCCAAGCAAGCACCCCATTGTTGGTTCAACAATGGGGTGCTTGGTGTTTTTAGCTGACAACAAAATCTGCGCTAAAACAAATATCTACCATTTGGGGTAGGCCAGCCACTGAAATAGATACACGAAGATCATAGGGGCGCCTACCAGAGTAGCTAGGACATAGCACCACCTCACAGTATCGGCTTTGACCCCGTACGTTTCCGCTACGCCTGCACAGACTCCTGCTATTTGTTTGCCGTCGTCTGTACGGTGCCACTTATTTTCTACGGGAAGCTCCATTTGCAGCCTCAGTTATTAGTTATTCGGCGCTTGGTACTTCCGGGGCCACACCGGTGCGCTCGTATTCCGCCAAAATATCGATTCGGCGCTGGTGACGTTCTGCAGCCGACCATTCTTGGTCCAAGAAAGCATCAACAATCTGCAGGGCTTCTTCTTCCGAGTGCATGCGCCCGCCAATTCCGATCAGCTGCGCATTGTTGTGCTCGCGTGCCAAGCGTGCGGTTTCTGGCGACCAAGCCAGAGCGCAACGCGCACCTTCTACTTTGTTAGCTGCGATCTGCTCACCGTTGCCGGAACCCCCCAACACGATGCCTAGCGAGCCCGGATCATTGACGGTGCGCGTTGCAGCGTCAATGCAAAATGCCGGGTAATCGTCGTCGGCATCGTAGGTGTGTGCACCGCAGTCGATGACCTCATATCCAGCTTTGCTCAGGTGGTCTTTGATCAGGTTCTTCGTGTCAAAACCTGCATGGTCTGCTCCAAGATAAACGCGCATACACACAATAATAGCCGCCTGGGGTAAACCAGACGGCTAATTCTTAAGCGTGGCGGTAGTAGGTTGCACTAGCTCTCCGCACTGACTCCACCGTACGGAGGCGCTGAGGCACAGTGCTCACGCTTACCGCATCAGCGCTTAACGCGCTGGTCGCTGCGCCGGAGCATCAGCTTCAGCACCAGCATCGGAGTTACGGTTAGTCAACATGCGGTAGACCAACCAAATGCCCAACGCCAGCAGCAGCCACGGCAAAAGCTTGAACACGACTGCCACGGTAGAAGCCAGGCCGGTGATCACGGCAATGATCGAAGCAACCAAGCACACGCCTGCAGAAATCAGGGCCACCATGGCATTTTGCCGCCAAGAATAAAAGGCAGCGGCACCGCCCAGAGCAGCGATGATCAGAGAAGTAATAAAAGTACCAAACATAGTTACACCTGTGGGTTTTCGGTTCGGGAACGTTTCAGTTCGAAGAAGTATGGATACTGTCCTAAACGCAGCGCAGCGTCGAAAAGTTCCCCGGCCTCTTCGCCTTCTGGAACACGGGTAATAACAGGGCCGAAGAACGCCGCATCACCCAATTGCATTACCGGAGTTCCCACATCATTACCGACCAAGTCGATGGCCTGCTGGTGGTATGCGCGCAGCTTCTCATCAACTTCGTCGCTATTTGCCAGTTTCGCCAGCTCGACGTCGGCGTTGATGTCTTGCAAAGCCTGCACGATCAAATCGTCGTAAGCGCCGTAGCCTTTTTGACCACCGTTGCCTTGCTTATGGATCAATGTGCCCAAGGCCGTGTAATAGGCATCAACCTTGTCAGGGTGCTGATCTTTCAACGCGGCAGCAACCCGGGCTGGGCCCCAGTTGGCCTTCATCATCTCTGCATAATCGGCCGGAATATCCGCGCCCTCATTCAACACGGACAGAGAAAACGGCATCCACTCGACCTGCACGTCACGGACTTTCTCGACTTCCTTCATCCAGCGAGAAGTCTGCCATGCAAACGGGCAGGACACATCAAACCAAAAACGTACGGTTTCCATTGTGTTCTCCTTAATTCTTCATTCGGGACTTCTTCTACATCCGGGGAAAATTGACCACACACTTGGCCGCACACGATGCCCAGTTCATGGGCGATCATGTGCATTTGTCGCAGTCATTCAGCGAAACCGCCACCACCCATCCTAGGGAGACATTAAGCTGGGTGCGAACAACTTCATGACCTAATAGCGCTGCGGTACCGGCCGCAACATCGACCAGCCACAGTATTAAGTACAACGCAGAAGAAAGGTAATTCATTCCGTGACTTCTCTAAACCTGACACGCGACGAGGCGCAACAGCGCTCACGACAGATCAAGGTCCACAACTATAAGGTGGCGCTGGATCTGACCGTCTCGGAGAAATTTTTCACCTCCCACACCGTCGTAGACTTCGAAGTCCGTGAAGGCCAGCAGGCAGACACCTTCCTGGATTTGCGTGCCGACGAAATCGTGGAGCTTTTTATCGACGGCACCGAGAAGCCGACCGAGTACGACGCCGAGCACGGCATCCCGCTGCAGGGGCTGGAGCCAGGACGGCACAGCGTTGATGTCACAGCGCGCATCCCCTATTCGCGCACCGGGCAGGGCCTGCACCGCTTCGTCGATCCGGCTGATGACCGGGTCTACCTGTACTCCCAGTGTGAGACTGCCGACGCCAAGCGCATCCTCGCCTGTTTCGACCAGCCAGATATGAAGGCGACCTACGATTTCTCCATCACTGCTCCAGCTGACTGGACCGTGATCACCAACGAGACATCCACGGTGACTGATAACGGAGATTCCCGCGAGTGGAACTCGCGCATCGGCTATCAACTTTCCACTTACCTGATCGCCGTGTGTGCTGGCCACTACTACCAGGTCAGCGACGAATGGACCGGCACGCTCACCGCGCACCCGGAAACCAGCGAGGAAGAACGCGAAATTTCCGTGCCCCTGGCTCTGTTCTGCCGCCAATCACTGGCGAAACACCTCGATGCCGAGCGCCTGTTTACCGAAACCAAGCAGGGCTTTGATTTCTATCACCGCAACTTCGGCATCGCCTACCCATTCAACAAATACGACCAGGTGCTGTGCCCGGAATTCAACATGGGCGCGATGGAAAACGCCGGTTGCGTCACCCACCGCGACGAGTTCGTCTTCCACAACAAAGCCACCCACTACCAGTACGAACGCCGCGCCGATACCTTCTTGCACGAGATGGCGCACATGTGGTTCGGCGACCTGGTGACCATGCAGTGGTGGGATGATCTGTGGCTCAACGAGTCCTTTGCCACCTGGGCCTCGGCGATCTCGCAGGCCGAAGAAACTCAGTACGACACCGCGTGGGTCACCTTCGCGAATATCGAGAAATCTTGGGCCTACCAGCAGGATCAGCTGCCGACGACGCACCCGATCTCCACCGACGCCTCGGACATCGAAACCGTCGAGCAGAACTTTGACGGCATCACCTACGCCAAGGGTGCTTCGGTGCTGAAACAGCTGCAAGCTTATGTCGGCCGCGAGGAATTCTTCGCCGGTGTGCGTCGCCACTTCGAGGCACACAAATTCGGCAACGCCACCTTCGAAGATCTGCTGGGCCACTTGGAGGACGCTTCCGGCCGCGATCTAAGCTGGTGGGCGCAGCAGTGGCTGAAGACCACGGGCGTGAACACCCTGTCGGCACGCACCGCCGACGATGGCAAAACCTACACCTCGTTCGCGGTGCACCAGGCCGGTGACACTCTGCGCACGCACCGCCTTGCCGTGGGCCTCTACCGCTTCGACGAAGAGACACAAAAGATCGTGCGTACCAAGCGCGTGGAGCTGGATATCGATGGCGAATTCACCGACGTCGACGAGCTGGTCGGCGCACCAGTCGCAGACCTGGTGCTGGTCAATGACGACGATCTCACCTACTGCCTGCAAGAACTCGATGAGCGCTCCCTGCAGACGTTGCTGCAGCACATCGACAAGATCGCCGATCCGATGGCTCGCACGTTGTGCTGGTCTGCCGCCTGGGAGATGACACGCGACGGCAACCTGAAGGCTCGCGATTTCGTGCAGCTGGTCGCCCGTGGTGCGCAGGCAGAAACCGAGATGGCGGTGCTCGAGCGCATCACCGGCCAGGCTGTGACCGCTCTGACCTCCTACGCCGATCAGGACTGGGCGAAGGCAGAAGGGGCGCAACTACTCGGCGAGGCGTTTCAGGCCGCCGCAGAAAACGGCAGCGAAGACCGCGCGTTGATCTTCATCAAAACGCTGTCCCACCTGCCGTTGGTCGATTCCACTCGCACCTACCTGCAAGGCATCCTGGATAATGACGACGATGCTGGGCTGCGGTGGAAGGCACTGACTGCACTGGCTGCTGACGGTGCCATTGGTGAGGAAGCCGCCATACGCGAAAAGATCGCCCAACAGCGCGAGCTGGACAAAACCTCGTCTGGCGCGCAGGCTGCGCTCCAGGTCGAGGCCGCAATCAACAGCGACGAGAATAAGAAGCGGATCTGGGATGAACTGCGCACCGGCGAGTTGGGCAACTTGGAAGCCCGATTCAAGATGCTGGGACTGACCTTCACTGGTTCGGCGAAGCACCTGGAGCAATTCAACGAGGCTTACTTCGCCGACGCGCAGAAAGTCTGGGCGGAATTCTCCCCAGAAATGGCGCTGGCAGTACTGACCGGCACCTACCCAACTTGGGACAAGACGGAAGAGGGCTTGCAGCGTGCCGACGACTTCCTGGCTGGCGATATGCCTGCTGGCTTGCGTCGACTCGTGCTGGAAGGCCGCGATCGCACTGCTCGTGCCCTGCGCAACCAGCGCATCGACCGCGGGGAGTAATTAACGGTCTGCTAGCTCAATGCGCGGGCGCACCCGCAGTTCGGTGAACTGCGTGGTTGGGCCCGCATCCACGCACGAGCGAACGGCGTGGGCGACTTCGGCCGGGGCAATCATGTGCTCGGCGTTGTAGTCGCCCATCAGCCCCTCCAACATCGCGGTATCAGTAGGTCCTGGTGCAACCGTGGTCACACGGATTTCACGTTCGTCTTTGCGCAGGCAATCCGCCACGGCGTACAGCGCATGCTTGGTGGCGGCGTAGACGACGTTGTTCGGATGCCCACCGTGGCCCGCACCCGAGTTGATGTAGATGACATCGCCTTCAGCTTTGCGTAATGCAGGCAGCAGCTGGCGAGTCAGCTCGGCAGCGGCGAAGACGTTGATGTCGAAGTGCTTGCGCCAATCGGCCGGGGTGGCATCGTCGACGGATTTTTTCTCTGCGATCGCTGCTGCGTGTACCACCACGTCGACAGATTCGAGTGCGAGGACGTCGGCAAGCTGCTCGCCGTGTTGGGCGTCGTCGTCAAGCAATTCTGCGACCAGATCTGCGCCAACCGGCGTGATGGTCTCGCAGGCAGACAGCGCCTCTAGCCCGGCTTCGTTGCGGCCCAACGCATAGACGTGGTGGTCACGGGATAGATCGGCAGCGATCTCACGTCCCATGCCGCCGGTGGCTCCGGTAACAACGGCAATCTTGCGTGGTTGTGCTGGCTGGATTTGTTCGGGCTGTGTTTGCTCTTCTTGTGTCATTTCGACTCCTTAGTTTTTCGGCTAGATCTCTACGCTATTTCTCGCCCAACTTGTCCAACGCATGCGTGAGATCAGCGATGAGATCGTCGATATCCTCGATACCGATGGACAGGCGCACCAGATCAGCTGGTGGGGAAAGCTCGGAGCCTTCGGCAGACACGTGAGTCATGCTGGTGGGGTGTTCTACTAGTGATTCCACACCGCCGAGGGATTCTGCCAGCAGGAACAGCGTCGTGTTCAGGCAGAACTGTTTCGCTGCTTCCTCACTGTGGAAGCGCACGGACATCATCGCGCCATAGCGCTTCATTTGCTTGGCGGCAGTCTCGTGGCCTGGGTGATCTGCAAGGCCCGGATAGAGCACGGTTTTAATCTCCGGGCGGGATTGGAAGAATTCCGCGATTTTTTCTGCGTTATCGCAATGGCGATCCATGCGCACCGCCAGCGTTTTCATGCCGCGGGTGGTGAGGTAGGCGTCGAATGGCGAGGCAATAGAACCGACGGCCCCCTGGAACCACAGCAGTTCAGCGTCGACGTCTTTATCTGCGGTGACCACTGCACCGCCGACGACGTCGGAGTGACCACCCAAGTATTTCGTGGTCGAGTGCAGCACATGGTCTGCCCCCAGGCTGATGGGGTTTTGCAGATACGGCGAGGCAAAGGTGTTGTCCACGACCAGCGATGCGCCACCTTTGACCTCGGCGATGGCGGAAATATCGCTGATCGACAGCGCTGGGTTAGTCGGGGTTTCCAGCCAGATCACGCGGGTGTTTTCTTGGATCGCGCCGGCGAGTTCGTCGACATCGCAGGTGTTGACGACGGTGTAGTCAACGCCCCACGGCTTGAATACGGACTCAATCAAACGCCAGGTGCCGCCGTAGGCGTCGTTGCCCAGGATCATGTGGTCGCCTGGGCGCAACAGGATGCGCAGCAAGGTATCGGTGGCGGCCATGCCGGAAGAAAACACGCGGGCGTATGGCGCTTTTTCCAGTGCAGCCAAAGTGGTTTCCAGGCTGCGTACCGTCGGGTTGGCCACGCGGCCGTATTCAAAACCACCGCGCAGGCTGGCTAGACCGTCCTGGGCGTAGGTGGTGGAGGCGTAAATCGGCACGTTGACAGAACCGATGTGCGGATCTGGTTCATAGCCGGCGTGAATGGCCGCAGAGCTAAATCCGTTCAGGTAATCGGCTTTCACATCAGCGGTGAGTTTGTGGTGCGCAGCCGGATATTCCGGTGCCGGAATCCGGTGCGGGGTCAGGTTGTTTTCTGCAGGTGAATTCATACCTTCCACCATAAACCACATGCGCGAGTTGTATTGCGAATATCACCGCCACTCTCACAGCCAACTTGCAGCCTAGCCACGTAAGATGGCCAAAGTTGCAGCGGAAAT
Source organism: Corynebacterium drakensteinense (assembly GCF_041224285.1). Classification (NCBI taxonomy): domain Bacteria; kingdom Bacillati; phylum Actinomycetota; class Actinomycetes; order Mycobacteriales; family Corynebacteriaceae; genus Corynebacterium; species Corynebacterium drakensteinense. The sequence goes on from NZ_JAXOFP010000004.1 coordinate 149,172, forward strand.
CGATTGCCAAAGCAAAGACTTAAGGATGAGATGAGCACGAATATTTTTCACCTCGCATCAAATTCTGTTCCTTCGGTGCCGTCTGCCGAGGAAACAGTGAACACTGTCAACAACTGGTGGAATAACCCAGAAACCCAAGCGTGGTTGTTCCAGCGCCCCATCTACATCGGCCTGATTATCCTGTTCGCGTTAATTGCGCACTGGATTCTGGTGCGCGGCATCAACAAACTGGCCAACCACAACATGAAAGATGGCCGCAAGAAAACTGCGGAGCGTCAGGCCGAATCAAAGCACAGCCATGAGGTCCCAGAGCCTGATCCGGAGAAATTGCATCAGATCCGGCTGATGGAAAAATCGCGGGAAAACCGCCGGAAATCGCGTATCAAGACGCTTTCCGGTGTGGCAAAATCCGCCGTCGCCATTTTTGTTTGGGTCTGGGCCGTCATCGCGATTTTGGACGTTGTCGGCATTAACGTCGGCCCACTGATTGCTTCCGCAGGTATTGTCGGTGTCGCCCTTGGTTTTGGTGCACAATCGCTGGTCCAGGACTTCCTGTCCGGTATCTTCATGCTGATCGAAGACCAATACGGCATCGGCGACGTCGTCGACTTGGGCGACGGCACCATGGGCGAGATCGAAGAGATTTCGCTGCGCATCACTTCCCTGCGCGATATCGACGGCGCGTTGTGGCACGTGCGTAACGGCGAGATTTTGAAGGTCGCTAACCACTCCAGCGACTGGTCGATCGCCCGCTTCCAGATTCCAGTCAGCCACAGCAACGACCAGAACAAGGTCTGGAAGGTGCTTACCGAAGCCATGGCCAAGGCTGCTACTGACGAACGGTGCGCGAACGAAATCATGGAAGCTCCAGAAATCCAAGGCGCTTCGGAGTTCAACCCGGATTACCTCTCCTACCGCGTTTCTGTCATCACCATGCCGGGCGAGCAGTGGCACGTCATGCGCGTGATGAACGGTTTGATCATGAACGAGCTGGCCGAAGCTGGCATCAAGACTCCATACCCACACGGCATCGGTATTGCCGGCCCGGGAGGCGAGCCACTTGGACGCTCACAGTCATAACCAAGACATTCGCTCCGGTGAGCGCCCGGGTTCTGTCTTTGAAGCCGTCGGCGGGATGGAAACCTTCGAGAAGCTTGTCGACGGTTTCTACGCCCAGGTTCCTGACGACGACATCCTGGCGCCGATGTACCCGGAGCAGGATTTCGACGGTGCCCGCGACCGCCTGCTGTGGTTTTTAGTGCAGTTCTGGGGCGGACCGAAGTTGTTTAATGAACGTCGCGGCTCGCCCCGGTTGCGAATGCGGCACGCGGAATTTCCGATTGATACCGCTGCAGCGGAGCGTTGGCTCGAGTTGATGGGCCGTTCGTTGGACATGATCGATCAGAAAACCATCCCGGAAGAATTCCGCGCTGCTATCTGGAATCACATGCAAAAGCTGGCATATATGTTGCGGAATATGCCCGATCATCCGGCGCCAGAACAACAACCTGATCTGGGCATTATTCGCCGGGACCTTGGTTTGCGGTAGGCGGTAGGCGCTCCGCAGCGCCGTCGCATTCTTCGCACGCCGCACGTTTGCCTAAGCCCTAAGACCGCACAGGCACAACGCTTGCTTAGCTAACAGCAAAACGCTCCCATCCGATACGGGTGGGAGCGTTCCTTATTTTTAATGGTGGAAAACTAGTCCTGCCAGTCGAAGGCCTCACGCACCGGCTTGGAAATCAGCTTGCCGTCGCGCGTCGACAAGCCATCGGCCAAACCTGGGAAGCGTTCAATAGCCTGATCCACACCACCGGCAGCAACCGCGCGGATATACGGCAGAGTCGCAGACGTCAACGCACGGGTCGAGGTATTAGCCACGGCACCAGGCATGTTCGCCACGCAGTACATCAGCGCATCGCCAACACGGAACACGGGATCTTGGTGGCTGGTCTTACGCGAAGGCTCGAAACAACCACCCTGGTCAATGGCAACGTCCACCAGCACGGAACCGCGCTTCATACGCTTAATCAGATCTTCCGAAACCAGCTTCGGCGCCTTACCACCGGCAACCAGCACAGCACCGATCACCAGATCAGCTTCGAGCAATTCTTCCTCGATGGTCACTGGATCCGAAATCTGGGTGCGCACAGTACCGGCGTACTGATCATCGAAGCGCGCCAAAGTACCAGCATCAATGTCCAGCACGGTGGTTTCTGCCCGTAGACCGTGTGCCATCGCCACCGCAGAGGCACCGACCTGGCCACCACCGATCACGACGACGCGACCAGCCTTGGTGCCCGGTACACCAGAAGGCAGCACGCCACGGCCGCCGTGGTGCGACAGCAGGTGGTGCGAACCTTCCAGCACCGCCAAACGGCCTGCGACCTGCGACATTGGGGTCAACAGCGGCAAGGCACCGTTTTTATCAGTCACAGTCTCATACGCCAACGAGGTCGTGCCGGCCTCGACGAGCGCGTCAGTCAGCTCACGGGAGGCAGCCAGGTGCAGGTAGGTAAACAGCAGCAGGTCTTCGCGCAGGTACTGGTATTCCTCCTGCAAAGGCTCTTTTACCTTCAACACCATCTCGGCGGCCCAAGCATCAGCCGCGGTGTCGACGATGGTGACACCGCGTTCGGTGTAATCGCTGTCGACGTAGCTCGAGCCTTCGCCGGCGCCGGACTGGATCAGCACTTCGTGGCCGTCGTCGACAAGCGCCTGGGCTGCTGCTGGGCTGAGGGCGACGCGGCCTTCACTGTTCATGATCTCCGCGGGAACACCAATTTTCATGGCTGGAACCTCTTTCTGGGTACTTTGATTGCTTCGTGCATGTTCGTGCATCAGGCGTGCATAGCGAGAATTCAACGCGGGGTTGGTGCAGTGAATTCTCTTTGCCTACCCCCAGGGTACGTGTTGTAGGCTAAACATAACCGGATTGCGGAATGCACCACAGCTTTCTTCGATCAGCATCACGTGCCTGATCGTTCTGTGGAAACGGCACGCCGCAACCGTCGACAAGCATTTGCACCACACACGGGTGCCCTGCTGGTACAGGGCTGAGATCACGCTAAGACCGCGTGAGCACCGTTCGAACCTGTTGGTTAGTACCAACGTAGGAAGGAGGTGGGCACTGTGGCGAACCATGACGCGCACACCGCTGCCCCCGAAGACGAGATTCACTTCAAGCACTCCTACTCCCCGATCCGCGAGGGAGACCTGGAAGTTCCAGAAACTGAGATCCAGCTTGATGATTCTCCCACTGGCCCGAACAAACCATTCCGCGTCTACCGCACCCGTGGCCCGCAGGCCGATGTGCACCGTGGGCTAAAGCCACTTCGTTTGCAGTGGATCAAGGACCGCGACGATGTGGAAGAGTACGACGGCCGTGGACGCGATCTTGCCGACGACGGCCGCTCCGCACAACGCCGTGGTGCTGCTAGCCAGGAGTGGAAAGGTGAATCCCGCCCGCCGCTGCGCTCCAAAGAAGGCAAAACCGTCACCCAGATGCACTACGCACGCCAGGGCATTATCACCAAAGAAATGCAGTTCGTGGCGCTGCGCGAGCACTGCGACCCGGAGTTCGTGCGCAGCGAGATTGCCCGCGGCCGTGCGATCATCCCGAATAACATCAACCACCCAGAATCCGAGCCGATGATCATCGGGCGGAAGTTTCTGACCAAGATCAACGCCAACATCGGTAACTCTGCGGTGACTTCCTCCATCGAAGAGGAAGTCTCCAAACTGCGGTGGGCTACCCGGTGGGGTGCCGATACCGTGATGGACCTGTCCACCGGTGATGACATCCACACCACCCGCGAGTGGATCCTGCGCAACTCGCCGGTTCCGATCGGTACCGTGCCGATGTACCAAGCACTGGAGAAGGTCAACGGTGTTGCCGAGGATCTGACCTGGGAAATCTTCCGTGACACCGTTATCGAGCAGGCTGAACAAGGTGTGGACTATATGACCATCCACGCCGGCGTGCTGCTGCCGTATATCCCGATGACCACCAAGCGCGTGACCGGCATCGTCTCCCGCGGTGGCTCGATCATGGCGGGTTGGTGCCTGGCGCACCACAAGGAATCGTTCTTGTACGAGAACTTCGACGAGCTGTGTGAGATTTTCGCCCGCTACGACATCGCCTTCTCGCTTGGCGACGGCCTGCGCCCAGGTTCCATCGCCGATGCGAACGACACCGCGCAGTTCGCAGAGCTGAAAACCATCGGTAAGCTGACCCAGCGCGCGTGGGAATACGACGTGCAGGTCATGGTCGAAGGCCCAGGCCACGTTCCCCTGGACAAGGTGCAGGTCAACAACGAACACGCCCAGGCATGGACCAACGATGCGCCGTTCTACACGCTGGGGCCACTGGTGACCGATATTGCCCCTGGTTATGACCACATCACCTCCGCGATTGGCGCCGCCAATATCGCGATGGGCGGCACCGCGATGCTGTGCTACGTCACCCCGAAAGAGCACCTCGGTTTGCCAAACCGTGACGACGTGAAAACCGGTGTGATCACCTACAAGCTGGCTGCGCACGCAGCTGACGTCGCCAAGGGTCACCCCGGCGCACACGAGTGGGACGATGCCATGTCGAAGGCACGTTTCGAGTTCCGCTGGCACGACCAGTTCGCGTTGTCACTGGATCCGGATACCGCGCAGGCCTACCACGACGAGACGCTGCCTGCCGAGCCAGCGAAGACCGCGCACTTCTGCTCGATGTGTGGCCCGAAGTTCTGCTCCATGCGCATCAGCCGGGACATCCGCGATGCCTTCAGCGATGACATGGCGGATCTCGGCATGCCGGCCTTCCAGAAGCCAGTCGACGACGATGTTGCCACTGCCGTGGCCGAGGCCAACGGTGAAGCCGTCGAAGAGGGCATGGAAGAAAAAGCCCAGGAATTCCGCGAACAAGGCTCCGAGCTGTACCAACACGAAGGCAGCTACGTGCCCGGCCGGTAGGCAGGTTTAACTCCCGCGTTACCGGGATATAAACCGGCGTTAAGCTGGGAAAACCTCCGAGTAAACCACCTGCTTTCTGGGTACCCATTGGGTAAACTAGACTGCACGATCACTCGGAGGTTTTGTTATGTCTGCACCTTTACCACGCATCGGTTCTGCTGATTCGGTGGCAAACACTGCCGAAGCCGTGCCTGCCTTAACCGAAGCCGAAGCATTGTCGGATGCAGCCCTGGGCGCAGCGGGACACTCACTGCACGACCCATATCTCCGCGAGCTGCGTCGTCTAGTCGCAACCGGAGAACTCACCGGAGACGAAGCCATCCGTCGCGGCTTGGACTACCTGAAGATGCGCTAATGTCGGACAATGGGTGGGGCTATGAAAGCTGGGAAGACTACTACATTCCCGGAAGCAAGGTAGTTCGTAATAAATTCCGCGGGCCGGATAAACCGTACGGTGAGCCGGATCCTGACGTATTACGTGAGATGGAAGAATTTGCCTCCGCAGTTCGTATGGCTGAGCTTAAAGCCAACCCCATCGAGGGCAACTTCGATTACGAACACATGCAGGCCATTCACGGCTATATCTTCCAGGATGTGTACGACTGGGCTGGAGTGCCGCGCGTCGGCCCGCACGGGTGGATGACCAAAGAAGGCCCCAACGTGTTGCACCCGGATGATCCAGACAATCCGACGATGGCGTTTACTTATTATCCGGGCACCGAGGTCATGCACGAAGATGCCCGCAAGCAATACGCTCGTCTGGCAGAAAAGAATTATTTGCAAGGGTTGGAAAAGCCCGAGTTCGTCCGCGAGCTCGCCGAAATCTGGGGCGAACTCAACGTCATCCACGTTTTTCGTGAAGGTAATACTCGTACACAGTTCATTTTCTTCGAGCAACTGTGTCGGCACGCTGGCTTCGTCATCGACACGGAACGCTTTGCCGTCAGAGATGATGCCACCATGCGGCAACAAGCCGCAGCAAGTCGGCCGAATCTGCGCGAAGATTTCGTTCGCGCGCGGTTTTATAGCCAGGCAACCGGCAGCAATAATCGCTTGGCCGATGTCCTCGACCAAGCGATTATGCCGCTGAACTAGGGCCAGTTGGGCAGTTGGCAACTAGATAATTGGGCAGCACCTAAACAGGACGGGCCGGTGCCTCGGAAGCACACTAGTTGCTCCACCTACTGCCCTATTTCCCTACTTCTTGGGCTTGCGCACAATTCCCAAACCAATCACCAGTGCTACAACAATGGCGGCACCGCCCAACATCAGCCAAGTGGTGTTGCTGGAACCGTCGTCAGAAGAATCCGCAGCCGCGGAGCTATCCGTCGACGAGGTGTTATCACCCTGTGAGACGTTTGCTTCATCGGAGCTGACCGACTCCGACTGCTCAGTCATGGTCTGGATCATCCAGTCGTAGCTTTCGGCAGCCGGGGCGACGATCGATTCTGGCGAGGTGGTGGCTTCTGGATTATCTGGGTTGAATGCCGCAGAGAGCACGCCATAGAGTTTGCCGTCCATGAAGACCGGTCCGCCGGAATCGCCTTGCTGGAATTCCGCATCGTTATCCAAGCGCGCAATCGCAGCCTGCTCGCCACCGAACAATGCGAAGTTGTTTAGCTCGGTGATCTTGCCGTCAGCCTTTGGCAATTTCTCGGTCTTTCCGGAGCCCTCAGAAGACCAACCGTAGGATTCGATCACACCCTGATCCGGGATTTCCTGCATGATCTCTGGGTATTCCTTCAAACCAATTGGTTCTGCGGTACGGATCAAGCCGATATCCCCAGCCGGTGCCTTGTACCAGTCTGCGACCTTGATGCGTTTTTGGTCGTCTCCCTGGCCGACGCGGATGCTGCCGCCTGGGGTCTCAGAGTTTTCCAAGCAGTGGCGAGCGGTGACCACCCAGTAGTCCGCGACTGCGGTACCGGTGCAGTTGCCGTCCTCGTCGCCGTCATCACCAATTTGTTCCGAGACCACCGCGTTGGCGTGCACGGAGTCCTCGGCGAACTGGTCGCTGATCATAGCCTGCGCCGGAGCGCTCGTCGCCAGGACAGCGCTAGCAGCCAAAACTGGGGCGGACAAGCTAAGCAAGCGACGTTTTGTGGAGACAGCTTTTTTCGACATGGTGAGACTTCTTTCTATTCAAAAATGGATATTAGTGTTGTACTGGAGCTGGCTGTTCGCTGGTGTTTCCAGGTTTGTTGGTAGTTCCAGCTTTTCCGGTGACGGCAGCTGCCGCATTGGAACCTGTCCGCGCAATGGTGCCGAGCAGATATTCCAGTGGGCCATAGCGGAAGAACATCGCCCACACACTCGTGGCAACGATTGCGACCACGATGGTGCCCACGGCTAGCTCTGGGTATTGCGTCGCGATGTGTCCTTTGTTGATGATGCCCGCAGAAATCACATGGCCCAGATACACCGTCAGTGCCATCGAGCCCATGGCCTTCAGCGGGAATACCCAACGATCTGTCTGCACGAGTGCCAAGCAGAGCAGGATCATCGCGAGCGATCCCGCAATGGTGGCGAGCCCGTCGACAAGCCCGCCGCTATGTGGTTTTGCATCCAGGAACCCTTGCACGGCGATACCGAGGTTGTTGCGCGTGGCGACGGCATAGGCCGAATCGATCCAGTCCCGCGCCAGGACACCGACGAATGCGATGACCATAGCGATACATGCTGCGAAAATCGCCGTGGTATCCAGCGGTGCAACTCGCCAGTTGTTGGCGCGCAACCAGTGTGCGAACAGCACGCCAGCGGCCATGTAGGCCAGCCACATCACGATGGGATAAGGCTCGCGCAGCAACGCGTGGAGAGTGGTGTGCAGCGTAATGATGCGCACGATGCCAGATACTGCGAGTAACACGACAAACCCGGCGGCGACCCAATTGGTTCGCCAGCGTGGGATCTGCAATAGCGCGAACACGATATAGCCGATCCCCAGGGCTTTCAATACCACGATGATGGTGCCGGCGTAGGGGGTGACCACGATGCCGATTATGACAAGGAGCACGCCGCGAATAAAAACATCGACGGCGCCGCGCTTGCTGAATATGATGGTCATCGAAATTCCGGATAGCACCGCGAAAAGCGCCGACGGGAAGCCTTCGAGGAAGGCCCCAGCGAATCCTTTCAGCGGATACAGGTGGGCAATGATCATCGCGAGTAACGCGATGCCACGGGCGACATCGATTCCAATGATGCGGCCGGTGACCTTAGCTTCATGTTGGGCAGTATCTGGCATGAGCACTACCCTATTGCCCCTTACTGAAAACTACGTGCATTATTTCTGGCCGCTTGCAACGAGGTTTCTGTCCGCTGGTTTAGAATGTCGCAAAAATGCCGCCCACACTGTGAAAACAGCGTGAACGGCGACTGACTGCTGGGGGTTGACTGCCAAGGACCGGGCGCTAATCGACACCAAAATATGGCCAGGTTAGCGAGCCGACGGTCAAAACTACGCTGCCACAGTATCAGGCAGCGTTGCACGGGCGTTAGAAAAGCATCGACAGACCGCTCGAATGGTAGACGCTGCCGAACGGCGCATCGACCCGCGCCCACCGACTATGGGCTGAAACCCGCAGGTGGCGCGGAATATCCATGGGAGCAGAAAAGCCAGGGATCAAGCCTAAGTTGGTGCAGGCGAAAATCATCCGCATCGGGATTTCCACCTCGTCCTGTGAATTAGCCGAAGCAGGTGCCGCAGAGTTTTCTGAAAGTTCGGCAGAAGTTTGCTCTGCATGTTCTGTGTGCTCTGCGGGCGCAGAAGATTCTGCCTGCTCTGCGCTAGTGCCAGCACCGGGGCGAACAGTGAGCACAGTTTGGTTCAGCAGGCTTTGCGGCGGCCCCATGGGGCCGGAAAACTGCCGCGCCAAATTTCGGCCTTTATCGGCGAGTTCCCGCACCACGTGCACGGGAAGATTATCCAACAAGTGGAAACCGTGGGCAGGTGGAAGCGCCCCCGGCCACGAAGCATCACGCGCAGGGCCTAGATGGGTTTGTCCGGTCTCTAGGCAGTGCAACAAAGTACTTGCTGCAACTACTGCCCCATCGCGTGAGACGGTGCCTTTGATGCGTCGACATGCCACGACATCAAACGGGGTGGTCACGAAAACATCGATGAGATCGTCACCGTCGCCATCGCTGCTAAGTACCCGAAATCGGGCTGAGGCGCTGGCATCCAGGCCGACGGCGCGCGCGAGCAAGGCCCGAAGCCCTGGCCCGCCTGCTGTGACCTCAAGGGATTCGGACATTAATCGTCGTATCCAATCTCGTCGCCATAGTCGATTTCATCACCGTAGTCGACTTCGTCTCCGTAGCTGACCTCGTCGCCATAACCAACCTCGTCGCCGTAATCTACTTCATCACCGTAGTCGACTTCGTCGCCGTAGCCGATCTCGTCGCCGTAGTTATCGTCGGCACCACCTGGTTGCTGGACGGAACCAGCGGCCCCCGACGCTGCGCCAGCTGCTGTTCCAGACGTTCCAGCCGCTGCACCACCCGCACCGGCAGCCACACGGCTAGGCGCCGACGCAGAATTCGCGATTGCACGATCCGCGGCTTTGGCCAATGTCGACTCCAAGCGCATGATCTCGCGCTCGTCGTCAGTCAACGGGCGTGGCATCTGCGTATCCATGTCTACCGCAACAGACACAGTTTCAATGACACACGCGGTACGGCCGTGTTTGTCTTTGATTTCCTGCCGGGTGACGAATGAGGAATTCCCGACTTCAACGACCTGCGATTCCACTAACAGAATCGAATTGCCCTCTGGCTCGATTGGCTTACGGAAATCCAGGTCGAGTTTGCGCACAAAAGCAGCAAAATCTTCCATCCCGTTAGGGTCAAAGTACGCCTCTTTGTACGCCAGGCGAGCCTCCTGGGCGATTTCCACATAGTTGGCGTTCATCACGTGCCCATAGCGGTCGAAATCAGACCACCGCAGTGGCACGTGGTACTGGTGAATTGCCGGGTTATCCGCCATAGAAAACCTTGGAAACCTTTCTGGAATGCTCGCCACACATAGTGGGAATGCTTGAGCCTTAGCAGCCTTAGCAGCCTTAGCGGGTCAACTTACGGTGCGTCACGCGGGAAGGACGCGCTGCATCCTCACCGAGGCGCTCGACCTTGTTCTTCTCGTAGTCACCGAAGTTACCTTCGAACCAGAACCACTGGCCTTCTTCCACATTGCCTTCCCACGCCAGAATGTGAGTACAGGTGCGGTCCAGGAACCAACGGTCGTGCGAAATGACCACCGCACAGCCCGGGAATTTCTCCAGGGCGTTTTCCAAAGAGCCGAGCGTTTCGACGTCCAAGTCGTTGGTCGGCTCGTCAAGCAGAATCAGGTTTCCGCCTTCTTTCAGCGTCAACGCCAAGTTCAAGCGGTTACGCTCACCACCGGAGAGCACCTTGGAAGGCTTTTGCTGGTCCGGGCCCTTGAAGCCAAAGGCAGACAGGTATGCGCGCGATGGCATTTCGTTCTGGCCGACGTGGATATAATCCAGCCCACCGGAGACAACTTCCCAGACGGTTGCTTCTGGGTCGATGTTTTCGCGGTTCTGGTCGACATAGGACAGCTGCACGGTTTCGCCGACGCTGACTTTGCCGTCATCTGGCTCTTCCAGACCAACGATCGTCTTGAACAGCGTCGTTTTACCGACACCGTTCGGGCCAATCACGCCGACAATGCCGTTGCGCGGCAGGGTGAAAGACAGATCCTTGATCAGAGTACGATCACCAAAGCCTTTGGTCAGGTTGTCGGCTTCGACAACCTTGTTGCCCAAACGAGGTGGGGTCGGGATCTGAATTTCTTCGAAGTCAAGCTTCTTGTACTGCTCGGCCTCGGCAGCCATTTCCTCGTAGCGCTCCAGACGCGCCTTGTTCTTCGCCTGGCGCGCCTTGGAACCGGAACGAACCCATTCCAGCTCGTCCTTCAAGCGTTTGCGCAGCTTGGCATCCTTCTTGCCAGCAACCTGCAGACGCTCCTGCTTCTTTTCCAGGTAGGTCGAGTAGTTGCCTTCGTATGGGTGCAATTTGCCGCGGTCGACTTCACAAATCCAGCCCGCGACATTGTCCAAGAAGTAGCGGTCGTGGGTCACTGCCAACACGGCACCTGGGTAGTTTTCCAGGTGCTTTTCCAGCCAATGCACGGACTCCGCGTCCAAGTGGTTGGTTGGCTCGTCGAGAAGCAGCAAGTCCGGCTCAGATAGCAGCAGTTTCGCCAGCGCCACGCGACGGCGCTCACCACCGGAAAGGTTGGTAACAGGCTCGTCGGATGGCGGGCAGCGCAGTGCTTCCATGGCCTGCTCAATTTTGGAATCGACTTCCCAAGCATCCGCGTTATCCAGGTCTTCCTGGAGCTTGCCCATTTCTTCCATGAGCTCGTCGGTGTAGTTGGTGGCCATTTCTTCCGCGATGGCTTCGAAACGCTGCTTCTTCTCGAAAATCTCGCCGAGGCCTTCTTCCACGTTGCCGCGAACGGTCTTTTCTTCATTCAGCGGAGGTTCCTGCTGCAAAATTCCGACGCTTGCGCCTGGGTCCAAGAATGCCTCACCGTTGGAGGGCTCCGACATTCCGGCCATGATCTTCAGGATCGACGATTTACCGGCACCGTTCGGGCCGACGACGCCGATTTTTGCGCCGGGGTAAAACGCCATGGTGACGTCGTCAAGAATGACCTTGTCACCCACGGTTTTGCGTACATTTTTCATCGTATAGATGAACTCGCCCATATTTCCCCTTTGCGAAATTAGGTGGAACGACACGAAATCTTTATCTCTGACGAGAATACATGACTTTCGCGCCCGCCCCACCACCGATCCCGCACCCACGGGGCCTGGAACAGCGCAAATAATTATCGCCCAATTTCTCGCAACGGCATGCTATTTCGCACCGACGGGTTCGACTCGCTGCTCGCCAAACGCGATGGCCGATTCATCGCTAAAACCACCCGTGTTCGCTGAGCCGTCCTTATTACCCGTATTCCCTGCGGCTCCCGCACCTCCGGCAGTTCCGGCGCCGGCCCCCGTGCCGGTGGCTGCGTCCGCCAAGGCGTCGTGATCGAAAACTACATCCTCCACGTTCAGCACGGGCGCTCCAGAAGCATCGCGGTCTGCTTTCCGCGTCGTTAATGCCGCGGCGTGGTGTGTGAGATCGGGAGCAATATGGCTGGCTTTCAGAACGGTCTTCGAGCGGCGGTTATCTTCGGCATCTTCCCATTCCTGGGTCACCAGCGACCCCACCACCACGACCGGATAACCCTTGTGCAGACTCATCGCAGCGTTGATCGCTAACTGCCCCCAGGTCTCGACGTCGATAAACAGGTTGTCATAGTCACGCCAGCCGGATTCTTGCTCAGTATCTCGCACGGCCCGCGAGGATGCGAGGCGCATGTCAAGAACGCAGTTTCCGCCAGCAACGCGGCGCAGGCGCGGATCTTGGGTAATGCGTCCAGTGATGGTGATCTGATGTTGCGACATGGTATTTCCCCTTCCAAGGCTCGTTGTTGAGCTTCGATGTCTACCAACACGATTTGTGCTGGCATCACCTACTCTCACCGGAAGTATCGGGCGTAACAATGTCGGCAACACCAGGGCTGTGGACAACTCGAGTTATCCACAGATTTCTCACCGGTTGGGCGCGGACGGTTGCGCATAGAGAAAATCCCTGCCGCACCAAGGGGTACAACAGGGAGGAAGCAAAGATTGCAGCGCCGGGACTATTTGGCCAATTCGCGAGCGATCGCCCGGGAGCCTTCCACCGTGGGGTGCATCGACATTGTGTGCTTCGGTGAAGTCCGATCGACGAGTACCGCTGAGACATAACGCTGCGCATCCGGTGCACAGGTGCCGTGGCCTTTTGTTGCGGCTTGCACGTCGACGAAACGCGCTCCGATACGGTTGGCGGCATCACGCTGCACGTTCGCGATCTGCTCTTCGATCAGGGACGCACCTGGAACCACCAGGCCCAAAGGCTGGTTCGGGATCACGTTGACCATGCACATACGGCTGGCTTCGTCGGAAATGCTCAGGTATGACGGCAGGGTGATGCGCGCATTCGGGGCAACCTCGCGCACGCGGGCGGCCAAATGTTCGAAGCGTGCGTTGTAGTCGTCGATCAGCTTTTGCGGGAACGGCATCGGGAAGTTCAGCAATCCCCCGGTGAACGCCCCCTGCAGGTCCATTCCACCAACTGCCACGATTACTTCTTGTGTCTCCGCGCCGAGCGCACCATCGCGAATCGCTTGGTCTAATTGGTCTTCGACCACGTTGCTGGATTTCGCAGCGTTGCAGGAATAATCCGCAAGGCTACGGTTGGTCTGCTCTGCAAGTAGGCGTGGCCAGTTTTGCGGATCTTGCCCGCACCCATTGACCCCGATTTCGACTGGCATGAGCTTGCTTGTCGACGAGCCGCTACCCGAAGAACTCAATAGCTCTTGTGGGACACCGCTGTGCACGAGCTGAGCCGCACGCACGTGGCCGTTAGCGGTGAAAGAATCGCCCATTGTCACCAATTGTGCCGCTTGCGCGCGTGGGCTGTGCCCACCGGAACGTCCCTCTCCGCTGCTCACGCTGCTGCTTCCCAGGCTGTTGCTGCTTAACGAGTTGACGCCGACCGAATCCGAAGAGCCGCCCGGGCTGGCCTGGGCGGTTCCAGCCATAGTCATCGCAGAAAGCATTACGGTGGTCAGCGCGCTCAGCGCAATCGCGACGGGACGTTTCTTCATGGACTCTGCCTCAATTTCTCTTATTCGATATTCACTATTGCCATCTCATGCTGGGCAGGAAAGCGCAGTGAAGCTAGCGCTTCCGTTTTCTGCGTGTTTTGCGTGGACGGGGTTGGCGCATCTCAGATTCATAATAATCATCGTCGATGTGCTCACCGCGACTCATTTTTTCCAGCATCTCATTATACAAATCTAATGCATTGCCAGATTCGTTAACTAATTCTGAATTATTTTTACGCTCGCTAGCAGATTCGGCCGCCGGGGTACGTTCCGGAGCCGGGGTGCGTTGCGGTGCCCGCGTGCGTTCCGGCACCGGGGTGGACTGCTGATCGCCTGCAGAATATTCATCGTCGTCAAGCCCATGATCCGGCACCCGGTCCATCTCCGCGTCAATGGCTTGTTGCTGTTCGCGGTCGTAAGTAAACAACTGGCGGAACAGCTCGCCGAACACGACGATCAACGGGAACGAACCTGCAGCCCAACCAATGCCGGCGCCGACGCGCTGATCGGCAAGCAAATCAATATCCCACGGCAAATCGATGGAGGAGTAGAACTGCTCGCCCAGAATATCTGTCAGCTGCATCATATAAACGCCCAGGTAGAGGTGAATCGGCATGGAGAAAAACAGCCACGCCAAACGCACCAGCGGCTGCTTGCGCCCTGGTAGCGGGTCCGGGCCGATGACTTCCCAGAAATAGATATAGCCGGAAACCAAAAATGTCCAGTTCATGATCACGTGGCCGGCATGATCCGAGATCGCCGCCTGGTACCAGTCGAAGCTGAGATACAACGCGTAAAAGACGAAAATAAACTGCGCGAGGTTCACCGGCGGGTAGGTGATCATGCCCAGCCCGCGGGACTGGCAGAACGCGCGCGTCCAATCATGCAGGTTGGGTTTGCCATATTCACCAGGCTCCCACGCCGTCATGATCAGTGTGAGCGGCGCACCGAGCACCAGGAATACCGGGAAGGTCATCGACAACAGCATGTGGCCGATCATGTGCATCGAGAACGTCGCCGGGATGATCATGCCGATGCCCGAACTCATGATCACCGCCAAACCCAGCGAACCCAGCAAGAACCAGGCGGTGCGGCCCGACGACCAGGAATGTCCGGCGCGACGAGCACGACGCACCGCATACAGGTAGCCGACGGCGAGCAGAATGCCGAGCGCGCTGAACATGACGTCGAAGCGCCAAATAGTCCAAATGTTGAGGATGTCCGGCTCGAATGGGATGTCGTAGCCGACGGTGATTTCCATCGTCGACAAGCTCGGATCGTCCGGTGCCGGTGGCGGGGTGCGGCCCATGGTGACAGCGATGCCGGCGGTCAATGCCATCACCAGCACTTCGACGATAGCGATGCGCTGGAATATGCCCGGGCGCTGCGCCAGCTGCGGGATGCTGCGGGTGCGGTGCAGCCAGCCCAGGCCAACGAGGACGAGGGTGAGCACGGTTTTGGCGGTGATGATCCAGCCGTAATTCGTCGTAAAGAGGTGGTGTGGGCCGATGCGCAATGCGGCGTTGACGATGCCAGAAATTGCCATCACTGCCGCGGCGAATAGCGCCAGGGAGGAATAGCGGCGCACGGCGAGTTCGAGGTGTTCACCCAAGCGGCGCGAATGCGCGATCAGTGCGGTCAGCCCACCGATCCACAGCACCAGGAAGACGAGGTGCCACAGGTAGGAGTTGGTGCCCCAGTCGTGGTCACCGCCGGAGGCAGAGTGGCCTTCCATGCCCAGCGGGACGACGGTGATCACCGCACCGACCAGCAGCAACGGTTGCATCGTCCAGCGACGCGCAAACAGGCCGACGATGCCGACGACGGCCGCCAGCAGCGACATGATCAGCCAGGATTTGGCTTCGGCTACTTGGCTGAGCGCAACGTCCCAATGCCCGAAGGTGTTGAAAAACGGGGTTCCGGAGACATCAGAAAACGTCATCGAGACCATCGCCAACGCGACGACAGCGAGGGTGAGCAAGCTCAGCGCGCCCGTGCGTGCGGCCAAGTGCCCGTCGACGCTGAGTCGGGCTTGGGCAAGGCCGGAGTTCGGCGTGGGATCGTCGGCTGCGGGTTCCGGCATGCGCGGTGGGATGAGGAATGCCGTGAGCAGGTAAGAACCGACGGCGAGTGCGACGAGAATCCAGACGGCGGCACGCAAAAACGGCAGCCCGAAAGTGGTGAGCATGCCTGGGTCGGGGATTCCGAGCGCTGCCAACGACTCCGCGAGGAACTGCGCGGAGATAATGCCGGCTGCTAAACCGGCGGTCAGCAGCATT
Source organism: Corynebacterium drakensteinense (assembly GCF_041224285.1). Lineage (NCBI taxonomy): Bacteria > Bacillati > Actinomycetota > Actinomycetes > Mycobacteriales > Corynebacteriaceae > Corynebacterium > Corynebacterium drakensteinense. The sequence continues at coordinate 165,141 of NZ_JAXOFP010000004.1, forward strand.
GCTAGGTACCAGGGCCAGGTCGATCGCACTCGTGAGGTCGGGGTAGCCATAGGCTCTAACCTACAACTGATCGCTGCAGATTCTGAACCGGTGTGAACTGGCTAGCATTGTCGCTTGTTCGGAGCATCCGGTATAGTTTTCATGCGGATCGACGCTCATGGGCGCGATCTACCGGCCTCCATAGCTCAGTGGATTAGAGCAACGGGTTTCTACCCCGTCGGTCGCGGGTTCGAATCCTGCTGGGGGCACTACCCGCTTGCCTTATCGCCGGCAATCATGTCTGCCGGTAATCATGTCTATGGTGTCTTTTTTACAAATAGTGAACGAAAATAGCCGGTTTCAGGAGGCCTATTTGTAAAAAAGACACAATACGCTGGTCGACGCCCCGACCAAACACACTTTTGGCGTTTAACCCACACTTCTGTCGCGTATCCCGCGATAAAAGAAGTCTTTGCCGTCAGCAAGCGCAATTACCTCCATCTCCGGCCCCGCGCTACTTACGCACCAAGGTAGGGTTGAACCCAACAAGACCCCAAAACAGCTACGCGACAGCGACTCCCCGGTGTGCCTTATCCCGCCACTGCGGTGAGCGCGCATCGTTAAGGAGCCCCATGGCACTTCCCCACCCC